>DATDPU010000117.1:0-10479 GCA_035292585.1 Anaerolineae bacterium | reverse complement strand
GCAGTTCGTCGATCACGTCATCCGCCAACTTTGTCAAGTCGGCTTTCAGTTCGGCGCGGGGGCGTCTCATGGGTCTATCTCCTCGCAGAATGGGCTGTTCCGCATTATCCCAGATTCGCCCCCAATGTGAAATGCGCCCGGAGAATCGTCAGCCCTTTGCATTGAGGGCAAACCAGGATACACTTAACCCTGCATTCCTGACCGGTCTACATCCCAACCCAGCCGCATGATGCCCAACAAGCGTGAATTGGATGTCCGTGTCGTATGGCGGTTCGCCCAGCAAGCTCTGGCCCGCAACGAGTTGTTGCGCCTTCAGAGCAAATCCTTAAGAGCCGATAGTCGTGCGCTCCGCGCTCGCAGCCGCGCCCGGCGCGAACACTGGCGACAGGTCTTGTCTACCAGACCATACCCGTTTCGCTATCACTGCTATGTGGCGGCATTCACTCGGGTGCGGGAAACCTTGCATGCGTGCCAGGGACTGCTAACGAACGCCGATCACCATCTGTTTCCGCTAGAGTCGTTGTCGGAACTGCAACGCGAACAAATCAGGGATAGTTTGCTCGCGCTGCTCGATAGCCTGGCCGCTGAGTTGTACACTTTCCAATTTCGGTGCATCATCAATCCCGTGCCCGACGCCGTCGAGGGTCTTGGCCTCGTGCTGGAACACGCTCGGCAGCTGTTCGCCGGCTACAGACATACCCTCGCACGTGTGCAAAGCGCCAGCCAGCGCATCAGTTTCAACTGAGGCCCTATCTCCTCCTTCGCCCATTCTGGCGCGACAAGAATCTCCCAGGACTTGCGCAGCTGCATGTTGCTGCCGCAGTTGAACTGCGGCAGATGAGGCGGCGGCAGTGCAACTGCCGCGCCAACTGCGTAAGTCCTGTCCCCGTTGAATACCCCGATTACCCTGCTTGACTTCCTCAGGAGCGAGTGATAATATCTCATATAATTATATAGAAATACATAGTTTTGCTCCTTTGTGTGCACTTTCCGAATCAGAGGCAAAACATGTCAGATGAAGCCAAACGCCCACGTGACTGGTTGAACCTCAACACGGCGGCGCAGCGACTCGGTGTTCACCCGACGACTCTGCGGCGTTGGGCAGATTCCGGCGATATCCCTGTTATGCTGACGCCGGGTGGCCACCGCCGCTTCGCCGTTGCCGACCTCGAGCGATTTGAGTCGAAGCGGCATGGGCTGCGTGTGCTGTCGGGTCTTGAACAGATGTGGGCTGACCAGGCGATCGACCGGACCCGTCAAGAGCTTCAGACTTCCCCAAACACAGGCTGGTTGCAAGCCTTCGACGCCGAGGAGCGTGAACACAAACGCCTGCTGGGACGCCGCTTGATGGGCGTCATCCTGCAATATGTTTCTTTGACCGAGGGCGGCGAAGCGCTGCTTGCCGAGGCGCGCAGCATCGGACACGAGCATGCCGAGGATGCGCTCAAGCTCGGGCTCTCTCTCACCTCGGCGTTGGAAGCCGCCATGTTCTTTCGCGACTCGATGGTGGAGGCCGCCATCCATTTGCCTGAGACCGCGCACTTGCGCCCGACGGCGAACGTGCAGTTGCTCCGACGCATCAACACCGTGCTAAATACCGTGCAGCTGGCAATTGCCGAAGCCTACGAGAAGCCCCGCGTGTCATGACGATCCTGTGCCTGGGCGTTTCGCATCACACCACCCCGGTCGAACTCCGGGAGCGCCTCGCGTTTTCCCCCGGCGCGCTGAGGGCGGCGTTGGCTCGCTTTGATCGCGGACACACCGGACGCTCTCAGCCGATCGTCGAGCTGGTGATTCTTTCAACTTGCAACCGGCTGGAGCTCTATGCCCGAGTCCAGCCGATTCAGCAACTGGCAGCGAATGTCGATCACGCGGGCTTCAGCGCCCTCATCGATTTTCTCGCCGAGACGCGCGGCATACCCACGGTCGAATTCGAAAGCTATGTGTACCGGCGCACTCGAACTGCGGCCGTGCGCCATTTGTGTCGGGTGGCGGCCGGACTCGATTCGATGATCCTCGGCGAGCCGCAAATCCTGGGTCAGGTGACGGAAGCCTACGAAGCGGCGCTCGGACAGAGCGCGGCCGGGCCGGTCTTGTCGGCGCTGTTCAGGACGGCGATTCACGCGGGCAAGCGCGCGCGGGCGGAAACGGCCATCAGCCGCAACCCGGCCAGTGTCAGCTCGGTGGCAGTTCGGTTGGCCGAGCACGTCGTCGGGCAGCTCGCCAGTCGGCGCGTCCTGGTGATTGGCGCCGGCGCCATGGGGCAGCTGGCCGTCGAAGCGCTGCGCGCACGCGGCGTCGCGCACATCGCCGTGGTCAGCCGCTCGCATCAACGGGCGGCGGAGCTGGCGCAAGACTGGAACGGCCAGGCCTATCGCTTCGATCAACTGGCCCAGGCGCTGAGCCAGGCCGATATCGTGATCGCTTCGACGGGAGCGCCGCACACCGTGATCGATCCCGGCCTGGTGCACGACGCGCTGCGCACGCGCGCCGATCGGCCGCTGGTGTTTATCGACATTGCCGTGCCGCGCGACGTCGATCCTTCGGTCAGGGACATCCCCGGCGCTTACGTCTTCGACATCGACGATTTGCAATCCCGGCTGGGCGGCGCGATCGCCGAGCGCCAGCGCGAAGTCCCCCGCGTCGAAGCCATTGTTGCACAGGAAGTCGCCGCCTTCGCGGAGTGGCTGCATGGTATCGAGGTGATGCCGGTCATCGCCGATCTGCGCCAGCAGGCGGAGACGATCCGCCAACGCGAGCTCGAGCGGACGTTGAGCCACCTGGCCGATCTCGATCCGCAAACGCGCGAACGCATCGAGCGCCTGTCGCGCGCGCTGGTCAACCAGCTGCTGCATGAACCCACCCTGCGCCTGCGGGCGGAGGCCAGCAACGGGCACGCGGCCGCTTACGCCGAAGCGGTACGCTACCTGTTTGGCTTGGAACGGTGAGCGTCGTTCGAGAGCACGCATGTCGATGACCTATCAAGCGTCACGCACCACTCCTCACCTATCGCTCACGCTGGGCGCCCGGCCTTCGCAATTGGCCCGCTGGCAGACCGAGTATGTGATTCGGCAATTGCGAACGGTCTGGCCCGCGCTCGAATTTCGCACGCTGACCTTCACGACGACGGGCGATAAAACGCTCGATCGCCCTCTGCCCGAAATCGGCGGCAAGGGGGTGTTCACCGAAGAGCTGGAACAAGCGCTGCGCTCGGGCGCGATCGATCTGGCCGTCCACTCGCTCAAAGATTTGCCGATCGACTCGCCGCCCGACCTGATCCTCGGCGCGATCAGCGCGCGCGCCGATGCACGCGATGTGCTGATCGCCCGCGACGGCTCGCCGCTCGATCAACTGCCGCATGGCGCGCGCATCGGCACATCGAGCCTGCGGCGCGGCGCGCAACTATTAGCGGCTCGATCTGATCTGGTCTTGCTGCCGCTGCGTGGCAACGTCGATACGCGGGTGCGCAAAGCACTACGCGGTGAGTACGCCGCCATTGTGTTGGCCGCTGCCGGCGTACTGCGGCTCGGCCTCGACGCGCATATCACTCAGTATCTGCCGTTCGACGTGATGCTGCCCGCGCCGGGGCAGGGCGCATTGGCCGTTCAGTGCCGGGCCGACGATTCGGCCACGCGCGAATTGCTCATGTCAATCGACGATGCCGCTACGCGCGCCGCCGTCACTGCCGAACGGGCCTTCCTGAATGCGCTAGGGGGTGGTTGCTCCGCTCCCGTTGCGGCCTACGCCCATTCCAATCTCCAGATGACCGGACTCGCCGCCGCACCTGATGGCCGGCGCGTGATCCGCGTTTCGGGTGAAGGTGCCGATCCGGTCGCGCTGGGCGCGCAACTCGCGCAACGGGCGTTGGCGCAGGGCGCACAGGAGTTGCTGCGATGACGGCCTCGGCGCCGCCGCTTGCCGGCAAGCGCATCCTGGTCACTCGCCCGCGTGCGCAGGCCGCCGACTTGCGCCAAAAACTCGCGGCGCTCGGCGCGGAACCGATCATGTTTCCCACCATCACGATCGCGCCGCTTGAAGATACCTCCACACTAGATGAAGCTATCAGCCAACTCGCCAACTATCACTGGATCATCTTCACCAGCGTCAACGGTGTGGCCGCCTTTTGGGAACGTCTCCAGTCCGCAGAGAAAGACGGCAATGTATTGGCCGGCATTCGCACGGCGGCGATTGGCCCGGCGACAGCCACGGCGCTGGAGCAGCGCGGCGTTCAGGCTCGCTTCATCCCCGACGAGTACGTGGCCGAGGCGATTGTCGCGGGCATCGGCGAGGTGCGCGGGCAGCGCGTTCTCCTGCCGCGCGCCGATATCGCCCGCGAGGCGCTGGCAATTGAGCTGGCGCGGCGTGGCGCGCGTGTCGATGAAATCGCCGCCTATCGCACGCTGCCGGCCACGCCCGATCCGCATGGGCTGGCCGAACTGCGGCGCGGCGTCGATGCGATCACCTTCACCAGCTCGTCCACCGTGCGGAACTTCGTCGCGCTGGCCGGGCGCGCGATCGGAGACGCCGTCATCGCCTGCATCGGCCCGATCACCGCGCAGACCGCGCGCGAGTTCGGCTTGACGGTGGATATCGTGGCGAGCGAGTATACGATGGACGGCCTGGTTGCCGCGCTCGTCGATCATTTTAATCGTTCGAAATAAATGTGATCCACGCAGGCGCACGAAGCCACACGAAGTTATCCGCCATTCGTATCCGCGAGGAGTGACTATGGAAATTCACGAACTCTCGCTGAAGCGAACGACTCCTGATTCTACATTCCACATTCCACATTCTTCATTTTCGGCCGTTCGCCCGCGCCGGCTGCGCGCCTCGCCGCAGCTGCGCGCGCTGGTGCGCGAGACCAGCCTGGCGCCGAGTGATTTCATCTACCCTGTGTTCGTGACTCACGGTAGAGACGTTCGGAACGAGATCCACTCGATGCCCGGCGTCTATCAGTGGTCTATCGATCGATTGCCGCGCGAGGCGGATACGATCGCGCAGCTCGGCATCCCCGCCGTCATCTTGTTCGGCATCCCGGCGGAGAAAGATCCGATCGGGCTGGAGAATTTCGCGCCGGACGGCATCGTGCAACAGGCGATCCGCGCGATCAAGTCGACTGTGCCGGAGCTGCTCGTGATCACCGATGTCTGCCTGTGCGAGTATACCGATCATGGTCACTGCGGCGTCCTCAATGTCGATCGCCCACACTTGCCCGAAGGCTACGTGCTCAACGACGAAACGCTGGAGGTGCTGGCGCGCGTCGCCGTCTCACACGCCGAAGCCGGGGCGGATATCGTCGCGCCCTCCGGCATGATCGATGGGATGGTCGGCGCGATCCGATCGGGTCTCGACGCCAACGACTTCGAGCACATCCCGATCCTGTCGTACGCGACCAAGTATGCTTCCGGTTTCTACGGCCCGTTCCGCGAAGCGGCGCAGGGCGCGCCAAAGTTCGGCGACCGCAAGACGCATCAGATGGACCCGGCGAACGCGCGCGAAGCGCTGCGCGAAACGGCGCTCGACGTGGCCGAGGGCGCGGATATGCTGATGGTCAAGCCGGCGCTGCCGTACCTCGACATCATCCGCCAGACGCGCGACCAATTCCCCGAATTGCCGCTGGCGGCCTACAACGTCAGCGGCGAGTATGCGATGGTGAAAGCGGCTGCGGCCAACGGCTGGCTCGACGAGGAGCGCGTCGTGTTGGAGCTGCTCACCGGCATCAAGCGCGCCGGCGCCGATCTCATCATCACCTATCATGCGAAGGATGCGGCCCAATGGCTGAAGTGATGCTGCACCATAAAACGTGAAACGGGAGAAGGCGACTCATGCCGGAAGAAACGCCTCGAACACTCAACCATTTTGCGCTCTTGGCCTTTAAGGATGCTTATTGGACGCTTGCGCCGGAGGCGCGCACGGAATTCCGGCGCGAGTGGCTGGCCGGGCTGCGTAAAGCCGCGCATAAGGTGGACGTGTATCAGGTCTTCCCGACCGAAAGCGGATCGGATGTGTTGGTCTGGAGCGCTGTGCCGGTCGAAGCCAAAAACGCAACCGCCGAATTCTTCGAGCGCTTTGCCTGCGCAACCAATCCGTATCGCGCTTACTTGCAATTGGAAAACACACTCTGGGGTTACACGCGCCCGTCGCAGTACACCAAGACGCGCTCAACCCAAGAGATCGATCCGTTCGCCGCGACGCGCCAAGCGTATCTCGTCATTTACCCGTTCATCAAGACGATCGATTGGTACTTGATGAGCCGCGACGCGCGGCAGGGGATGATGAACGAGCACATTCGCATCGGCAAACAGTATGAAGATATCACGCAACTGCTGTTGTATTCGTTCGGCGTGCAGGATCAGGAATTCGTCGTGGTGTACGAAACCGATGATCTGCTGCGCTTCTCGGACCTGGTCAACGAACTACGCGGCACCGAGGTTCGGCGCTACACGCAGCGCGATACGCCGTTGCACACGGCGATCTATCATCCCGCCGAAGAGACGCTGGCGCTGTGGCGGTGATGCAAATCACCATCCACGAAGGCACACGAAGACACACGAAGACACACGAAGGCACACGAAGACACACGAAGACACACGAAGACACACGAAGACACACGAAGATACACGAAAACACACGAAATACACGAAGACACACGAAAACGGAAACTTTAGTGTTCCTTCGTGTTCTTCGTGGATCACCTGCTCATAGCGTGTTGAAGGGATGAGAGCCGTGAATTCAGAAGGCCGTTTCCTGCGTGCCTGCCGGCGTGAACCGGTCGATCGCACGCCAGTATGGTTTATGCGCCAGGCGGGCCGTTACATGCCGGAGTATCGGGCGCTCCGCGCCAAACATTCACTGCTGGAACTGTGCGCGCAGTCCGAACTCGCCGCCGAAGTGACCTTGCAGCCTGTCCGCGCATTGGGCGTCGATGCCGCGATCCTGTTCGCCGATATTTTGCTGCCGCTCATCCCGATGGGCATCGACCTGGAGTTCGCGGCGGGCGAAGGCCCTGCCATCCACAACCCGATCCGCAGCGCGGCGGATGTGGCCGCGCTCCGTCCCATCGAGCCGCACGAATCGCTTGGGCATGTGCTGGAAGCCGTGCGGCTGGTGCGCCGCGAACTCGACGACCGGACGCCGCTGATCGGTTTTGCAGGCGCGCCGTTCACACTCGCCAGCTACTTGATCGAGGGCGGTTCTTCGCGCCACTACCTCAAAACCAAGCAGCTCATGTACGACGACCCGCGTACCTGGCATGCCTTACTCGGCAAGCTGGCGCGCGTCGCCGCCGATTATCTCTGCGCGCAAGTGGAGGCCGGCGCGCAGGCGATCCAGCTCTTCGATAGCTGGGTGGGCGCGCTCAGTCCCGGCGATTACCGCGAGTACGTGCTGCCGCATTCGCAACTCGTGCTGCGCCAATTGCGCGCAACCGGCGTTCCGGTGATTCATTTCGGCGCGGGCACGGCTACGCTGCTACCCTTGATGCGAGAAGCGGGCGGCGATGTGATCGGCCTGGATTGGCGCACGCCGCTCGATTGGGGTTGGAAATGCCTGGGGCCGGATGTCGCCGTTCAGGGTAACCTCGATCCGGTCGCGTTGTTCGCCCCACGGCAAGAGCTTGAACGGCGCGTGCGCTCGATCCTGGAACAGGTGGGCGGCCGGCCGGGTCATATCTTCAACCTCGGTCACGGCATCTTGCCGGAGACGCCGGTGGAGAACGTGAAAGCAGTCGTCGAGCTGGTACATGGGTATTGTTGATTGCGGATTGCGGATTGATGATTGAAGAAATCAGAAATCCAAAATCAGCAATTGGGATGGGTCGATGGATCGGATCGGTGTATTAGTCATGGCCTACGGCGGGCCGAATAACCTGGACGAGGTCGAACCGTACCTGTTGGACGTGCGCGGTTACCGGCCAACTGCGCCGGAGATCGTCCACGAGGTGCGCGAGCGCTATCAAACGATCGGCGGGCGCTCACCGATTCTGGAGCGTACGCAGGCGCAGGCCGCCGCGCTCGAAGCAGCGCTCAACGCCAAGGGGCAAAACTTCAAGACGTTCGTCGGCATGCGTCATTGGCGTCCATTCATCAAAGCTGCGCTGGCTGAAATGGCCGCTCAAGGGATCGAGCGCGCGGTCGGGTTGGTGATGGCGCCGCACTATTCACGCATGAGCATCGGCGCGTACTACAAGAAGGTGGAAGAGGCCGGCGCGCCGATCGAGATCGCGCGCATCGAACGCTGGGGTCTTCTGCCCGGCTATCTCGACGCGCTGACCGATCGGGTTCGGGCTGCGCTGCAAAAGTTTCCGGCTGAGGTTCGATCCAACGTGCCGATTATCTTTACCGCTCATAGCCTGCCGCAGCGCATCCTGGACTGGGACGATCCGTATCCGGTTGAGCTGCGCGCGACGGTCAATGCGGTGATGGAACGGCTTGGGCCTCATCCACACGACTTCGCCTATCAGTCGGCTGCACTCACGCCCGACCCGTGGCTGGGGCCTGATGCCGGCGCGATCATCGCGCGCCTGGCGGCCGAAGGCAAACGGCGCGTGCTGATCGCGCCGATCGGGTTCGTGTGCGAACACGTCGAGATTTTGTACGACGTCGACATCGTCTTCAAACGCCAGGCCGAAGATTTGAATATGCAGCGGGAACGGATCGAGATGTTAAACGATGCGCCGGCTATGATCGCTGGGTTAGCCGGGCTGGTGCACGAGAAAGTCAGAGAAGCGGGTTGGATGTGATGCTGATCCACGAATCTTCACGAATCTCCATGAATTCTCAGTTCGGGTTTTCGCTGGCGTCATTCTGAGCTGAAGCGCAGCGGAGGCGAAGAATCTCCGCTTGGGGTAAGAAGCTACAGGGATGGATAAGAAGCGAGTAGTGATTGTAGGCGGTGGGATCGCGGGGCTGGCCGCTGCGTATCGCTTGCAGCAGACTGCGCCTGACGCGGCGATCACACTGGTTGAGAGCGAGCAGCGCCTGGGCGGCAAGATCGTCACCGAGCGCGTCGCTGGGTTTGTCATCGAGGGTGGGCCGGACTCGTTTCTTTCGTACAAGCCGCGCGGCCTGGGCCTGTGCCGCGAACTCGGTCTTGAAGATCGTTTGCACGGGACGAATGAGAAGGTCCATCGGACGTATGTGATGCGCGGGCAAAAGTTGTACCCATTGCCCGAAGGTTTGTCCGGCCTAATCCCCTCGCGCTTCGGGCCGATGCTGAAGACCGGCTTGATTTCGCCGATCGGCAAATTGCGCATGGGGCTGGATTACGTCATCCCATCCCGATCGGGCAACGGCGACGAGACGCTGGCCGCGTTCGTTCAGCGGCGGCTGGGCCGCGAGCTGTACGATCGTTTGATCGAGCCGTTGTTGAGCGGCATCTACGCCGGGGACGGTGCGGAGTTGAGCCTGGGGGCGACGTTCCCGCAACTGCGCCAGGCCGAGCTCGACCACGGCAGCCTGATCAGAGGCATGTTGGCGGCCAAACAAAAATCGCCTTCGGCCAACGGTCACCGCCAGTGGCCGGCTTTCCTCACCCCGGCGACTGGGTTGGTCGAAATCGTCGAAGCGTTGGAAGCGAAGTTGACTGGCGTCGAGCTGCGCGTGGGTGCGCGGGCGGCGCGCGTTGCTGCTGCTGGAGATCGTTTTCGAGTGTTATTAGAGCCTGGGGATTCGATTGTCGCCGATGCCGTGATTCTCGCCACACCCGCCTTCGTCGCGGCGGACCTCATCTCCAATCTCGATTCTCAACTCGCCGATACACTTCGCTCCATCCCTTACGTTTCAACCGCAACCGTCTCAGTTGCCTATCCGCTCGCGCACATCCCGCGCCCGCTCGATGGTTACGGCTACCTCGTCCCGCGCGCCGAGGGTCGGGCGATCCTGGCCTGCACCTGGACCTCGACCAAGTTTCCGCATCGAGCGCCGAAAGGCTACGGCTTGATCCGGGCCTTCGTCGGTCGCGCCGGGCAAGAAGAGGCGCTGGACGGATCGGATGATGATCTGCTGAATCTCGTGCGCGAGGAATTGCGCACGGTGCTCGGCATCACCGCGCCGCCGATGCTCCAGCGCGTGTTCCGCTGGCCGAAGGCGATGCCGCAATATACGCTCGGTCATCTCGATCGGTTGACTGTGATCGACCGGCGTCTCGCCGCACATCCCGGCCTGGTCCTCGCCGGCAACGCCTATCGCGGCGTCGGCATCCCTGATTGTATTGCATCGGGTGAGGCCGCGGCGGAGCAAGTGAGCGAGTTTCTTTCAAAGGATAGTGAACAGTGAACAGTTGTCAGTGAACAGTTGTCAGTCACCAGTTATCAGTCACCAGTTATCAGTGATCGGTTGATGGATACTGCTCACTGCTCACTGCTCACTGCTCACTGCTCACTGCTCACTGCTCACTGCTCACTGCTCACTGCTCACTGCTCACTGCTCACTGCTCACTGCTCACTGCTCACTGCTCACTGCTCACTGCTCACTGCTCACT
>DATDPU010000116.1:0-28182 GCA_035292585.1 Anaerolineae bacterium | reverse complement strand
GCAGTTCGTCGATCACGTCATCCGCCAACTTTGTCAAGTCGGCTTTCAGTTCGGCGCGGGGGCGTCTCATGGGTCTATCTCCTCGCAGAATGGGCTGTTCCGCATTATCCCAGATTCGCCCCCAATGTGAAATGCGCCCGGGCCTCTACTTGACTTTGACGAGTCCCCGTCATCGTGCTAGACTATCTCGCTGACCCGATCCTCTCAACCTGCTCTTGCCGGTAAAGGCTATGAAAATCCTGTTCCTCGCCGTCGAGTGTGCGCCGTTCTATAAAGTCGGTGGGTTGGCCGATGTGGTCGGTTCGCTGCCGCGCGCGCTGCGCGATCGGGGTCACGATGTGCGGGTAGCCTTGCCGCGTTACAAGCCGATCGATGGCGCGCGCTATGGCCTTAAACGGACCGGCCGGCCGTTCACCGCGTACGCCGGCAACGAAGCGCGCCGCACCGAAATGTTATACTCGAATGCCTCCGGCGTGCCCACTTACTTTGTATGGGACGAGCGCTTCTTCAATCGGGACATGGTCTACGGCCAGCCCGACGAGGTCATGGCCTTCGCCTTCTTCGTCCGCGCGACGCTCGAGTATCTCCGGCTCGACGACTGGTTGCCCGACGTCATCCACGCCCACGACTGGCACGCCGCGCTCGCACCCGTCTGGCTGGATCTGCTGGGCCGCCGCGAGGCGCGCTTTGCCAACGTCGCCTCGGTTTTCACCATCCACAATCTGGCGTACCAAGGCATCACCGGCGACGCGATCTGGACCTTTGCCGGTCTGCCGGAGCGCCACACGCACCTGGACTGCGAGCAACCGGGTACGATCAACTGGATGGCGCGCGCGATTTGGCACGCCGATGCCATCAACGCCGTCAGCGCGCGTTACGCTCGTGAGATTATGCGGCCAAAGTATGGCGCGGGTTTGGATGCGCTGCTGCGCGAGCGGAAAGAACGCGTCAGCGGCATCCTCAACGGCATCGATCTGGAAGCGTGGAACCCGGCCACCGATGCTGCGCTGGCCGCCCGCTACACTGCGGAATCACTCGAGCGCCGCGTGCGGAACAAACACGCCTTGCAGCGCGCCGTGCACTTGCCGCGCAGCGTGGCGCCGCTGATCGGAATGGTCACGCGGCTGGTCGAGCAAAAGGGGTTCGATCTGCTGCTGCAAGCGGCCGACGCATTGCTGGCGCGCGACGTGCAACTGGTGATGTTGGGGTCCGGCGATCCGCAGATCGAGGCGGCCATGCAGGCGCTGGTTAAGCGCTGTCCCAAGCAGGTTGCGCTCGCGTTGCGCTTCGACGAAGACCTGGCGCGCCTGATCTACGGCGGCAGCGACATCTTCCTGATGCCTTCCCGCTACGAGCCGAGCGGGTTGGGCCAGATGATCGCGATGCGCTACGGTTCGATCCCGGTTGTGCGGGCCACCGGCGGCCTGGCCGATTCGGTGATCGATGTAACCCGTCATCGGGAGACCGGCGCCGGCTTCACCTTCACCCCCTACACTCCCGGCGCGTTGCTGGATGCGATCGGGCGCGCGTTGAAGGCGTATCGGTCGGCGCGCGCCTGGCGTGCGATTCAACTGCGGGCAATGGCGACGGATTTTTCGTGGGCGCGCTCGGCGCGGCAGTACGAGCGGTTGTATCGCCGGGCGATTCAGTTTCACAACCGATAATTTGATCTCCAGAGGTTAGCCACCCTTCCAACTGCACACGCTCAGCCTAGTACTCCGACAGTTTGAAGTTGCGTAGTTCCCGCCGCAGTTGAACTGCGGCGGACGGCAGTGCAACTGCCGTCCGAACCCCGCATAATTAAGTGGTCGGGGTACTAGTAGGCAGTCCATCTGAAATTGACGGGCCGTAGCATAGCCCCCTGCTTGCGCCCCCTTGCGGGTCGTAGGCGGTGGACGGGCACGAGGCCCTATGCTACTACTCCTGATACACCCCATACGCGCTATTGCGCAGCGTCGTCGTAGGCGGTGGACGGGCACGAGGCCCTACGCTACGCCTATCAAAATCGCTGTGGCGGAGCACTAGCATCGAGGATACTTTATGCGAGCTTTGGCGATGATCCTGGCCGGCGGGCGGGGCAAGCGCTTGAGCATCCTGACCCAAAAACGCGCCAAGCCGGCTGTGCCGTTTGCCGGAAAATACCGGATTGTCGATTTCCCGTTGTCCAACTGCGCGAATTCGGGCGTGACCACTGTGGGCATCCTGACCCAATATCGGCCGCATTCGCTCAACGATCATATTCGCACCGGCGCGCCCTGGGATCTGGATCGGTTGCACGGCGGTGTGTGGCTGCTGCAACCCTACGAGGGTTTTAGCGAGATGCAGCCCTACGCCGGCACGGCCGACGCCATTCAGCAGAACTTCAACTTCATCCGGCGCAACAACCCCGATCTGGTCGTGATCCTGGCCGGCGATCACATCTACAAGATGAACTACGACGACCTGATGACTTTCCATACCTCTTATCAGGCCGATCTCACCGTCGCCGCGCTCACGGTGCCGATCGAGGAGACCTCGCGCTTCGGGATTCTGGAGACCGATAATGCCTATCAAGTCGTCTCCTTTCAAGAGAAGCCGCTGCAGCCCAAGGGCACGCAGGCCTCGATGGGCATCTACGTCTTCAATACCGAAGTGCTCAGCAAGTTGCTCCTGGAAGACACGGCCGATCCCAATTCCCAGCACGACTTCGGGAAAGACATCATCCCCAAGATGATCGGGCGTTATCGCATCTTCGCCTATCCCTTCTCCGGGTACTGGGTGGACGTGGGAACGATTCAGGCCTATTGGGAAGCGCACATGGATCTGTTGATCGACGAGCCGCAGCTCAACCTGCTCGATCGCAACTGGGTGATTCATACCCTATCCGAGGAACGTCCCCCGGTGAATATCCGCACCGGCGCGACGGTGTCGCACAGCTTGATCACCGATGGCTGCGTGATCGAGGGAACGGTTGAGTACAGCGTGCTGTCGCCGGGCGTGCGTGTCGCGCGCGGGGCAGTCGTGCGCAACTCCATCATCTTGACCGATGTCGAGATTCGGGCCGGCGCCGTCATCGATCGCAGTATTATCGACAAGCAGGCCGTCGTCGGCGAGAACGCGCACGTAGGCCACGGCGCCGATTACAGCCCAAACCCGATGGGCGATCTCATCTCCGGCGTCACGCTGGTCGGCAAGAGCGCCTGGGTTAAGCCGGGCGTGAAGGTCGGGCGCAATTGCGTGATCGCCAGCGAAACACAGGGCGCAGACTTCGCCGACGCGATCGTGGCCAGCGGCACGAACGTGGGGCGTGTGCCGAACCGGTAAACCTATGACCAACACACTGAACTTAGCGCTTGTCTTTCACAATCATCAACCTGTCGGCAACTTTGACTTCGTCTTCGAGGAAGCGTATCTGCGCGCGTACGAGCCGCTGATCGCCGCGCTCGAACGGCATCCCGGCGTCCGGGCGACGCTGCACTGGTCCGGCCCGCTGCGCGACTGGTTGCAGGCCCACCGGCCCGAGCTGCTACGCCGGGCGCGGGCGCTGGTCGAGCGGGGACAGGTCGAGCCGTTGGGCGGCGGGTATTATGAACCGGTGCTCGTCGCGCTGCCCGATGCCGACAAGATCGGCCAGCTGTTAAAACTCAACGCGGCCGTGCAGCAAGACTTTGGCGTGCGACCCTCCGGGGCGTGGCTGGTCGAGCGCGTGTGGGAGCTGCACTTGCCCCGCTTCCTGGCCGAAGCCGGTCTCGAATACACGCTGGTTGACGACACGCACTTCACCTCGGCCGGGTTTACGCCGGAGGAGTTATACGGCTATTATGTGACGGAAGAGCAAGGTTACCGGCAAAAGCTTTTCATCTCCTCACAGTTCTTGCGCAACTCCATGCCGTGGTCGCCGATCGAACACGTGCTGAACTGGCTGCGCGAGTTGGCGGGGCAGCCCCTGCCGCCCGGCGCGCCGTCCCGCTTGGTGGCCGTGGGCGACGACGGCGAGAAGTTCGGGCTATGGCCCGCCACGCATACCTTGTGTTGGGGCGATGGCAAGCAGCCGGGTTGGGTCGAGTCGTTCTTCAGCGCGCTGGAGCGCAACGCCGCTTGGTTGACGCTGCTCACGCTGGGCGAAGCCGCGCGCACCTTGTCGCCGCTCGGACGAGCTTACCTGCCGGCGAGCTCGTACGAGGAGATGACGGAATGGTCGCTGCCGGCGTCGCGCGCGCGCGAGCTGGCCGAACTCAAGCGGCAGCTGCAAGCAGCGGGCCGCACCGATATTCTGCGCTACGTCAAAGGCGGCGCCTGGCGCTCGTTCATGGTCAAGTACCCTGAAGTGAACACACTGCATAAGAAGATCATCTTCGCCAGCGCCAAAGTGCATCGGATACCGGACGCCGAGCTGCGGGCGGCGGCGCTGGACCGTCTGTGGGCCAGCCAATGCGATTGCCCGTTCTGGCACGGGGTATTCGGCGGCGTGTATTTGTTCCACATCCGCGAAGCGGCGGCGGAAAATCTTATCGAAGCGGAGCTAATCGCCGATCACGCGCTGCACGCCGAGGAGACCTGGGCCGAAGTCATTTTGCAGGATATCGATTGCGACGGTTTCGACGAGGCGATGCTCTCCAGCGAGACGCAGCAGTTAATGGTCTCGCCGGGGCAGGGCGGGTCGGTGATCGCCTGGGACTGGCGTGCGACGATGGTGAACCTGCTCAATGTGTTATCGCGGCGGCCCGAAGCCTATCACGCCAGCCTGGTCGAAGCGGCGGCGAACGGTACGCTCAACGTGGCCGGCCAGCCGGTTCGGCTCGACGGATCGCAGCAGACGCAAATCCGGGCGAAGGAAGAAGGGCTGGAACAGAAGCTGATTTACGATTGGTATCGCCGCGCCAGCCTGATCGATCACATCTTCGCGCCGGCCGCCACGCTCGATGCTTTCTACCGCTCGACGCTCGAGGAGCTGGGCGACTTTGTCAATCAACCCTACACCGTCCAGACTTCGGAATCGCGCGGCGAGGTGGTGCTGGCGCTCGCACGGGACGGCGGCATTTATCAGGACGGCGCGCGCTTGCCGTTGCGAGTCGAGAAAAAGATCAAGCTGCGGTCGGGTGACAGCAGCCTGTTGGTGGACTACGCGGTTACGAATACGGGCGATCAGCCGGTGTCGATCCGATTCGGCATTGAGACGAACTGGGGCATGTCGGGCGGGAACAGCAGCGAGGGCGCGTACATTGTATGGCCGGGCGGCACACTCAAGCGCTTGAACGTGATCAATAAAACCATCGATGTGGCCGAAGCCGCCATCGTTCACGAGGATATCGGACGGATCGTCGTGCGGGCGAGCGCGGCCGGGACGTGGTGGCAGTTCCCCATCGAAACCGTTTCCAATTCTGAAGCCGGCTTCGAGCGGGTGTATCAAGGCACCACGCTGATGGCGCACTGGCCGCTCGAGCTCAAGCCGGGCGAGGTGTGGAAGTTGTCGATGACGTTCGTGCTGATACCGTCCAGCGACTGAGCCTATGCCAACTTTAGCCCTCCACGGCCATTTCTACCAACCCCCGCGTGAAGACCCCTTTACCGGCGAGATGCCGGCCGAGCCGTTGGCCGCGCCCTATCACGACTTCAACGCGAAGATCACGGCCGAGTCGTATCGCCCGATCGCCGAGCACGGCTATTTTGAGCGCATGTCCTACAATGTCGGCCCGACGCTGATCGCCTGGCTGGCGCGTCACGCGCCGGACGTGTATCAGCGCATCGTGGAATCGGATCGCCGCCACAGCGAAGCAATCGGCGTGGGCAACGCGCTCGCTCAGCCGGCGCATCACACCATCCTGCCGCTCGCGCGCCAGCGCGATAAAGAAACACAGGTGCACTGGGGGATCGCTTCGTTTCGACATCGTTTTGGACGCCAGCCGCGCGGGATGTGGCTGCCGGAGATGGCCGTCGATCTCAACACGCTGGAGGTGCTGTCGGCAGAAGGCCTATCCTTCACGATCTTGAGCGATCAGCAGGTGCGCGGCGATCTGCGCGCCGGTTCCGGGCCGTATCGGGTGCGCTTGCCGCGCGGCGGCTACTTCGCCGTGTTCGTGCGCGATCGACTCCTGTCGGACGCGATCGCCTTCAACCTGCCGAACTTGGATGACGCCCGCGCGTGGGCGGCTGAGGCGCTGTCGGGGCGACAGGAGCGCCTCACGCTGATCGCGATCGATGGTGAAACGTTTGGGCATCACTTCCCGCAAGGCGTCAACTTCCTCGGCCGTTTGCTGAACGGCGAACGCTCCCCGTATCGCGTGCAGGCCCTCAACGATTATATGCGGCGGCATCCGCCGACGATCGAGGTTGAGATCAACGAGCGCACCGCCTGGTCGTGCTGGCACACCGTGGCGCGCTGGGACGCCGGGTGTAGTTGCACGACCGGCGCTGCGGTGTGGAAACCGGCGCTGCGGTCCGCGCTCGATCTGCTGGCCGATGAGGTGGACGCGATTTATTTGCACGAGACGCGGCGTCTCATCGAGCAACCCTGGCAGCTGATCGATAACTCGATCGACGTGGTGTTGGGCCTCACCGACCTGCGCACGCTGGTCGACGAGCACGCGCAGCGCGATTTGAAGACCGGCTATGCGCAGCGCATCGGACATCTGGTGAAAGCGCAGCTGCACCGCCAGCGCATGTTCACCAGTTGCGGCTGGTTCTTCGACGACCTCGATCGCTTCGAGCCGCGCTACGTCATCGCCAATGCCGCGCGCGCGATCCAGCTCTGCCGCCAGGCCACCGGCGTCGATCTCGGCCCCGATTTTCGCGAGACGTTGTTGGCCGCGCGCAGCGCCGTCTCGGGTGTCACCGGCGCAGACTTATACGATGAAATCGTGGCGCGCGCGGAGCGGGCGGCGGTTCAGGCCAGCGATGCCAATCGTTAACCCCTCCGCTCCACTCGGGGGGCCATGGTCTCTATTGGAGATTGGCTATAGCTTGTACCCGATCTTCCTCAAGAACTCTTTGCGGTGCGCCACATCGGCCTCGGTTTCCACGCCCTTCGGCTTCTCGCCATCGATCACGCCCAGGATGCCGCGTCCCTGCTCGCTCTCGGCGATGATCACCTGAGTGGGGTTGGCCGTGGCGCAAAAGATACGGCACACCTCCGGGACCAGCTTCACCGTGTTCAGGATGTTGATCGGGAAGTAGCCTGAGCCGAGCAGGATGATGAAGGCATGCCCGGCGCTTAACGCGAGCACGTTCTTCTTCGCCAATTCGACGAGTTCCGCCTCGGTGCCCGAGGCGCGCACGAGCGCCGGGCCGCTCGCCTCGCAGAAGGCCACGCCGAACTTGATCCCCGGTACGGCCTGAACCAACGCCTCGTGCAAATCTTCCACCGTCTTGATGAAATGCGATTGCCCCAGGATGAAGTTGAGGTCGGCCGGTTTATCGATTGCGATCAGCTTGAGTTCCATCGGATCACCTCGCGCAGGATATAGGCGTATTCTAATGCGTGATGCGGAATGCGTAAAACTCAGCCGGCAGCGCTCGGTAAATAGTGAGGATCGACACTGGAACGGCGCACAAACCTCGATTAAGATAGGCCGGATTCCAGGAGGTGTCAGGTGACGGCAGCGATCGAAGTCAAAGATTTGCGTAAGAACTATAACCACCTCGAAGCGGTGAAGGGCATCTCGTTTGAGGTGGGCGCCGGCGAGGTTTTCGGATTTCTGGGCCATAACGGCGCGGGCAAGACGACGACGATCAAGATGCTCACCGGTCAGCTCACGCCGACGGGTGGATCGGGCTGCGTCGGCGGCTTCGATATCGTCCGCCAGCGACAACATATCAAGTCGATCATCGGCGTCGTGTTCGAGGAACAGAATTTGTACGAACGCATGAACGGCCGCGACAATCTGCTGTTTTTCGCGCGGCTGTACGGCGTCGCCGGCCGGCGCGCCGACGAGCTGCTCGACCTGGTGGGGCTGAAAGCGCGCGCCAAAGACCCGATCAAGAAATACTCGAACGGCATGAAACAGCGGCTGCTCGTCGCGCGGGCCTTGCTCCACCAGCCGCAAGTGTTGTTCCTCGACGAGCCGACGCGCGGGCTGGACCCAACGGCCGCCCACGACATCCGCCAGGTGGTGGCCGATCTGGCGCGCCAGGGCGCAACGGTGTTTCTCACCACGCACTACATGGAAGAGGCCGACCAGCTGTGCCACCGGGTTGCCTTCATCAGCGAAGGCTTGCTCATCGCGCTCGACACGCCGCGCGAGCTGAAGCTGCGCTACGGCTGCCGCGCGGCGCGCGTGCTGCTGGACGATCGCTCCGAGCACGTCCTGTCGCTGACCGAGCCGGCTGAAGCGGCGCGGCTGGGCGAATGGGCAGCGGCCGGCCGGGTGCTGTCGGTTCACTCGCAAGAGGCGACGCTGGAAGAAGTCTTTCGCCATCTGGCCGGGCGCGAACTTTAGGAGGATCAGCATGCATCTCAACGCCATCGCGGCGATCGCCGCCAAAGACCTGGTGGACGCCATCAAGAACTTTCGCCTGCTGGCGATCATCCTCCTCCCCATCGGCTTTTCGCTGCTGTACGGTTTCATCTTCAAAGACACGCCTTCGGGCGCGGCGCTGGTGGTCTACGATCCGGGCGGGTCGCAGTTCGTCCAATCCCTTGGAGCCGGCGGTGGCTGGAGCCTGTGGGTCGTCGGCTCCGAGGCCGAAGTGGCGCCCACCGTGACCGAGAAGAAGGCGCTGGCCGGCATTGTCCTGCCCCCTGACTTCGATGCGCGGCTGGCAGCCGGCGAGCGGCCGCCGCTGAAGTTGCTGTCGAATGGCGAGCAGGCGAATCGAACGGGCGCCCGGCGGCTGGTGATCGACCTGGCATGGAGCCAGTCGAAACAGCCGCTGCCGATCGATCTGGTCGAATCGACGATCAACCCGCCGCCTTCGGCCCAGACCTCCCCGGAGACGGCGCCTGCCTCGGCCGTGCAGAGTCTATCGGTGCAGACTTACCTGCTGACCATGTGGTCGATCATGAGCATTGCGATGGTCGGCATGTACATGGTGCCGGCGCTCCTCGTCGAAGAGAAGGAGCGCAAAACCCTGGACGCGGTGTTGGTGGCCCCGGTGTCGTACCTCGACTTGATCGCGGGCAAGGCGCTGGTCGGCATGGTGTATGCGCTGCTGTCGGCGGGCCTGGTGTTTGCGCTGAACGCGGGCACGCAAGTCGTCAGCGTGGGAGCGCTGATCGGGGTCAGTGTGTTGAGCGCGTTGTTCGCCACACTCATCGGCTTGTGGTTGGGCGGGATGATCAACAATACCCAGTCGCTTAACACCTGGTCGAGTTTCCCGCTCCTGGCGTTCCTGTTGCCTGCCATCCTGGGCGCCGTGCCGAATAACCCGTTTACCAGTATCCTTCAGTTTTACCCGCCGATGCACACGCTGGAAGGGATCAGCCGCGCGCTGTCGGGCGAGTCGCTCGATCGGATTTGGGTGAACCTGTTGGTCTTGCTGATCAGCTGCGGCGTGGCCGGTGGACTGGTGTGGTTGTCGCTGCGGCGGCGAGAAGCTTGATTGCTGATCCCGCCGTTCACGGATATATTACATTGTGCCGATTCGATGCTGGCCCCGGCCGCTACGGTCCGGGGCCAATCGTTTGATGCGCGCCCGACTTTGCTTTGCCTCAATGCGAAAGGAAGTTACGCCGTGCCGAGTAATTTATCAAGGAAAAGGATACGCCGTTCGATCGTCTTGGCCCTGACCGTTTCGATCCTGCTCGCGGCCTGTGATGTAATACAACCGACGGCGACGCCTGGCCCTACGCTCAACCCCAACAACGTGCCGCGTTTTGAATCCGCCGAGTGCTGGTTCGATGATCCGATGGGTCAGACTCCCGAATGTGGTTACCTGGTCGTCCCCGAAGATCGCAGCCAGCCTTCCGCTAAGACGATCCAACTGGCAGTCGCGCGCTTCACCAGCAGCGGTTCGGACCCCGCGCCCGACCCGATCATCTACCTGGAAGGCGGCCCCGGCGGCAGCCCACTGCGCACGCTCGTCTCCCAATTCAGCATACTGTTTGGCCCGCTGCTCGAGACGCGCGACGTCATCCTGCTCGACCAGCGCGGCACAGGGTATTCCCAACCGGCGCTCGATTGCCCGGAGTACCGCGAGGCCCAACTCGATCTGCTCGACCAGAACTTGAGCGCGGAACAGGCCGAGCAAGCGGGCAATCAAGCGTTGCTGGAGTGCCGTAACCGCTTGGCCGGTTCCGGCGTGAACCTGGCGGCTTACAACAGCGCCGAAAGCGCGGCCGATCTGGAAGACCTGCGCCAGGTGTTGGGCATTGAACGGTGGAACCTGTACGGCATATCGTACGGCACCCGGCTGGCGCTGACGGCGCTACGCGATTCGCCCGATGGCATCCGCAGCGTCGTGATCGATTCGGTCTTGCCGTTGCAAGTCGATCTGTACAGCGAGACGCCGGCCAGCGGCGCACGCGCCTTCGATACGTTGTTCGAGGCCTGCGCCGCCGATGCCGAATGTAACGCCGCTTTCCCGGATTTGCGCGAAGTCTTCTTCGCTCTCGCCGCTCAACTCGACCAGCAGCCCGTGACCTTCCCCATCCGGTTACCGTCTGGGGAGCAAACCGACCTGCTGTTGAATGGAGACGGGCTGGTCGCGATCGTGTTCCAGTCGCTGTATGGGACTTCGCTCATCCCACTGTTGCCACGCCTGATCTACGAAGTGCGCGACGGTAACTATGCGCTGGCCGGCGCGTTGCAGAGCGCGTTCCTGACCCAATTGGAAGACATCAGCGCCGGGATGCAGTATTCGGTCCAGTGTACGGAGGAGGCGCCTTTCAACAGCCCGGATCAAGTCGGGCAAGCGGCGGAGCAATACCCCGAATATAAGATCCTTGCCAGCAAGGGTATCTTTGGGTTATGCCAGAATTGGGGAGCGCGGCCCGCTGCGCCGGTCGAAGACCAGCCGGTAATGAGTGACATACCGACGCTGGTATTAGGCGGCGGATTCGACCCGATCACCCCTCCCAGCTGGGCACAGTTAGCCGCCCAGACGTTGAGCAATAGCTTCTACTTTGAATTCCCGACCGCCGGGCATGGCTCCAGCTTGACGGAAGAATGTCCACGTAGCCTGGTCCTGGCCTTTCTCGAAGACCCGACTACTCAACCGGATGCAGCGTGCATTGCCGGCCAGATGGCGCAGGTAGATTTTGCCGAGCCGGTTGCAGAGATACAGGTGCAGCTGGCGCCTTTTACCGAAGCGGAGCTGGGCTTCAGCGGCGTGTTCCCCGAGGGCTGGCAGAAGATCGCGCCCGGCTCATACACGCCGACTGGCTCACTGACCGATCAGACGGGTATTGTCCACCAGGCCGGGCCTTTTCCGGCGGAAGGTATCCTGAACCTGTTGACGACGCAACTTGAGCAAGGCGGAACGAACGTGTCGTTCGAGCAGATCGAGACGCGCGCTGCCAACGAACTCGAATGGTCGATTTACACCGCCGAGGCCTCGATTGCCGTATTCGATATTGCGCTGGCGGAAGGCGGCGGGGGCATCACCTACTTGATCCTGCTGCAAAGCGTCGTCGACGAGCGTGATGCGCTGTACCGCGCGCTGTTCTTGCCGGCAGTGGATGCCTTGAAGCCAACCGGACAGTAATCACCCCCAAACGCTCATTGCCCGCGTCCTCGCGGGCCGCGCGAAGCGCGCAGGGATGAGCGGGTTTGAAAACAGAAACCGGGCTTCTTTAAGAAGCCCGGTTTCTCTTCTTCACGATGCTGCTTTCACCAGCGGACCCACCAACGATACGAAGGACGCAGGAGGCGCGGCAGGAACGGATCGGGCCGGCGCGCCCAGGTGGGCAGGCGCTGGTGTTGCAGCCGGGCCAATAAGTGGTCGAAGAGGATATGTAACATCGGCTTTCCCTCCACGTGACCAAGGCTGCGATCACTATAACACTGGAAGCGTGCTTCGATCAACCCCCACGATTTCCTAAATCTCACACGGATAGGACTTACGCAGTTGGCGCGGCAGTTGCACTGCCGCCGCCTCATCTGCCGCAGTACAACTGCGGCAGCAACATGCAATTTCCTAAATCTCACACGGATATAACAAACCGATGCGACCTCGCTTCGAGTCGCATCGGTTGAACGGGCGATCCCACTGCGGGTGTTCAGCGCCGCAGACGCCGATCGCGTGTTACGCGGACTCGAACCGGGCGCGCAGGTGTGAACAGTTGAACAAGCCATGCGATCAATACGCGGATCATCTTGCATCTCCCTGAAGCTAATTGGTCAGGACTATACACGCTCTGCGGGCGAGTCACAATCCCTATTTTGTCCTAGCCGCGCTGACGGCGGAGCGCACTGTCGGGGTAAGCCTCGGAGGACTGATCATCAAACGCACTTCAAAACAGAAGCGGCGCTGTCACGCGCGTGACAGCGCCGCCAGGGGAGTCAGCGGGTGTAGCTGCGCCGGTCACACTTTCAGGCCCAGCACTTTCTCGACACTCTGCAAGAGCTCCTGTGGGCCGAAAGGCTTGGTCACGTAGTCGTCCACTTTGGCGATGTGCAAGCCCAGCACCTTGTCGATGCTCTGCGCTTTGGCCGTGACGACGATGACGGGGATTTTCTGCATTTCGACATCGGCCTTCATTTGCTGATAGACTTCCCAACCATCCATGTCCGGCATCATCAAGTCGAGCAAGACCAAATCCGGTTTCACGCGCCGGATCGCCTCCAGGCCCTCGCGGCCGCCCATCGCGCCGGTCAGATCGAAGCCTTTGCGACCCAGGATGAGTTTGACCAGATCGATCATCTCAGGCTCATCTTCGATGCACACGACTTTCTTTTTGTCTTCGGCCATGCTCGGTGTCACTCCTTAGGTCTGAGTCCGGGGTCCAACTCGCCACAAGTCTACACCAAAAGAGGGCAAGTGTCTAGCCAGGGCTGGCTGGGCCTTAGCGCAATCGCATCTAATATGTCAATAGCCGATCGGCCCTGAAAATAGGCCACTGCTCTCGGCCCGCGTCCTCGCGGGCCGTCCGCGGGGACGCGGACGGTGAGCCATCCCGTCTGTATTTGCGCTGTGCGAGAATTTAGATGCGATTGCCCTGGGCTGGGCCTGATTTAGCCCCCTAACGCTTGCTTGCGTTTCAACACTTCGTTGAGCAGGTCCAGCAGCTGGCTCTGTTCGTACGGTTTGGTCAAATAGCCGTCCACTTTGGCCAAATGCAGCGCCAGCGCCTTATCGGCAGCCTGTGCCTTAGCGGTGACGACGATTACCGGCGTGTTTCTGAGCTCCGGCGTGGCTTTGATCTGATTGTAGACATCCCAGCCGTCCACCTCGGGCATCATCAAATCGAGCAGGATGGCATCGGGCTGTTCGCGGAGAATGATCTCGTAACCCGCGCGGCTATCGTTGACGGTGACAACCTCGTAGCCTTTGTGCGATAGAATCAGCCGGCCCAGCCGCAACAGTTCGGGATCATCTTCGATCCACACGACACGATACTTTTTGCCAGCCATAGTAGTCGTTGCTCCTCTTCCGATCCGTTCCGGCCAGGTGGCTACTATTGGCAAAAACTGCGCACCGTTTCGTACAGGGCGTGCACGCCGAAGTTCAGCGCATCGATGCTCACGCGCTCGTCGTGGGCGTGGATCAGGCGATCGAACGGTTCGTCGGGTTTCAACTTCAGCGGCGAGAAGCCGTAACACTTCGTCCCCAGCTGGCTGAACAGTTTGGCGTCGGTCGCGCCGCTGAGCATATACGGAATGACGATGCCCGCCGGGTCATACTTGTGCAGGCTGGTCTCGATCGCGTGGAACAGCGGCGTATCGGCCGGCGCTTCGAGCGGCGGCGAGTAATGCTCGATCTCGATTTCGATCTGGCGGCCCAAACGCGGTCGCACTTCGGCCAGAAAGGTCTCCTGATCGAAGCCGGGCAGGAGTCGCCCATCGAGCGTCGCTTCCGCCTCCGAGGGAATCACGTTGGCCTTCAGCCCGGCCGTCAGCTGCGTAGGCGAAATCGTATTGTGCAGGCTGGCGCGCAGGCCGTCGCCGATCCCATCGCCGGGTATACGCCGGGCGACGAGAGGGTGCGTGAGCGGGTTGAGCAGCGCGCGCAGGCCGAGTCCTTGCGAGAGGTCGAGGGTAGCCGCGATCCGCCGGATGAACTCGGCGGCGGTGGGCGTGATGTGCAGCGGCAGCGGGCGGCCGGCGACACGCTCGATCGCGCGAGCCAGCTCGAGTACGGCATTGTCGGCTTGCGGCACCGAGCCGTGCCCCGGCCGTCCCCGTGCGCGAATCTTCATCCAGCACACGCCCTTTTCGGCCGTCATCACCGGGTAAAAGCGCTGTCCCTGGATGTGCATCGAATAGCCGCCGAACTCGCTGATACCATACTCGGCGCGGACGAGGTCGGGGTGCTGCGTGATCAGCCACCCGGCGCCCACATCGCTGTCGATTTCCTCGTCGGCGGTTGCGGCGAAGATCACGTCGCGGTGCAGCGCGTCGCCATTGCGCTTGAGCAGCAGCATGGTCATCAGTTCCATCGCGACCATGCCCTTCATGTCGAGCGCGCCGCGCCCCCAGATGTTGCCATCGGTGACCACACCGGCGAAAGGCGGGTGAGTCCATTTGGCCGGCTCCGCCGGGACGACATCGGTATGCGCATAGAGCAACAGCGGCGCGGCCGCGCCGTCGCCCGGACAGCGCGCGAGCAGGTTGCCCCGGCCGGGGGCTGCCTCCAACACGATCGGCTGGTAGCCTTCCGCGCGCAGGACGCCGGCGAGATACTCGGCCACGGCCAGCTCCTTGCCGGGCGGGTTGGTTGTGTCGATGCGCAGGAGCGCCTGGAGATGGCGCACCGCTTCATCGCGAATGGAATCTGGATTCGACACGTTCATCGTCTGTGCTGTGCCCTCACAACCTGGCGCAAGTGTACTCCATTTGTGACGGACTGCAAATGACCGGCCTGCTCCTAGGGCAATCGCATCTAATATGTCAATACCCGATCGGCCCCGAAAATGGGCCACTGCTCTCGGCCCGCGTCCTCGCGGGCCGTCCGCGGGGACGCGGACGGTGAGCCATCACGCCTATATTTGCGCTGTGCAAGAATTTAGATGCGATTGCCCTACCTGCTCCCAGCCTGTTTGCGCGAGTCTGCGGTGATCGTTATAATGCTTCCCGCTCCGGCGCACTCAACACGCCGGGCCGGGAGAGTACAGTATGCGCATAGCCCAAGCGGGTGATTTAGCGCTGTTCGTCAGCCAAGCCGTCAAGCGCCGGGGAGAAAAACGTTTCCTGGTGCGCTTGAAACCGAACGAGCAGTTGCACACGCACCGGGGGATCGTCGCGTTTGACGATTGCATCGGCCAGGCCTGGGGGCGATACGTCCAGTCGCACCTGGGGCATCCCTTCCTCATTCTCGAACCGTCCACCGCCGAGCTGATCCGCGACATCAAGCGCACCACGCAGATCGTTTTTCCGAAAGATGTCGGCTACATTGTGATGAAGCTATCGATCCAGCCGGGCATCACGGTCATCGAAGCCGGGACCGGATCGGGCGGGCTGACGTTGGCGTTGGCGCGGATCGTGGGCGCAACCGGGCGCGTGATCAGTTACGAAGCGCGGCCGGAGATGCAACACCTGGCGCGCAAGAACCTGGAAAAGGTCGGCCTGGCTGATCGGGTCGAGTTCAAACTGAAGGATATCGCGCTGGGTTTTGACGAGGCGGATGCCGATGCCCTGTTTCTGGATGTGCCCGAACCCGCGCACTATTTGGGCCAGGCCGCCGCCGCGCTGCGGGGTGGGGGGTTTTTCGGGACGATCGTGCCGACGGCGAACCAGGTGACGCGTTTGCTTGAGACGATGTCGCAGCAGCCGTTTGGGATGATCGAAGTCGAAGAGTTGCTGATGCGCGCCTACAAGACCGTCGCCGAGCGCCTACGGCCAACCGATCGGATGGTGGCGCACACCGGTTACCTGCTGTTTGCGCGCAAGATCGAACAAGCGGCACATGGCCTGAGCGGTCTTGATGCAGACGCGGAGGATGATCAAAGTGAGGCGGAAGATTTTTGATCCACGAATTGACGCGAATCGACACGAATACTGCTTTATTCGTGTCGATTCGTGGATCGGTTCCTTGAGCAGCTAGGCCTGATTGTGGAGGCTTCCGGCCTACTCTTCTTCGCCTTCCTCTTCGACCTTGCCACGGGTAATGACCTCGGGTTCGGCGGCTTCGACGGCAGGCGCCGGAGCGGTCACTTCTTCCTCCGCCGCCAGGTAGGTTACGCGCGCCACCATCTCTTCCGGCTCGGTCAAAATCTTAACCGTCGCTGGAACTTTCAAATCGCTGACGTGAAGCGCATCGCCGATCTTGTCCAGCGGTTCCAGATCGACGTGAAGGCTGTCGATCAGGTCGCCCGGCAAACACTCGATTTCGACCGCGTCCACGCCGGTCACCAGCACACCCTCGCCGCGCCTGACGGCAGGCGCTTTGCCGTCCAGCACCAGCCGCACCTCGACGCGGATACGCTCGGTCATCGACACGGCCAAGAGATCGACGTGCAAAATCTGCCCGCTGATCGGCTCGCGCTGTACTTCGCGGGCCAACGCCATCTGGGTGCTGCTCCCGATCTGAACAGCGATCAAGCGGCTGCCGCCAACCTGGCGCAAGACGCGCGCCAGTTCTTTGGCGTCGGCCTGCAAAGCGAGCGGCTTGGACTGCGGCCCGTACATCACTAACGGCACCAGACCCGTGCGTCGCAGCGCCTTGACCTGCTTGCCGATAACGGTTCGGGGTGCGGATTTCAGTTCGATTTGATCCATCTCTTGATAACTCCTGATGTAGCGTCTTACAGTTGGTTCATTAGCGTGAACGGCCGAGCAAACGGCCGATCAACGAGAGCGCGCCGAAGGCAGCGCCCAACGCCAGCCCGAACAGCGCAGCACCGCGTGAATCGAAAGTCGTCGTGACCTGGCCCTCGACGTTTTGCCCGATGAAGAGCAACGTCTTCACGTTGCCCGCCTGAACGTTTTCTCCGATCAGCACGCCGGCATTGCTGTCCGCCAGGGTGAGCTCGTCGGCACGAATGGCGAGCGCGCCAATTTGCTCCGCGGCGATGGTGCCGGCGCGCACCGCGAGCACCAAACTGCCGCGCGCGCGGACGGTATCGGCCTCGATGCGCTGCACGCCGCCCTGCTGCACCTCGACCCAATCCGCCTGGATGCGAGCCGCGGCCGATTGCACCAGCTGGACCTGCTCGGCCTCGACCCGTTGCACCGCGGACTGTTGCAGGCGCACAATTTCGCCCTGCACCTGCTCAAGAACCTGGCCCGACTTCTCGACCGTTTCCGACTCGGTCATGCCGCTCCTGTAAATCGCTCACGCCATAAAAATGGGCTTGGCACCGAGCCAGCCCATGGAACGAGCGCGATTGTACCTGTGAATAGGCGATTCGTCAAGACGACGATGGACAAATGACGAAAGGGAAAGGGGGAGTACTCCACCACAGGGAAAATGCTGGGTAGCTTAGCCCCCTGCTTGCGCCCCCTTGTGGGGTTGTGGGCGTCTGACGGGCGCGAGGCCCTACGCTACGCCCATCAAAATACCTGCGGCAGAGCAGTAGTGCGATTCGCCCTTCGTTCTCTTACGGCGCTCCGTAAGTCACTCTGAAAATCGCCTCGGCTTCGTAATCGGCGATGTACAGCGCGCCCTCCGGGCCGACGACCAAATCGAGCGGGCGGCCCAGTCCGGTTGCAAAATCGCTAACCTGACCGGCGAATGTATCGCCGGCTAAGCTGAGCTGAACGCGCATGACGCGCGGTCGCGTGGCGACGATGTAGGACCCCCACAGCGCGACGAACGCATTGCCGCGGTACTCGGGTGGAAACTGATCGGCGAGATAGAACACCAGGCCGTCCGCCGACGAGCGCGCATCGAACTCGGCGACCGGGGCACGCGCGCCATCGCAGCCCGATCCCTGACCGACGCCCCAGCAATCCGGCCAGCCATAGTTTGAGCCAGGGACGATATGATTGAGTTCTTCCGGCGGCAACGTATCGCCCAGGTCATCCCGGCCGTTTTCGGTCGCAAACAGATTGCCCTGCGCGTCGAACGCCAGGTCGTAAGCGTTGCGCAGACCGCCGGCAATGATCCGCGCATCGCCGCCGTCTGGCGCGAAGGACAGGATCGAGGCCGAGCGTGGGTCGGTTTCGACGCAGGCATCGCAGGTCGATCCCAGCGGCAGGTATAAACGGTTGTCCGGCCCGAAGACCAGGCTGTTGTTCTGATGCCGGCCGACGGGCAGATCGGTCACGATGTCGCTACGGGCATCTGCGACGCCGTCACGATCGGTATCGCGCAGTGTGCTGATCGCGCCTCGGTATGAGACGTAGAGCGTATCGCCCCGCCAGGCCAAACCCAGCAGCTCGTCAAACGCGGGCGCGAATTCAGTGCGCGTTTCGTAACGGTGATCGCCAGCGGCATCCGTGAGGCGAATGATGCCATCCTGGCGCAGCCCGGCATACAGTGCGCCGTCCGGCCCAAACGCGAGCGTAGTCAGGCGCGGCAGTCTCTCGGCGACGACGATCAGCGAGAAACCCTCCGGCACGCGGCCGCGCTCGACGACCGGTGGGGCAGGGGGGTGCGTTGGGATGGGTGTATCGGTGGGCAGCGGGATAGCAGTCTCAGTCGGGCTGAGGGTTGGCGCGCCGGGGGCGGTCGGTTGGGCCGTCGAGATCATAGGGGGCTGGGTCGGCCCGGCTGTCGCGCTGGAGCGTGGCGTACAGCCGCTGCACATCCCAATGGCAAGCAGGGTGAGGCAGGCTTTCTGCATGACGCAATCCGTCACGTTTCCGGCGTCACCTGGCAGTTCAGACAGCAGTTGGACTGCTGTCTGCGCCTCGCAGTGCAACTGCGGGCGAACAGGGGACGCGCAACCCGGCATCCGTCACGTTTCCGGCGTCACCTTCTTGGATAGCCGCAACGTTCGGCTGCGCTGCGCATCGAGCGAGGCGTTGGTGGACATCCCTTTCAACCGTGTGCGCAGCCTAACGAGCGCCTTCCGCACCCGTGGAATGCGGAGGGTGAGCAACAACGCGACGACCGCGCCGAAGTTCAAAGGCTCGCGGATATCCGCTTTCACGAGCCACAGAAAGTGCACGACCGCGAGCGGAGCGGCCAGATAGACCAGTTTGTGCAGCAACTTCCAACGCTGGCCTAAGCGCCTCATCCAGCCCGTCGTCGAAGTCAGCGCCATCGGCAGCAGGATCAGAAACGCGGCCAAGCCGACCAGCACGTAGCGCTTCTCGGCAATCGTCTCGCCGATCAGTTCAAGATCGAGGCCGTAATCCAAGACGGTGAAGGTGAGGAAGTGTAGGCCCGCGTACAGGCAGGCGTATAGCCCCAGCGCACGGCGCACGGTAAGCGCGCGCCTGAAGCCGAACACGGTATTGGCCGGCGTGCACACCAGCGACAACACCAACAACACCAGCGCCGTCCGGCCGGTGCGAAAGGTGATGTCCTGGATCGGGTTGAAGCTGAGCTGATCCAGCGCGATATCCCAGAGCAAGAGCGCGAGCGGCGCTAACGAACCGCTGTGCGCCAACAGGCGCAGCCAGTCGATACCGGAGGCGGTCGCGAACACTCTGAGCGGGCCGGTCAATCTTGATCGTACACCCGGCGGGTTCGGCGCGATCTCGTCAGTCTGGCGCATCAATAATTTGCTCGCAGGTCCATGCCGGCGTACAAGTGCGCGACTTCCTCGGCATAGCCGTTGAAGAGCAACGTCGGACGCCGCCCCACTTCACCGATGCGGCGCTCGGTCGCCTGCGACCAGCGCGGATGCCGCACGTCCGGGTTGACGTTGGAATAGAAGCCGTACTCGTGCGGCGCGGCCGCCATCCAGAGCGATACCGGTTGCTCTTCTACCAGATCGATCTTGACGATCGCCTTGATGCTCTTGAAGCCATATTTCCACGGCACGTGAATGCGCAGCGGCGCGCCGTTCTGCGGCGGCAGCGATTTTCCGTACAGGCCCGTCGCGAAGATCGCCAGATCGTTCATCGCTTCGTCCAGCCGCAGCCCTTCGATGTAGGGCCACTGATACCAGCTGGCGTTTTGGCCCGGCATCTGCTCTGGATCGAGCAGCGCTTCGAAGCGCACGTATTGCGCCTGCGACAGCGGCTCGACTTCCTTCAAGAGCGCAGACATAGGGAAACCGATCCACGGGATGACCATCGACCAACCCTCGACGCAACGATGGCGATAGACCCGCTCTTCCTGCGGAAACTTCTTGAGTAGATCGTCGATGTCGTAGGTCTTCGGATTGTTGACCCGCCCGCCGACCTGCACCGTCCACGGCGCAGTCTTGAAGTTCTGAGCCAGGCCCGCCACGCCCTGTTTGTCAACCGTGAACTCATAGTAGTTATTGTAGTTGGTGATGGCCTCATACTCGGTCAACCGATCGCCGAGCTCGTCGGCGGTGGCCTCCGTATTGAGCGCTCCGCCCGCGCCCGTGTTGGCCGGCTCGCGACTGCCGCACGCCGCCAGCGCCGTCGATGCCGCTACGGCGCCGAGACCGGTCATGAATTTGCGCCGGGACAGATAAACCGGTTCAGGCGTGATCTCCGCTGGCTTGATCTTAACCATGTTGGCTGCACCTTCCGTCAGAATGATAACCGCCCTGGGGCGAGAGCGGCTTCATCCTAGCAACGACAGATTACGGCGTCCTTACGCGGGCAGCGGAGCCGTGCGCCGCCGGTGGCGAAGGATGAGCGCGATGAGCGCAATGAGCGCGGCTACGATCGAGATCAGGGTAGCGGTAGGAATGTTGCCGATTGAAATCCAGGCGTCAAAGCGATATGACTCCACGAAAATACGGACGACCGGATACCAGATGAAGTACAACAGGATCAGATCCCCCGCCTTGAGTCGGCTGGCAAAGCGGCGGCTTATGGCGATCAAAACGACGAAGCCGAGCAAATTCAGCATCGATTCGTAGAGGAAGAGCGGGTGGAAGCGCGTAGTCTCCACCGGGTAACGCGCCAGATCGACGTATTCATAGGTGCGGTGCAGCGCATCGATCGAAATACCCCAAGGCAGGTTGGTCGGCGGACCGTAAAGCTCCTGGTTGACAAAGTTGCCCCAGCGCCCAATCGCCTGGCCGATCAGCAATGCCGGTGCGGCGAAGTCGAGATACCGCAACACCGGCAATTTGCGCCGCCGCGCGTAAACGAACAGCGCCAACCCGCCGACGAGCACCGCGCCAAAAATTCCTAAGCCGCCCACTTCGCGCATGCCGAGAATGATGTCCAACGGGTGATCCCGATACCACGGCCAGCCACAATACGGAACACCCTCGGCGCAGCCCGCCGGTACGGAAAAGACGTGGTATAGCCGTGCGCCGACAATCCCGGCCAGCACGACCCAGACCAGGCCGTCCCATACAATGTCTGGATCGTGGCCGCGCCGGCGCGCCTCGCTCGCCGCGATGTAGCCTCCGATGAGCGCGCCCAAGACGATGATGATGCCGTAAAAGTTGATGGGTATCGGCCCGATACAAATCGCCGGGCGGCCTGCATTGTCGCAAAACATGCGTAGCTCCTGCGTTTGAGGTGTGCCGGATTATACCACTTGCCCAGGCAAGTAACGAGCTTGATATGGCAATCGCGGTAAGTGAAGCCAGTTGCGAGGTCTAGACGCGCAACTCTCTGCGGTGTCAGCGCGGCTGGCGCCAGCATTTTACCAAGCGAAGTGGGGCGTGGGAGACTTCGGAGGTCTACCGCCGATGTAACTCTGCGGGGTTTGGACGGCTAGTGCTTCAACAATCTGAAGTTGCGTAGTTCCTGCCGCAGTTGCACTGCGGCGGACGGCAGTGCAACTGCCGTCCCAACCCCGCAGAATTAGGCGGTCGGGGTACTAGGCTCTCGACAGCGCCGAGTTGAACAGCTCGGTGACCGCCCGGCGCTGAATCGCTGCGCGGACACTGCTGATCAGGCTGCGCAGGCTGATGGGCTTTTCCAGATAATCGGCCGCGCCCAGCGCCAGGCCTTGTCGGCGCGCTTGCTGATCACTGCGGGCCGAGACAAAGATAACCGGTACGGCGCAGGTGCGGGGGTCGCTCTTAAGCCGGCGTAGCACCTCAAACCCGTCCACGCCGGGCAGCATTACATCCAGCAGGATAAGCGCCGGGTCGGAGTCGAGGGTGCGCTCCAGCATCTCCTCGCTGTTCGGCGCCTCCAGCACTTCGAAGCCGTCCCACTTGAGCATGAGCTGCAGCAGGGCTTGCATTTCCGGATCGTCGTCGGCCACCAGGATCCGCGCTCGGGGAGGTGTCACCCCGGCGCTGGCCGATATAGGTGCGCGTTGCGCCTTGGCCTGGTTTGACATGGTTTCGTGTTGATTTACCGTCGTTGACTGTGGTGCTGCGATAGCAACTCGCGTGGTCTGCATCTCCACTCACTCCCGCGACAACTTCTATGTGAACGATACCCTCTGTTGAACCTAACTCTTATACCGTACAAAACGCTCTCCAGATACGGATAGGCGGTCAATAAGTACTAGGCGGCGCCTACCCGTATCGCGGCAGGCACTTAATCGGTATAATAAGTGCACGAGCGATCAAGCGCCGTCGGCTGCGCGATAACCGGGAGCCAACCCGGCTTCAGACAGCGGCGAACTTTTGCGGCGCGATCGAGACTTTCGTGCAAAACACTGACGAACGCGACTTGGTTCGCCGCGCGCAACAGCGCGATGCGGACGCCTTCACCGAACTGTATCAGCGGCACGTCGATCTAATTTTTCGTTACGTGCTGTATCGCGTGGGCGATCAAGCCGCCGCTGAGGACCTTACCAGCGAAGTGTTCATGCGCGTGCTGGAGTCGCTGGCCACTTACGAGGATCGTGGCGCGCCGTTTGCGGCCTGGCTGTACCGGATCGCTAACGCGCGTGTGATTGACTATTGGCGCCGGGCCAGCCGCCAGAATGTGTCGCTCGACGCGGGCGAGGTGGATGTGCCGGTCGATCTGCCGGCCCGCGACGTGATTGCCCAGCGCGCCTTGGCCCAATCGCTGCAACGGTTGACGCCCGAGCAGCAAGAAGTGCTCATGCTGAAATTCGTAGCGGACTACAACACGGCGGAAATCGCCCAGCTCACCGGCCGCAGCGAAGGGGCGGTTAAAGCTTTGCAGCACCGCGCGCTGGCCGCGTTGGCCCGCTTGATGGAACCATGAACCTGCGACCGCATCCGCCCGTAACCGATTTTGACCGCGTGCTCGATTTCTGCCTGGACGAGATTCGCGCAGGCCGACTCACGCCGGATGCGTGCCTGCAGCAGTTCCCGCAGCTCCGGGGCCAACTCGAACCGCTGTTGAAAGTCGCTGCGCCGTTTGCACACCTGCCGCGCCCGGCCATGCCGTCTGCCGCGCGTGCTGCGCTGGAACAACGCTTACGGGCGCGTCTGGTCGATCTGCCTGCGCCGCGTCCCGCGCCGCGCCCGAGTCGCTCTTCGTTTCCGCGCTGGCTCCCGATTGCGGCAGCCGTATCCTTCGCCATACTGATCGCCGGCGCAGGTACCGTGGCCGCGGCGGCCAACAGCCTGCCTGGCGATTTCCTATATCCCGTTAAGCGCTTAAGCGAGTCGGTGGCAGTGCAGCTGGCGAGCGAGGCCAATCAGGCTGATCTGCATTTAGCCTGGGCGCAGCGCCGCCTAACTGAATTTGAGACCCTAAGCGATCGGGGCGTTGTGAATGTTACGCTGTTGGACGAGGCCGTGACCGAAAGCCAGCAGGCCATACTGGCAAGTGATGCATTGGGCGAGACGCAACAGACGGCGGCGTTGGCTCAAGCGGAGGCGTTCTATACTTCCGCGATCTCGATTGTGTCCAGCGTGCGTGAGCGTGCGCCGGAAACTGCCCTCGCCGGCCTCGATCAAGCGTTGGACGCGCTGCGAGTCGGCCTGGCGAGCGCCATAGATCATCGGCCACCTTTGCCCAATGACGAGCCGACGCCAACCTCCACGCCCACACCAACGCCGACACCTACTCCGGGGCCCTCATCCACGTCAACCGACCTGCCTGGTGAGGAGAATACGCCGACACCCGGTCAAGGTACGCCAGGGCGCGGGCTGACGAAGACGCCAGATGAAGCAGAACCAACACCTGGCATACCTTCGCCGACGCGAACTCCACCCGGTCAAGGCACACCGGGCGGCGGGCTGACGCAGACGCCGGATGAAGGCGAAGCAACACCTGGCATACCCGCGCCGACGCGAACTCCACCCGGTCAAGGCACACCGGGCGGCGGGTTGACGCAGACGCCGCCGCCGCAGGACACGGCGACCAGTCCACCCGCGCCAACGGCAACACCGGCGCCTCAAGACACGCCGATAACTGAACCGACCCGAACACCTCCCGGGCAAGGCACGCCGGGAGGTGGGCTCACGAACACACCGCCCGGCCAAGGCACGCCGGGCGGCGGCAATCCCAATACCCCGAAACCTACACACACTCCCAAGCCATAACGCAACCTCCCGCAAGGCGGGCCCTACGGGAGGTTGGTTGCGGCCGGTCAGTGCTCACTCACGGCGCGATGCGAGGCGCAACAAGATCCGTCCCAGCCACAGGACTGTCCAGGCGCCCATCAGCATCCCGGCGAGCGAAATCCGCTCCAGGTTCATAATCGGCTCGATGCGCACGCCATCCTGATCGATCACGGCGACGGCCAGCGGCCGCACCTGAAAGCCGCTGCCGCCGCCTCCCCCAATTCCCCCCTTTGATCCGGCGTCTGACTCGGCTGGCTCTGATCCTTCGCTTGCGCCGCCCCCCAACCCGAATCCGTAAACTGCGGATGCGATCGGGATGATGGTCTTGCCGTTGGATTCGACCGGCTTGCCGAACACCGCGTCAACTGACACTTGCTTGCGGGTGTCGCCGAGCGCCTCAAAGAAGCGCCCGATATCGAACTTGTCAGTCATGCTGTCCTCCACTTTCGCGATTTGTCCATCCGCGCGGTGTTACGTCTCGCCCGCGCGGTTGCAAGGTATTGATCCTACTTTGGGTTCGCGTCCAGCCAGCGCGCCAGCGCGTTACTGATCACGGGCAGAGCCAGAGCAAACACGGCCAGGCCCAAGAGCGTGAACCCCGTCGGATCGGAAATGCGGTGATGGCGCTCGCCGTGCGGCGTGTGTTCGATCAGCGCGGTTGGACGGATGCGGCTGAATTGGAAGCCGACCAATCGCGTGCCGTTCGGCGCCAGGGTCGCTTCGCGCGCCATCAAAGTCGTCACGCGCGCTTCCGGCTCAAAGGTGCGGCCATAAATCGTGATGGGGCGGCCGCGCACCCGTTCATGTGTTAAGCGCGGTTTCAAGATGGACTCCTTTCTCCACCATCGTCCGCACGAACGCTTCCTCGTCTGCGCCCGGCCGAATTTCGCCGTCGAGGAGCGCATCGCGCAGCGCGTGCAGAATCCGACCGTAAACCGGACCGGGCGGGAGACCCAACGATCTCAGGAACGTTCCGCCAAGTGACGGCTTCACCTCCCGCAGCTCGCGCACAAACCAATCGAGATGGGCGCGCACCTGGGGATCGGCGGTTGCCACACGAGCGACCTGTAAGGCGCGAGCGGAGTAAGGTTGCAGCAGCCGATAGACCTGGCTCGCTTTAACGGCGGCGCGGATTTGATCGTGGGCATCGCGCAGCGCGATCACGGCGTAGAGATCGCTCTCGACGTCGCGGGGCAGGCGCAGCCGACGAATCAGCGTCCGCACAGCCTGCGCGTCCAGTCGGTAAGCCAGCAGCGCCAGGTAGATGAACGGCGCCGGCGTCCCCAGGCTTTCACGCGCACGGGTATATGCGCCGATCAGCCACTCGTCGCAGTGCAGCGCGGCATGCACGTGCGCCAGCACGCCCAGCTCGTCCAAGCGGCAAACCGATTTTTCCGGGCGTTTCTCCTGGAAGATCAACTCGAGTTCGTTCCGAATGCGGGGGCCGCTGACGCGCTCGAGCAAATCGAGCGCGTTGATCAGCAAGTCCTGCGTGCGCGGCTCGATGTGAAAACCGAAGCGTTGCTCGAAGCGGGCCGCGCGCAGCATGCGCGTCGGGTCTTCCACAAACGAGAGCGAATGCAGCACGCGCATCACGCCGTCGCGCAAGTCGCGCTCGCCGCCATAGAAGTCGAGCAGCTCGCCGAAGCGCTCGGGGTCCAGGCACACCGCCAGCGCGTTGATGGTGAAATCGCGGCGGTGCAGGTCTTGCTTGATCGACGATTGCTCGACCTGGGGCAGGGCGGTGGGATGCGTGTAGAACTCGGTGCGCGCCGTGACGAAGTCGAGCGTGCGCAGGCCGAGGCCGTCCGGCGTGGGAATCCTCAACGCGCGCGGGTCGAGCAGCCACTTGGCCGTGCCGAAGCGCGCATGGCTTTTGACCCGCCCGCCGTGCTCACGCGCCAGCGCTTGCGCCAGCGCGATGGCATTCCCCTCGACCACGAAGTCCACATCGTACAGCGGTTGACCCAGCAGCAGATCGCGCACGATGCCGCCGACGAAGAACAGCGAAGATCCCATCCGGCGCGCGCTGGCGGCGATCTGCTGGATGAGCGCCAGGAGTTCCGGAGCCAGCGACTGCTCTAAGCGCTCGCCGATTTCCCTGCGGCGAGTCGAAGTGGTCTTGGCGCTCCACAGCTTCAGCACATCGGTGCGCGTGACAATGCCGATGACGCGCCCCTCGCCATTCACCACCGGCACTTGACCCCAGCCGTGCGCGATCATCAGCCGTTCGAGCTTCTCGACGGGATCATCGGGCGAGACGGTGACGCGGCCCTGCTCCATGATCGACGCGATCGGCCGGCCGCCCATTTTGTGATTGAGCGCCCGATCGACTGCTCGCCGGGTGAGCAGGCCAACCACCTGCCCGTCTTTGATGACGGGATAACCCTCGAAGCCGGTGCGCTGCATGCGCCGCGCCGCTTCCGCCACCGTCGTCGCTGTTTCAAGCGTTTGCCCGCCGCGTGACATGATCTGTGCCACGGTCACGGCGGGCCGCACCTGGCGACGGATCTCGTCCAGCAGACGGGTCTGGACGCCGGCGAGATTGCCGTCGCGTACCAAGGCCGCCGCCGCGCGCGCGTGACCGCCGCCGCCCAGCGCCTGGCAGATCGCGCCGACGTCGATCGCATCGACGGCGCTGCGCGCGACGATCTGGATGTGCCCGTCGAACGTGACGAGGATGAACAGCGCGTCGGGTTCCAGCAGATCGCGCAGCCGGTGCGCCAGCGTCGAGATTTCGTCGAGGTGCTCGCCGCTGCTGGCCGCAGCGAGGGCGACGACGTGCCCGTTGATCTCGTGCGATGTGGCGGCCTGCACCAGCTGGTCGTAGAGCGCGCGTTGCGCATCGGACAAGGTGTGCTGTAGAAATTCGCGCGCCTGCGAGAGGTTGACGCCATGCTCCAGCAAATACCCGGCGGCATGCGCATCCCGCGCGGTCGTGTCGGCATACAGCAGCGAGCCGGTGTCTTCGTAGATACCCAGCAGGAGCAGCGTGGCCTGCGCCGGGGTCAACTCGATGCGGCGCGCGGCAATCGTCTCGACGATCAGCGTGATGGTCGCGCCAACCGGTTCGCCCTGGAACGTCCAGTGAGCGGGCAGCGCCTCGGATCGGGGGTGGTGGTCGATGAGGGTCACTTGCGTGTCGGGCGTCACCCCGCGCACCGAGGGCAGCGCTTGGGTATCGACCAGGATCACGCGTTCGATCGGCGCGCGCGGCAGATCGTCCAGCTCGACAAACGGCAGATCTGGGCCGTACAACGCGAGGAAGCCGCGCACGTTGCGATTGACGGTGTGCGGCAGCAGGGGGATCGCCTCGGGCGTGATCAACGCTGCGGCGAGCAACGAGGCGATCGCGTCAAAATCGGCATGCTCGTGGGTGAGCACCAGCGTGACGGATTGCGCGGTCATCGATGTGGATTATATGCGAAGTTGGCGGTTAGTGCACGAAGCGGACGGCTGTCAACGGACTGTTGAGCGGACGAACGGACAGGCGCGGACGGAACTCGTTCCGCTCGTAGTATCGTTCGGGCCGCAGTTAGGGCAATCGCATCTAAATTCTTGCACAGCGCAAATACAGGCGTGATGGCTCACCGTCCGCGTCCCCGTCCGCTTCGCGCGGCCCGCGCGGACGCGGGCCGAGAGCAGTGGCCCATTTTCGGGGCCGATCGGGTATTGAC
>DATDPU010000115.1:0-4054 GCA_035292585.1 Anaerolineae bacterium | reverse complement strand
CGGATGTAGATGGCGAGCGCGTTCATGGACAGCGTCATGACGACCAGCACCAGCCCCGCCGCCGCGGCGTTGTGCTGGAAGGCGGCCTCGGGACGCGAGGTCCAGTTGAACATCTGGATCGGCATCACGGTGAAGGGCGACAGGATCCACTCGAACAGCCCGGCCGGCGGATCGCCGGTGAACGGCGCCGCGGGCAGGAACGCGATGAAGGTGAGCGCCCCGATGGTGATCACCGGCGCGGTTTCGCCGATGGCGCGCGCCATGCCGATAATGACGCCGGTCAGGATACCCGCCATGGAATACGGCAGGATGTGGTCCGAGGTGGTTTGCCACTTACTGGCGCCGAGCGCGTAGGCGCCCTCGCGAATCGCAGCGGGTATTGCGCGGATTGCCTCGCGCGTCGCGACGATCACCACCGGCAGAATCAGCAAGCCCAGCGTGAGTCCCGCCGTCAGGATGCTCTGGCCGAAACCGAACTGGTAGACGAAGAGTCCGAGCGCGAGCAGGCCGTAGACGATGGACGGCACGCCGGCGAGATTGGTCACGTTGATCTCGATGAGATCTGTCATCCAGTTCCTGGGCGCGTATTCCTCGAGATAGACCCCTGCGCCGACCCCGAGCGGCACCGCAGTGGCGGCGGTTACGATCATCACCAGCGTTGAGCCAACCCAGGCCGAAAGTATGCCCGCCTGATCGGGTTTGCGGGAAGGAAAGTGGGTGAAAAAATCCCACGATAGCCGCGGCGCGCCCTCAAGTGCCATCTGCCCGAACAGGGCCGCGAACGTCAGCACGCCCACCATGAGCGCCAGCAGGCCGAGCATGGCGAACACCAAGTCCCAGCGCTTGTGCGCCGCGATCAGCGCGCGGATTTCCCGGACTTTGGCTGCTTCACTCATGATCAGTAAACCTGGCGGTAGCGCTTGCGCAGCATATGGCCGAGCACGTTGAAGAGCAACGTGACCAGGGCCAGCGTCAGGCCCGCGGCGAAAATCGACTGATAGCCGATCGAGCCGTGCGGCAGGTCGCCCAGCGCCACCTGCACGATATAGGCGGTGATCGTCGCCGCCGGCTCGAGCGGGTTCCATGTCAGATTCGGCTGCATGCCGGCAGCGACCGCGAGGATCATGGTCTCACCCACCGCGCGCGAGATGCCGAGGATGTATGCCGCCGCAATGCCGGAAAACGCCGCCGGTGTCACGACCCGGATCGCGGTCTGGAAGCGCGTCGCACCCATCGCGTAGGAACCTTCCCGCAGCGCCATCGGCACCGCGCGCATCGCGTCCTCCGAAACCGAGCTCACGTACGGGATGATCATGATGCCCATGACGATGCCCGCGGACAGCAGGTTGAAGCCGGGCAGCTCCGGATAGAGCATTTGCAGCAGCGGGGTGACGAACAGCAGCGCAAAATAGCCGTAAACGATGGTCGGGACCCCGCCCAGCATCTCGAGGAACGGCTTGGCCACTTCGCGCACCGTGAACGGCGCAAATTCCGACAAGTAGATGGCGATGATCGTGCCGAGCGGGATTGCCACCAGCAGCGCCACCGCGGAGCTGACCAGCGTCCCCGACAGCAGCGGGACGATGCCGTAGTGCGCGTCGGCGAACAGCGGCGTCCACTGGGTGTCGGTGAGAAAATCCCACAACGACACGTGCTGGAAGAAGTCCAACGACTCCTTGAGCAGGATGACGACAATGCCGACGGTAGTCGCCACCGACACGAACGCCGCCAGGAACAGGATGGACTCGATGACGCGTTCCTTGGCGTGGCGCACCTGGCGCCGCGCCAGCCGGTCGCTGACGAATTTCTCCGGCACTGCGTCTATCCTGTCCGCCTGTGATATCGAGGTCATTCTTCTTTTGCCGCCAATTATTGCAGGTTAATGCACGGGCCACCAACCACCCCAAAAAAAGCGGGAGGGGCTGGCGCCCCTCCCCGTCCAGACGAAGCGCTGATGCTTAGAGCTTGGCTTCGCGCTGCAGCAGGTCGTCCAGCCTCACTCCGACCTCCGCCTTGCCGCCGAATCCGGTGCCGAGTTTTTTCGCCTTGAAATTCTTCATCGCCAGGTCGTAATGCTGGCTCCCCAGCGGCACGTATCCGACTTCCTTGGACAGTTTTGCGCCGTGCTGGAGGTAGTACTCGACGAATTCCTTCACCTCGGGCCGCGCTATCGCCTTGTCGCTGACGTAGATGAATATCGGTCGGGCCAGGGGCTGATAGGTGCCGTCCATCACGGTCTCCAGCGAGGGCATGACCGCCTTGGACGACCCTTTGTTGACGATGGGAACCGCCTTCAGCTTGTCCTTGTTCTCGACGTAGTAGGCCAGACCGAAGTAGCCGATCCCGCCAACGTCGCGCGAAACACCCTGCACCAGCACGTTATCGTCCTCGCTTGCGGTGAAGTCGCCGCGGCTGGCTTTTTCCTTGCCGTTGATGGCGTCCGTGAAGTAATCGAACGTCCCGGAGTCCGCACCGGGGCCAAACAGCTTGAGCGCTCGATCAGGCCAGCTCGGATTGACCTGTTTCCAGCTGGTCACCTTGCCCTGCGCGCCCGGTTCCCACATCTTCTTGAGTTCCTCGACCTTGAACTCCTTGATCCACGTGTTCTTCGGGTTGACGACCACGGTGAGCGCGTCGAACGCGACCGGCAGTTCGACGTACTTGATGCCGGTTTCGGCGCAGGCTTTCATTTCCTTTGCCGTGATCGGCCGGGAGGCGTCGGAAATATCGGTCTCGCCGCGGCAGAATTTCTTGAAGCCGCCGCCGGTGCCGGAAATGCCGACCGTGACCTTGATCTTGCCCTGCTTGGACTTCTGGAACTCTTCCGCCACGGCTTCCGAAATCGGATACACCGTGCTCGAGCCGTCGATTTTGACCGTCTGCGCCTGAGCGGAGATGGCCGGCGCGCCGAGCAGAGCCGCAACTGCCGCGGCCACACCCAATATCTTGAATTGCTTGAGCTTATTCATGTCGTTTCTCCTGTTATTGCGCCGACTTGGAGCAGGCGCTCCACGCATGGTACGGATGGCGTGTTACAGCTTCATGACAGCTCCGTGCCCCGTCTGCGCGTTCAGGGCTGGCCGTGCGGCCCTGTGCCGGCTTCGTACCATCCTTTGCTGGCGTTGACGATTTTCACCACCACCAGCATCACCGGCACCTCGATCAGGACGCCAACCACCGTCGCCAGCGCCGCGCCCGATTCGAACCCGAACAGGCTGATCGCCGCCGCCACCGCCAGCTCGAAGAAGTTCGACGCGCCGATCAGCGCGGAGGGGCAGGCCACGCTGTGCTTCTCGCCCACCTTGCGGTTGAGCCAGTAGGCGAGCGCGGAGTTGAAAAATACCTGGATCAGGATCGGCACCGCGAGCAGGCCGATGATGAGCGGCTGCTCGATAATCGCGTTGCCCTGGAAGGCGAACAGCAGCACCAGGGTGGCCAGCAGCGCCGCGACCGACCACGGCTGGATACGCGACAGCGTCGCGTCCAGCGTCGCTTGCCCGCGCGACAGCAATCGCCGGCGCCAGAACTGGGCGAGCGCCAGCGGGATCACGATGTACAAGACGACCGACGTCAGCAGCGTGTCCCACGGCACGGAAATCGACGCAACGCCGAGCAGCAGCGCAACGATGGGCGCAAAGGCAAACACCATGATGGTATCGTTCAGTGCAACCTGGGAAAGCGTGAAGTACGGGTCGCCACCGGTCAGCCGGCTCCAGACGAACACCATCGCCGTGCAGGGCGCGGCGGCCAGCAGGATCAGGCCGGCGATGTAGCTGTCGATCTGCTCCGGCGGCAGCAGCGGCGCGAACAAATGGCGTATGAACAACCACGCCAGCAGCGCCATCGAGAACGGCTTGACCGCCCAGTTGATGAAGAGGGTGACCGAAATGCCGCGCCAGTGCGACCTCACCTGGTGCAGGGCGCCGAAATCCACCTTCAGCAGCATCGGCACGATCATCACCCAGATCAGCGCGCCGACCGGCAGGTTGACCCGGGCGATCTCCATCCTGCCCAGCATCTGGAACAGCGCTGGAAACTGCTGCCCCAGGAACAC
>DATDPU010000114.1:0-14290 GCA_035292585.1 Anaerolineae bacterium | reverse complement strand
CGGCGGCTTTGAATTGGAGGAAGCCGTTGATGGCTTTGGACAACAACAAGCCCGAAGTGCTGCGGTTCATGAGAAAACCCTCCTTTGGGTTGGGTTCCCTGAACCTGAGACCTTCGGGCCAACAAAAACACCGTAGCCTGGTGGTCTACGGTGTCTTCGAGTAGCGGGGGTTGGATTCGAACCTGGGACCTCCGGGTTATGAGCTGCAGTCTTGCACTGTCTATCGGAGACCATCCATCCAGCCGTTTGAGGTTAGCTCAACGAGCGCCAGTCTGGCAGAAGTCCGCACCTTCAACCGAAGAGCGGCAGAAATACTGGCAAACCGGCATGAGTTCTTAGCCCACGCCATCGTATAAGGATGGCAACCCGGTTGAATCGGCCAGTCTCAGAACCCGCTGTCGAGCCTCAGTGTCACGCCCTCGCCGATAGTGACCCACTTACCCAAGAAAGCACCGCCGGCTATCGATCCCTGTCGGATCCATAACGTCCCGTTCGGGACGTAGATGTTTGCCATGAGCGTGTTCTGAAGTCCAAACTGAGCAGCTTTAGGCGTTGCGCCAATGTTGCCTGTACCGCCGTTAATGCCTGTGACGTAGATTCTGAGATCGGTAGCGCCCAGGCTTGTGGCGAATGGAGCGGGGCCGATGTATGTCTGCGGATCGGTATCCAGCCGACCCGTAATACGAATCTCCGTTGGCGCTTCGATGTAGATGTTCACACGCTCCCGCACATCCCAGGACGTAAAGTTGTAGCTACCGCCAGTCAGCGTGATGGTTGAGCCATTGCGCGCCAGCAGCGTGCCGTAGGCGTCAGCGGCCAGAGTCAACGCGCCGTCCTGTGGCACATCGAAGTCCAGTGTGCCCGGCGTGAAGCTAGGCACACTGGGGAAGGCGGACACCAGTGGGAGATCGATAGGCGTGTACTCTTGGCCGAGAATCTGACCGTTGCCGCTGAGATCATTGTAGAAGACATCGTAGACCTGTGCGCCTTGCTTGACCTTGACGCTATCACCCATGACGCGCGAGGCAGGACTGAGGAACTCGACTGACTCGCCGATGGTGACCTCGACACCATCGCTGAGGAAGGGGCCGCTACCGGCGATGTTGGCGCCCACATCTCCATTGACCACTGCCGCGCCTTGCTTGAGCCACACGCCTTCCGTACCCAACACAACGAAGGGAGCAAGCTCCGACACGGGCGGTGCATTCACCTCTACACACTGGGAGAACTCTGAGGTATTGTCCTCTGGATCAGTTGCAGTGGAGGCAATGAACTGGCCGCCGAGGATAGAAGTCGGGAGCGGAGTGGTAAAGCTCGCGTTGCCACTGCCATCGGTAGTGACCGTTGCCGAGCCGATCCACTCCTCGCCCTCCCCGTAACCCGACGGATCGCACTCAGCGTTAGCGAAGAAGTCGAGGGTGAAGGCCACGTTCGGCGTACTATTGAGATGGCCTTCGATCAGTGTGCTTGTCGCATCGCTGGCGGCGCTAGTCAGCACGGGAAAGTTCTGGAGGTAGTTGGGGCCTGTGTCAGCATCGCCCAGGTCATTGCTGGTCAGTCCGTTTGCGCTCAGGTCAATCCCGATACTGGTGTTAGCGAAGAGGGTGTTGAATCGAACGAGATTGTCCACACCACCGGCGACCGCCACGCCGCTACCCCAATTGAATGCGATGAGGTTGCCCGCGGCAGCCGTGCCACCAATTGTATTGCCCGATGCACTCAGGCTGACTCCGAATGCACCGTTGCCCACCGCATGGGTTCCGGTCACGTCAGCGCCAATCGTGTTGCCCTCTACACGATTCCCAGTGCTTGCTTCAATGAGGACACCGCCCATGCCGTTTCCTGAAATGAGATTGCCCGCTCCAGCCGTCGTATCGCCGACTATGTTGCCATCCCCATCAATAATGAGCACTCCATAGGATCTATTGCCCAAGGCAGCAGTGCCTGTGCTATCTGTACCTACGAAGTTGCCTTGGAGCAGGTTCCCCGTTGCGGTGTCATAGCGTAGGAATATGCCAGCCCCGCCGTTGCCGGAGATCAGGTTCCGAGCTTCGGCCATTGCCCCACCGATCACATTGTTCGGCGAGTCGATGTAAATACCCGGTCCGCTATTGCCTAGATCGACTGCGCCAATGACGTCTGTACCGATGTAGTTGCCTTCGATTCGGTTTCCTCCATTACCCAATAATCGTATTCCGGCGCCGCCTCCCGTCGTCGCGCCGAAGCGATTGATCACAAGCCCGCGCACGATGCTCATACCTGCCGTGATCTGCAACCCGTGCGCCGGCCCGGCATTCGCCCCGTTTAGCTCAATGAGCGGTGTGCCGGCGTAGCCCGGTTGGGTAACGCCATCGATGATCACTGGATCGGTGACAATCGGCAGCTCGGAGAGCGGTGAGATGGTCTGGACACCGGTGTCAATGCTGAATGAGATCACATCCAGTCCCGGATTGACATTGGCGCAGTTAATAGCCTCTCGCAGCGACCCCGGTCCGCTATCGTTGGTGTTGGTCACCCTTGTACACAGGATGGTAGTCGCGGTCGGTGTGGCCGTTGGCGTATCGGAGGGTGTCGGCGTATGAGTCGGTGTTGATGTCGGTGTGAAGGTGTACGTTGGCGTGCGTGTGTCGGTCGGCGTCGGTGTGTGCGTCGATGTCGGCGTGTGAGTTGCCATTGGCGTCGGTGTGTGCGTCGATGTCGGGGTTGGCGTGTTCGTCGGCGTCGGCGTGTCGGTAGGCATATCGGTCGGCGTATCAGTGGGTGTGGGCGTGTCCGTCGGAGTTGCGCCCGCATCGAGCACATCTGTCACATCGCTGGCGTAATTGTTATCAGGGTTGATGTCGATGATACTCGCGCTACTCGCGGTCAATCGCTCCTTGCTTCCAAGCGTGACTCCAAATGTGCCGCCGCCACCGCCATCGTAGATGTCGACCGAGGCTTCATTTGTCACTTGGGGCACAGCTTCCGGCGCGACGTTTACCGTCAGGACGATCTCCGGCAAGGCTTGCCCAGCCTCAATCGACCCGGTGACCTGGCAGGAAACGTAAGTATCATAACCGTCGCATGTCCAGCCGTCGCCGGATACCGATGCTACCGTGAGGCCGTAAGGCAGATAATCTGAAACGGACACGCTCGTGTCGGTCGGCGCCACGCCCGGCCCCAGGTTACTGATCGTGAGTGTATAGACGCCGGTCTGCCCCACGCTGAAGGCGCCGGTGTGCTGCTTGACAATCGCCAGATCGATGCCGGTGGAGACATCGACGTAGTCGCTGGAATCATTGTTGGGTGAGTAGGGATCAAGCGTTGCGCCGGATACGGACGCCTGGTTGATCAAGCTAGCTGGCGCGTCAGGCGCCACATGGACGGCGAGTTGCAAGTCGGGCAAGTTGTAGTACACGGCGAGAGGGCCGGGGTGGTTACATGTGACCAGTTGGCCTGCTGCGTCACACGTCCAGCCATCGCCGGTCGCGCCCAGGTAGCTCAAGCCTACGGGCAAAGTATCTGAGACCACTATCGGCCCGTCCGCATCGAACGGCCCGCTGTTGTAAACCGACAACGTGTAGAGACCATCGCTATCGAAAGTGAATGCGCCGTTGTGCGACTTATACAAAGAGAGATCGGCGCTGGGGACGACCGTGGTAGGATCTGCCGCCGTGTTGTTGGCCGGCTGCAATTCGTCGGTGAAGGCTGCCGAGACGGTCGCGGTGTTGAGCGCGCCCGGGATGGCGGACTGATCGGCGTAAACGTTCAGTTCGAGCGCGGGCAAATCGTCGCCTGCGCCCAGCGAGGATTCCGTGGTACAGATCACGTCCTGATCGAACGAAGCACAATTCCAGCCGTCGCCCGTGGCGTATTGGAAATAGAGCCCGGCGGGCAGGGTGTCCGTGACCGTCACCGTGCCGAGCGCGACGTTCGGGCCGGCATTATGAACGGTCAGAGTATAGACACCTGTTTGGCCCGCAACGAATGGATCGACATGTGTGCTGGTCAGGCTCAGATCAGCGCTGCTGCGCACGGCCGCTTGGTCGGTGGCCCCGTCGTTGGATGGATTAGGATCATCGGCTGCCGACACGGTGGCGAAGTTCGTCGCGACGGGCAATGCCAACCCATCGATGGCGACTGTGAGACTGAGCACCGGCAGGCTATCGGCGCCTGGCGCCGGCCCGGTGTGCGTGCAGGTCACGACGCCGTTCGCGTCCGCGCTGCACGACCAACCGGCGCCGCTCGCGGATTGGAAACTCACCCCGCCGGGGAGAATATCGGTCACAGTGATCGGCCCGGTCGCCGCAACCGGATTCAAATTAGCGACGGTGAGATCATAACCTGCCGTGCCGCCTGCGCTGAACGTACCGGTGCGCGCCATGTTCAGCGCCAGGTCAGGCGCGTTCGCGTTCGGCACATAGGCTACGGCCCGCGTCGAACGATTGGCAACGGCGTCGTCGGCGAATGCGTAAATGGCTGGAACCTGAGCGGGATCGACGGTGATGGTTCCGGTGTACACGCGGTACAACGAGCCGTCGAGCGAGTAATACACGCTGGCCACGCCCGACTCGGCATCCTGCGTCGTCACGCTGACATCGACGCCGCCTGCGCCGGGCACGGCATCGATCGTGATCGTCGGCGGAGTCACGTCACCTGCCAGACCGCCACTCACCGCAACCGTAGGCGTAATCGTGGTTTCGAAAGCGCCGTCGCTATCGGCGTCGTGCTCCAGAGCCTGAACACCTCCTGGCGTGAAGAGCAAACGTAAGGTCGTGGTGGGCGGGAGAGCGAGATCCTGGTAGCGGATCGCTTCGCTCGTGTAGGTATCGGTGCCACGGGTGATGAAGAGAGCCAGCGGCTCCGATAGAGTCTGGAACGTCACGGTGAAGGTATCGGCGGTCGGCACTACCAATTGCTGAACCGTACCGTCGAGCGTCAGCGGAGTCACGTTCACGCCCGGCACGCCGTCGCTCAATAAGTCGCCCGGCTCCTGCGGTAGCGTGCTGGCGCCAAGTGTGTCGGTCACCACGAGGCTGGCGACGCCGTGCAGGGTTAGATAATAGGCTTCGGTCGTGGCGGCATCCAGCGCGTCGACAGACGCGGAGGGAGCGATAAGCGCCGACGGGCCGGTAGCATCGGGGAGCGTGTACTGGCCCAGACCGCAGTCCTGCGGAGCCGGGATCGCGCGCTGTGGCCCGCCATTGGCTTCGCCCAGGAATTGCAGTACGGCCTTCTGAATAGCCACGTTGTGCAGCATCTTAGTGTGTTCGGTGTTGGCGCTGGTTGAGGCCGATAGGCACGGCATCAGCCGCGTGCCAGGTGCGTTGTAGTTGCCGTCTGCGCCGATGCGCAGCGCGCTGAGGACGGGCACGGTCTTATCGCCGATGCCGTAACGCACGCCGAAGTAAGTGCCATCGACCTTGCTGTCTTCACAATCGGTGCGGAAGTTGTACGTGCAGCGAATGAAGGTACTGGCGACCACTTCATTGACGGTGTCGGAACTGCCGCTCTGGCCGAAGATGTGAAAGTAATGCACGCCCGGCGGGTCTGCCGACCAGTCCTCCTGGCGTCCGCCGTAATCGAGCTCGCGGAACTGGCGCGCGATGGAGCCGGGTTGCAATCCGCCACGGCGGTGGCGTGCGTCGAGCACGGCGATCATCGTGGGATAGTCGAAGCGATCGTCGGTGCGGCCGTTGCCGTTGAGGTCAACGCCCTCCTCGACGAGGATCGGGTTGCCACCCTGTGCGAACCAACCCAGGGCGGGAATAATCTGATGCGCGGCGGGGAAGGTCTCGATGATTGCCTGCAGCGTGCTCGGCAGGATAAGGAAAGGCTGCGCGAGGCCCAGCGACCAACCGGTCTCGAGCACGTAAATCAGCTTAGGCCCGCCGAGCAGCGGCGCGCCGACAGTGATCAAGCCATTGACGTTGTCGGGATATTTGAGCATGAAGCGCCGTGAGACCATGCCGCCCATGCTGTGGGCGATGATATTGATCTTGGTATCCGGCTTGTAGAACTTGCGAATACAACCCAGATAATCTTCGAGGCGGTCGGCGATCACGTCGTTCGAGCGGCGCCAATCGTAGGGGAATACGAAGAAGTTGGGACGATTGGCCTGCTGCCCGGCGACATCGCAACCGGCGGTAGTAAGTCGCTCTGGCCGAGGCTGCCCGTCGCCGCCCAGGCGCAACTCATAGAAGCGATAGCCAGCCTCTTTCATCGCGTCGAGGAACGGGCCATAGACTTTCTTGCCGTATTCTTTGTAGATCACGTCGAACGCAACCATCTCCGGGTTCCCGGGCCGAAGCGCAAGATAGGAATGGTCGATGTTCGGATTGCCCAACCAATATTCAGGGTCGCCGTCAGGCCTCTGGCCCAGATGGCTGCCCGTAATGCCAGGTACGAACACCACCGGGCGATCTTGACTGAGGCGAACGACGAAGCTGTTCATGTAACTGCTCAACGCCGGCTGGTAGCTGTCCGGGGTCGTGGGAAAGTTGTCCGAGCGGGTAAAGCCGGTGACGTATGCATCGCCACTCGGGCCCACAGCCACGTCGCCTGAGCCGTCACCCAGGTGCCCGCCCAGATAGGTGGAGTAGTCGAGTTCGTAGCCATGCACAGTCTGGATGATGTGCGCCACGAAGGCGTCGCGGTTCTCGGTGTAACCTTGATAAGTGCCGCCGCCGAAGACCGGTTGGACGGCATTGCTGATGGGGAAACCTTGATCGGAATCGGTGTTGCCAGACAAATAGGCGTTGCCGTCGCCATCGATCGCCAGGCCGAAGACCACATCCTCGTGGTTGCCGGCGAAATACGATGAGAAGGTCAACTGGCCTTGATCGTCGAAGCGCGCGACGAAACCATCGCCCTCGCCGATATTCGAGTTGGCGCCCGGACCGCCCTGACCGGGAAGGGGCAGCATGACTGGGAAATCGGTAGATTGGGTGTATCCCGCGATCCACACGTTGTTCGCCGAGTCGATGGCGACCGTTTCGGGAAGATCGCCGGAAAGCGGAGCTCCGCCGACAGAATATCCCGCATGCCCGCCGATGCCGGCGCTCCACAGAAGTTGCGAGCCGGTCGGATCGAGCCGGGCGACAAACGCATCGCCCGCGATGTCACCGATGCTGGCGCCCAGGAAGCCGCTGGTAGTCGTCTGGCCGGTGGGATAGGCGTAGCCATCGCCGTCGACGGCTAACCCCGTGACCGAATCGGCCTCGGCCGCGCTGAGCAGCGTCGAGTATGCCAGGCTGTAGCCGTTTTGCGGATCGAAGGCGAACTTGGTCACAAAGCCGTCGTAGTAGTTCTCTGGATCCGTGTTGGGCGTGCTCTGGTAGGCGCCGGGCGTCGTCGGGAAGGTGAGGCTTTGCACGTCGCTCGTCTGGCCGCCGATGTAAACGTTGGCCTCGTTGTCGAGACCCAGGCCAAAGCCGCCATCGAAGTTCGACCCGCCCAGGTAGGTTCCGTACACCATCTGTCCGTTTTCGTTGAGCACCACCAGGTACGCGTCGGCGCAGTCGAAGACGTTGAAGGTGACAAATTGAGCGCACGAGTCGCTCCCGGCGTTCTCGGATTGGAAGGCGGTCGCGGTGACGGGGAAATCGACCGAGTACGTGTAACCGGTCACGTAGGCATAACCCGAAGCGCTGACGGCGATGCTGCCGGAGTATTCGCCGACGCGGCCGCCCATCTCGCTCATGTAGAGCAATTGCTTGCCGTCGGGGCTGAGTTTGTAGACCACAAGTTGATCGCCTATCGCCTGGCAGAAGCAACTGACGTAGCCAGCCACCAGGACGTTGCCGTCTGAATCGACGGCGATGCCGGCCCCGACTGGGCCGAAGAGCGCGCCGCTGACGAAAGTGCTGAACTCGATCGTCGGATCGACCGTCAGCGGCAAGTATATGTTGTAACCCGTGGGAAACTCGAAGCCAAAGGCGCCGTCGTCATGCGCGACGAAGCGCACCGGTACGTCGACGCGTTGCCCGGCGACAATTTGCCAGGCGATAGGCGCATGCTCGTTGAAGCCGACCGGCGCGGCATTCGGAACGCCGGTGGCCTGGCGCACGACCAGATTGCCATCGGCCTCCACTTGCGCGGAGGTAGCCCCGGCATAGCGCCAGCGAATCGCGGCGGGATCGGCGCCCGGCGCGATGAGATACGTTCCCTTCAGTTGACCTTCGGAGCCATCATACTGCAATGTCACGCCCGGATAGAGATCGCGATAAGCCACGCCTTGGTACATGGGCACATTCGTGCGCCAGGCAGCCGGATCAGAGCCGGCATAGTAATTGAAACGACCGGGCAGCGGCTGGAGAGCAACCAGGTCGGGCGTGGGGTTAGCGCCGTCAAATTGAATTCGCATCTCGATGGGCGCAGGGGGTTTCTGGACGCGGGTCTGAGCTCCGATGGATGCCTCGGCATGCACCGCACCCAGCGCGCGGCGATCGCCGGGGCGTATCGGGCTGGCCGGGTCGAAATCCACACCAGCGCTGTTGTCGGGCGGCATAAAGCGCACGATGAGTTCGCGCGCCGTGAACCCGACGCTGCCACCCATACCCTGAGTCTGGAAGCGCACAGCGGGGTCGGCCTGGCCTGCGTTGGGTAGGAAGCTCAGGGGCAGCCCGGCTAAGGAATGCATTCCGGGAGGAGCCGGAGACGGTGTTTTGTCCGGTGATGCAGGCTCGGCCGGCGTATGAGGCGGTACGGAGACGGGTGCCGCTGATGATACCCGGACCACCGGACTCAAGAGCATGGCGAGAACCGTCGCAAGAGCAAGGGCGGTATAAACCGAACGGGTCAAACGGGTAGATCTGGTGCGCTCCATGTGTGCTCTCATCTTTCAATCGAGCAGCCCGGTTAAGCCGGACTCTCGTTGTGAAATAGGTGATCTACAGCAATTAGCTGTTACGACGTTGAGAGTGTAGCCAGAAAGCTGACCGCTTTCCAGTTCAATCGGTGCTCATTCTTTGTTCATTCTCTGATCGTTCTGGCTAACAGAGCTCTCGTCGAAGTCATGACGGAGCTTCGCAGTAGCCTGAACATCCGCGAAAGCAGGCGGCTTGCCCGCTCGCATCAGGCGGGCGCGTTCGATGGCGTGCTACTCGACGGCGCGCCAGCGCAGTGCCAGGGGTTGCACTGCGGCGGACGGCAGTTGGACGGCCGTCCTAACCTCACAGAATCAAGTGGGTAGGGCGCTAAGTACAGTCCAGAAGATCTTGCGCTCACCGCGCGGTCTCCGGCGCGGCTGGCCGCCGCACTAAAGTGGGCTGCGCCGCAGCCGCCGGTATTGCGCGGCATGACAAACGGCGGAGTTATTTCGTGACAGGCCCTTATCGAGTGAAGCCGCCCAACACGATAGCCGCTAAGAGGATAAGCACCAGGCCGAGGATGAGCCGATAGAAGCAGCCGCTCTCCCCCGAGCGATCCAACCGCGCGATTAGCCCAACGAAGCTCGCCAGCCCCATCAGAAAGCCGGCCGCGAGCCAGGTGAGTGTGCTGGTCATCTCGCCAGTCATTTCCAGCTCCTTTCGCATCGCTTGAAAGTGTGGACCCCCGCTTCTACCGTACTCGCCTTGGCGCGGTGTGTCGTCCACTGCCTGATGGAAAAGCGCGGAGGATTAACAAACAAAAAGAGACCGAAGGTTCTCGGTCTCACGGCTTAGGCCGGCTGCACGTGGGGGATTAAGACAGAGGGCGGCGGCGTCAACCCGGGTCGAGCGACCCGTTCAGCTGTTGAGCGCCGGCGGCCGCGTTTGCTGTTGCGCGATAATCAGCCCGATCTTCGTGCGATGGGAAGCGCCGAGCTTGTGCAGGATATTGCTGACATGCGTCTTCACGGTCGCCGGGGCAATGACCAGCTGAACCGCAATTTGCTGGTTCGTCAGGCCTTTCATTAACAGCGGCAAGATTTCCTTCTCGCGCTGCGTCAGGCGGTCCTCCACGCGATGTTCCTCATTCGCGTTCGTTTCGAGTCGCAGGTATTCGACCACCTTGCGCGCGATCGGCGCGTCGAGATGGAGCTGCCCTTTGGCCGCGTCGCGGATCGCTTCAATGACCTCGGCCGGCAACGCCCGCTTGAGCACATAGCCCGTGGCGCCGCTGCGCAGGGCCGGCAGCACCAGGCTCTCTTCGGCATAGGCGGAGAGCACCACCACGTGCGTCGAAGGACTGGAAGTCGTAATCCGCTTGAGGGTCTCCAGTCCATCGAGCTGGCTGTTGTCCAGCACCAGGTCCAGCAACACCACGTCGGGCGCCTGCTCTTCGACAATGCGGACGGCCTCCTCGCCCAATTCGGTATCCATGACCACCTCGACATCGGGCAATTCCTCCAGCAGCCGTCGTAACCCCGACCGTACGACCGCGTGATCTTCCACAATCACCAGGCGAATCTTGGACTGTTCGTCGCTCATAGGTCCTCCCGGTCGCTATCGAGGTAAACTTGCAGGCTCACCGTCGTGCCCGCGCCCGGCCGCGTGTTGAGCTGAAAAAAACCGCCCGCCTTCATGGCGAGTTCCTGCATGCTTTTCAAGCCCAGTTTGTTGGGCGCAACTTGAGTCGGATCAAAACCGATCCCGTCGTCGCTGACCGACAGGAACACGCGATGCGCCAGCGCTTCACAGCGCACGTTGATCGCGCGGCAACCGCTGTGCCGTACGGCGTTATTCATCGCTTCGCGCGCGAAGCGCATCAACAGTCGTTCCATGTTGGGCGGCAGCCGGTGCAAATCGTGCTCCAAGCCGACTTCCACGCCATACCAGCGGGTGAGCCAATGCGTGTACTCGGCCAGCCCGCGCTCCAGGTAGCGACCTTCCTCAACCGGCGCCCGCAGGTCGTCGATAATAAACCCGATCTCGTTGCTGGCGATGTGCGCGATCTCCAGGATGTGATCGAACTCGACCCGCAGCGCCGCATCGGGGTGGAGATGCGTGAGCGCGTACTGCGCCTTCAGCTCGATGCCGAACAACGCCTGCGAGATCGAGTGGTGCAACTCGCGTGACAGGTGATGGCGCTCTTCCCGCACGACCAGATTGCGCGATATCTCGTTCATCTCGACGTTCTTGATGGTGATCGCCGCCTGTTGCGCGAAGAGTTCATGCACCTGCTGCTCGTCCGGGTCGAAGGGGTGACGCCGGCGATAATTGACGAACATGATCCCCATCGTCTCGCCCCCCGCGCTCAACGGAATGCCCGCAAACGACTTGATGTTGTGTCGCTGGATGAAAGTCGGTTTGGACTTGGGCGACTTACTGCGCTCGATCTTGGCATATATCACCAGATGCGGATCGTGCTGGGCATCGGTGCTGTAATACGGTTTCCCTTCCCGCAGTAACTGGGCCAGGATATTGTCCTCGTTCAAATCCAGATTCAGCCGGTACTTGTTGCCCATGTCGCCGGCGATGACGGGTTCGTCGACCGTATGCGTACCCCGGTAATAGCGGTAGACCATGACCAGATCGGCGTTCAACAGCGTCCGGGCATTGCGGGCGATTTCCTTCAACACCTGATCCGGCTGGCGGGTCAGGCCGATGACATAGCCCACGCGGTGCAGGCTGGTCAAGACGTCGGCCTTCTTCTGAGTACGCTGCAGCAAGCGCGCGTGCTCAATCGTCATCGACACCTGGTTCTTGAACAGTTCGAGCAGCCGCAGTTGATCCGGCCCGATCGTCTGCACCTCGGCGCGATGGTAGCCTGCCTCAATCGTGCCGATGTTGCGGGTCTGCTGGCTCGCCGCGTCGCTGGCCTCAATCGGCATGAACACGCGCACCATGTACTGGTGGCCGAACGTTTCCCAGATCCGTTTGTCGAACCGCTCGTCCCAGCCGACAATCACCTCGGTCTTGCCGGTGCGGATGACGTGCGCCTGAATGTCGTTGGAATCCAGCAAATGCACCGCCATCTCCAGCCACTTCTGCGGGACATTGATGCCCTGCACACAGCGAATGAGGCGGCCATCGTCATCGACCAGTGAGATCGTTGCGAATTCAAAGCCGAACCCGCTCACCACGGCCTGGAGAATGCCCTTTAGCACTTGGTCGAGATCGAGGCTGCGCCACACCTGGCGACTGGTCGCTTGCAAGGCGACCAGTTCCTCCAGCCGCCGAGCCGAAGCCAGCATCGGTTTGGCCTGGCTCACGAGTCCGCGCATGAAGTTATGATATTCGGGTAACAGGCGCTGATGAAAGGATGCCGCGTGAAACCCGACGCTTAACACCCCCGCGATAACCGAGTGCTCGCCGGTTCCCACGTCAATCGGCATCGCCAGCTCGGCGCACATATCGGCGCAGAGCGGCTGGCAGCTGGCTTGCGCCGCGCCCTCGGTCGCCGCGTTCGGCTGGATCAAGACGTGGCGCGGATTGCCCGTGCGCGCGACGGAGCCGATCAGGGTCGCATCATCCACCGAGAGAGTGAGGCCGGGCGCCTCATCGATCAGGCAAAACATGTTGGCGTCGCGGGCGCTGCGCTGAACACTGGCGACGAGTTGCAGCTGTTGAGTTCGACGGTCGAGCGCCCAAGTGGAGGCGCAGGCGCCATCCACCCGTTGGGCCAGCGTCGTCAACAGGGGGAACCACTGCTGCGCGCCGCGGGCGTCGGTCATATCCACTTCGCTGACCAGCGCATTGACCGCGCTGTACGCTTCAATGGTTTCGCTCCGGGCCTGGACGTTGCGCACGAGATAGTGAATCACGAAGGTTAGCAGACCCAGCGCCAGCCAGTTCGCCCACAGCTCGGCGTTCGCCAGGATTTGCGCCAACGACGCCCCCCGCAGAGCCGGTATCAGCGCGAGCGCCAGGCATGACTCGACCAGGACCAACGCCATCAGTTCGGTGATGCAGTGCTTGCTGGTCAGCATGATCACCAGGACGTACAGCACCCACAGCGAGGTGCGCTCTGAACCCGGCGAGAGGATCATCAAAGCCGTGATGCCGACCAGACCAATTTGAGCGCGGAGGAACTGTATCCGGCTACCGTAAAACCAACGCCCGGCCTGCGGGTTCCGGGTCAGGAGTTTGCGCAGCGCCACGTAGGCCAGGTACAGTCCCGTGGTGATCAGCGCCATCGACCCGGAGGCATACCGGGAGAGCAACACGAGCAGGAGGCACGCGGTAAAAGCGCCAATGATGTAATGATAGCCCACGGCCGCCAGATACGAGTAACGACCCCAGATCATACTGCCCAGGCCGGCGTCCTCCGCGAATTCGCGGAAGCCCTGAAGCGGTTTCACGGTACTCTGCATACGCCACCTGCCTTTGGATGGAGGATGAAGACAATTCCTACACGGCGTAGCATAGCAACCTGCGCTATCCATTGTAAATACGCCGGCCGGTGGATTCCTTTCGTAATCCTGGCTGTTTCCTGATCATTTACCCCCAAAAAAAGAGTCGCCTCTCGGTTGGGACCCGAGGGGCGACTCTTCGCTTGCATGCCTACGCGCGTAGGCAGACGCACATGCGGGCTGAGCAGCGCTTGTGCCCTAATTCACTCTCTTCCTGTAAGGCCGATGCGCTTCAGTGCGCCGCATTCGGCGCGATACTGGATGGGCGAGCGCAGCCATCTTCAAGCCGCTCTCGCGAATTAGCTCCTCTGCAACTCGCCCCCTCGTCCAGTTCGTCCATGATCAGGATATGTTTCAAGCCGCTCTCGCGAATTAGCTCCTCTGCAACACCGGACTTTCTCCGGCTGCAACACCAAGGATGGTTAGTTTCAATCCCCTTCCGAGAGTGTTGCAGAATTCGGGATTTGATCCGAGGACGGGCATGTGTGACCCGCTGGTGAGGGTCGGTTCAGTGTCCGATCCGCCCGTTCCGGTTCATCCTCGCTGCTTCGATCAACCGGAATGCCTCTTTAACAACAGAATCGCGGTCACCCGGCGCAGTACGACGAGGCGCAGCGAGTTAGCGTCGAACGACTTGTCCATGGCGCAGCAACTTCATCCACTGCTTAAGGTTGACCCCCGGAGTGCACGAGACGAATCGTCTGCACTCCGGGGGTTGAAGGCCATGGCGCTCAACTTGGCCTGGAAGTCGGCGTTGAGCAGACCGCGTCGTCGGGCACGCCGGGCATCGTGGTAACGCGTGAGACAAGCGACACATGCACCTCGCTGCGCTCGGCGCAGTGCAGGTGTGATCCGCTCGACGAGCGGACGCCGTTTCAGGTCGGCTTTGAAGTCGTAAGGTGGACCCCATTGTCTAGACACCAAAAGTACCATTCTTAAAGTGCATTTGTCCTTTCTGTGCAGGTGGGTGTTGAGCGGGTCGAAGTCGTCGTAGCGGCTGTGGGTATGTGGGCAACTGCGCGGTGTCAGTTGTCC
>DATDPU010000113.1:0-6493 GCA_035292585.1 Anaerolineae bacterium | reverse complement strand
CCGTCCTTATAGCTGACAATGAAAGGCGGCGGCTGGCACTGCCGTCCGCCGCAGTGCTGGCCGCCGCCCGCCCTCCTAAACTGCAAATGAGGGCGGCGGTCATGCGGCGGGAACTACGCAACTTCAGATTGTTGAAGCACTTTCAGTTTTTCCGCGCGTAGCGTAGCGCCTCGTGCGCGTCTGGCTCCGCTCTCACGCCCACAAGGGGCTAAACTACGAGGCATTTCGGCTCAAACTAGCGCCAATGGTTAATTAAGAAACACTCGCTAAACAGCTCTGGCGCCTTGGCGGTTCATCCTCACCGCGATTTGGCGTCCGACAGTGACGGCAACGCCACGTCCGTCACGCCGGCCACCTCAACCGGCAGGCGCACGCTAAAGGTGGCGCCCTCGCCGGGCCGGCTGCTAACCGTGAGCAGCCCGCCGTGCCGCTCGATGATACCGTAACTCACGGCTAACCCCAAACCGCTGCCGGTGGTCTTGGTTGTAAAGAACGGCTCGAAGATGTGCGGCAGCACCTCGATCGGGATGCCGGGGCCGGTGTCGGCAAACGTGACATTGACCCAATCGCCCGAGGCATCCAGCCGGCTGGTGACGACCAGGCGCCCGCCTTGCATTCCCTCCAGGGCTTCGGCGGCGTTGACGGCCAGGTTAAGAAAGACTTGCGTCACCTGGTCGGCGGCGATGCGCACGCTCGGCAGATCGGGCCCGAGGTCCATCACCACTTCGACGCGGTTGCGCCGCAGCTTCTGCTCGGCCAGCGCCAGCACGCGGTTGAGCGCACTGTTCACGGCGCTGGAGGTCTGGTCGCTCGGCGAAGGCCGGTAGAATTCCAGCATGCGCTGGATGAGCGTGCTGAGCCGATCAACTTCCTCGCGCGCCATCGAGAGAAACTCGTGGCGGCGCTCTGCGCTCAAGCCGGGTTCGAGCGACAAGTGCAGGCAGTTCGCCACCGCTTGCAGCGGATTGTTGATCTCGTGCGCCAGGCTGAGCGCCAGCCGGCCGGTGGCAGCCAGCTTCTCCGACTGCACCAGTTGCGCGTGCGAGCGTTCCAGTTCGTGCGCCGAGCGCGCGAGTTCCTGATATAACCGCGCGTTGTCGATCGCCACGGCGATCGAGGCCGCCAACGCGTTGAGCAATTTCTCGTCGCTGTCGCTCATGCCGCCCGGCTTGTTGACGACTTCGATCGCGCCGATGATGCGTTCCTTGACGATCAACGGCGCGGCCAGCACGCTGCGCACTTGCAGTCCGAGCGTCTTCTCGAAACGGCGCGCATAGCGTCGATCATTCTGCACGTTGTTGACCCGCAGCGAGCGGCGGTGCGCCACGACCCAGCCGGCGATGCCTTCGTTCCGTTTCAAGGCGCGATCGACCAGCTGCTCGCCCGCCGGGCCGAGCGATTTGCGGAAGCGCAACGCGCCATCGGACTCATCGACCAACAGCAGCGAGCCGAGCTCGACCTGCATCACGTCGCGCACGCCCTGCATCGCCGCGCTCAACACCTGTTCCAGGTCGAGCGTCGAGGTGACGGAGCGAATGATCGCGTTGAGCGCGCCGAGCTCGCGTTCGCGGCGGAGCGTGTCTTCGTACAGCCGCGCGCGATCGATCGCCACACCGATCTGCTGCCCGATCGCCGCCAGCAGCGGCCGCGTTCCTTCGCCGAGATCGCGCGGCTCGCGCCACAACAGCGTCATCACACCCTGCACCCGGTTGTGGCCCCACAACGGCACCGCCGCGATCGCGCCCAACGGCCACTCGCGCCATCCATCGCGCCAGGCCGGCTCGGCGTGGGCGATATCCGGCAGCATCTCGACCACGCGGCGCTGCACGGCGATGCCATCGAACGAGCCGTCGATCGGCTCGCGCGGCGCGGCCGGCAATTCCTCGTTGAGCTTGCCATAGCCTGCCTTCAACACGAGCTGCCCGTCTTCGATCAGGCGGATGCGGCACCCATCGGCCTCGAACAGCGGTTGCGCCAGCATCAACGCCGCGTCCAGCACGCTCTGCAATTCGAGCGACTGGCTGACGGCCGCCGAGATCGCGTGCATCGTGGTCAATTCGCGGTTGCGGCGGCGCACCTGCTCGAATAGCCGCGCGTTGGCGATGGCGGTAGCGATCTGGCTGGCGACGGCTTCGAGCGTCGTGGTATCCATCGCGCTGAAGGCGTAGCGCTGCGGCGACCCGGCCAGGAGCATGCCGATCACGATCTCTTCCAACACGATCGGCACGGCGAGCCGGCTGCCCGACGGTTCCGGCCCGTTGCCCATTGTTTCATCCAATTCGATCTCGGCGTCGTTCACGATCACGCTGCGGCCGCGCTCGACGACGCGGCCGATCATGCCGCCCTGCAACGGCAGGCGCGCGCCGATCACCAGCGCCGTGGCGCTATCGGGCAATTGGCCGAACACGCCGCGCAGCACCAGGTCTGCGCCATTCACGTCGACCAGGCCGACGGCGACGAGCGGATACCCCAGCTGCTCGCCGATCAATTGCGCGACCTCCGGCAGCAGTACGCCGGCATCGAGCGCAGACGCCACGTGCCGGCCAATCTCGTTCAACGCCGCCAGCTGCTGCACACGGCGGCGCTCGCGCTCGAACAGCTGCGCGTTGTCGATGGCGGTGGCGGCGGTCTGCGCCAGCGAATCGAGCAGGCGCAGGTCGTACTGCGTGAACCGGCCGCCGCGTTTGTTGAGCACCTCCATCACGCCGATCATGCGGCCGCGCGCGCGCAACGGCGCGGCCATCAGCGTGCGCGTCAGCATGCCGGTGGCCGCGTCGATCTTGTTGTAGAAGCGCAGGTCGCTCTGCGCGTCGGCGACGAGCAGCGGATGCCCGCCGTTCAGCGCCTGACCGGCAATGCCGGCGCTGCCCGGAATGCGAATACCCGGCAGGCGATCGGCCGCCGGGCCGACCGACGCGGCGAATACCAGCTCGTTGCGCGCTTCGTCGAGCAGCAGCACCGAGCCGGCCTCGCCTTGCAGCACGCTGACCGCCTCTTCCATGATCACGCTCAACACTTCGTCGAGGTTGAGCGTGGAGGTGAGCGCGCGCCCGACTTCGTTCAGCAGCGCCAGCTCGTCCACGCGGCGGCGCGTCTCTTCGTACAAGCGCGCGTTGGCAACTGCTACGCCGATCTGATCGGCGACGGTGCGGATCAAGATGACTTCATTCTCGCCGAAGCGGCCGGCGGCGCGGCTGGCCAGCACGATTGCGCCGTTGAGCACATCGCGCTCGTGCAGCGGCGCGATCAGCCAGGCGGGCGCGCGCAACATTTGGGCGATTTGATCGAACGGCGCAACGGACGCATCGGGCCAGTCGTTGTAGACGCCGAACCGATCGAGCCACGGCGCATCCGGCACAGGCAATGCCCGCACGCGCGACAGCGCCTCGGGGCTGAGACCGCGCCAGGCGCGCGCGACGGCGCGTTCGCCCTCGGTGACGTAGATCGCGCCGTAGTCGATGCTGAGGACTTCCATCAGCGCATCGAGCGCATCGGCCAGAGTGGTGTTGAGGTCGAGCGATTGGTTGACGCGCGAGGCGATCAGGTTGAGCGCGGCGAGTTCCTGCGAGCGTTGAAAGATCGCCGCTTCGGAGCGCTTGCGCGGAGAGATATCGCGGGCGATAGCCTGCACGCCGATCTGCCGGCCGGCCGCCTCGTGGATCGCCGCCCACGATAAAGACAGCCAGCGCTCGTCGCCATCGTGCCGGATGAGACGGAATTGGGCGTCGTCGCCCGACACGCCCTGCATCGCCAGCCCAAGCAATTCTTCGACGCGCGGCCGGTCTTCGGGATGGACCAGGTCGACTAGTCGGCTCTGGCCGGAGAGGAAGGCGTCGGGCAGGTAGCCGGTGAGCGGCAGCGCGGACGGGCTGACGTAGGTGAAGCGGCCCTGCAGGTCGAGCGCGAAGACGAAGTCACGCGCGGTCTCGACCAGCAGGCGATAGCGCTCCTCGGCCTCGCGCAGGGCGCGCTGTCCCCGGCTGATGCGCAACGCAGCGTTGACGCGGGCGAGCAGCTCGCGCGGCGCGAAGGGCTTGGCGATGTAATCGTCGGCGCCGGCGTCCAACCCTTTCACCTGCTGCTCGGTCGAGCCGAGCGCGGTGACGATCAGCACGGGCATCTGCTTCAGCGCGGGATCGGCCCGAATCTGCTTCAATACTTCCAGCCCGCTGAGTTCGCCGGGCATGAGCAGGTCGAGCAGGACGAGGTCGATCGAGGGGTCGGAACGCAGCAGGTCCAGCCCTTCGCGGCCGTTGTACGCCTGCAGCAACCGATAGTCGAGCCGCTTGAAGACGTGGCCGATCATGTCGAGGATTTCGACGTCGTCGTCGATGCCGAGGATGGTGGCGGTGGAGGCCGGGTCGCTCATTGCGGGGATTATAGCATGGGCGGTCAACGGACGCCTGCGGCGAAATGGATGGCGGTCAACGGACTGTGCAACGGACAAACGGATAGAAACGGATGCCCTGCTCGCGAATAGCGCAGAGGTCGAGGAAAGGTGGATGGAGGGTGGATAGGGGTTGGAGGCGGATTAGGATTGCGAGCAGGTTATCTGCGGCGACCCCTCACCCTGCTGCGGCAACTTGTAAGCAAAGACCAATTGCCCTCTCCCCGCTGGGGAGAGGGACAGGCGGCTTCTCTTTTCAAACGCTCGCTATGAGGGTGAGGGGACAAGAGCCATCATTGGCTCTGCCCGCCGTGTTTCAGGTGCACTGTCCGGGAAAGCGATAAACTCATCGGCCCATGGCTGCATTACCCAACCTCAAGACGAGAGGAGGCAATTCTAGTTGTTCGTCTCATAGTTCTCTTGGGCGTTGTTTTGAGCGGCGATCAATTCTCACTGTGACAAGCTCTACCACTTTCTTCGTCATGGCAATAAAACTCGAAATCCCGTATACCCTGCCATGGAACAAGCCATTCGGAGGGGCTAATAAATCCCATGTCGGCCGGATCGAAGAATACGACATCATTTAACAGCATATCAGCACCTAGAACAGGTTTGCTGTGTCCTCCCGTTCTGACAGCGAATCCTTGCGATTGATCGACAATCCATAAATCATACGATATACCACTCCCAAAGTCTGGGCCGTGACCGGCGGCTGCCAAAACGTGACTGGGATCTCCATATGCTTGGATCACGTCGCGCAATTCAAAGGATGTGGGAAAATCAGGCGAAACAGCATAGACGGTCTGGTCAGGTGAGTTCGTGTGAAAGCTTGCCCGACCACCCCCCTGCCCTTCGGACCAATCCCAATTGATTTCTCCATATTCTGGAGTTAGGCGGCTAGTTGTCATTTCTACCCTGGCAACAAGCGAACTACGACTCAGTAGGTCGACTGCCACCATTGCTGACGTACGCCCAGGGGTGATCCCTTCCCAACATGGGGCGAAACATGGTTCTCCCCTCAGCCACCTGGATGACCAATCCTTTGACGGAGGAAGTTTTGTTGCTGGGCGAGTGGGTTCAATGGGCACCGGTGTGTCAGGAATATCATGTATTGACACGCAGGATGCCAAACTCATCAGAATGCAGATAAGGATAGTCCTTACTGCAAGGCGGCAGTGGAAACGACAGTTGATCATGGCAGTTCATCCAGGGCAACGCTTAAGGCATCCCGCCGTGCCTGGTTGGGTCCCTGCGGGTTGAATCGTGCTGCATCAGCGTACGAGTAACCATTTGCATACTCGATATACCAAGTGAAGGTATCGGCGAAATCCTCGCCCACACCCGTCAGTGCATTGGCGGTCGGCGCGCCTTGTGCTCCACCTGGAGTAAGGTACCAGAATCCGTGTTCATGATGCCGCCTCCAACCCGAGGCAAGCGGCCACTCAGATGAAACAGCCGACCATCCCCATTGTGCGTTGGTTGAACGTACACGCCAGTCAACAAGATGTCCAATCTCGTGAATGGTGGTCTCTACTGCATCCTCGCCGTAGGTCTTGGGCAGGAACAGACTGATCTTATTTCCCGGCTGATCAGTGTACCCCCCAACCCCAGTGCCTTCTATTTTGTTGAAGGTCAACGTTCCGCCATTAACAAGCCCAAGCGCCGCGAGTGTCTTGTCGCCAAGCGCAGCCAGCACCCTGTTCAGACCAACACGAACACTGTTGATGTTGCCAGCTGTCCAGGCATCGCCAGGCCAGCTCGAATTAGGTGTGAACCGTACACCGGCGTTCAACCATTGTCGTAAATCCTTCAATCGGCCAGTCAACCACGAATCGAGGCCGGCCGGAACAAATCCTAGCAGAGCCACAACCGCATCATACTGCTGCCAACACGCATCCTGACTACGATCGGCATTCTGTGCACACTGTCCCGTAGGATCAGTGTATCGCACCGGATTGTTGTTGACGTGTCGGGCATTTCTCCAACGGCGGCCTCGCCGCCGCGCCGCGCAGACCGGAGCCGCGTATGCGTATGGGCGCTGTGCAGCCCGAGCACGTGTCTGGTCTCCGGGCTTGCGCTTGAGCTACCGTGTCCGACGTTGGGCTG
>DATDPU010000112.1:0-24688 GCA_035292585.1 Anaerolineae bacterium | reverse complement strand
GGGGGGGGGGGGGGGGAGGGGTGGCGGAGCCGGGGAGGGGGTGAGGTTACGGCTCCCACATCGGGTCGACTTCGTCCGCGTCAGAATCGGCGGTCAAATTCCAGATCGCTCCCGTTGCGATCGAGACCAAATAGATGTCGCTGTCGCCAGCCTGGGCCGATGCGACGAGCAGGAACTCGCCGTTGGCCGACCAGGCAGGTTGCGCCGCCCGCCCCAGCGCGACGAGCAGATGCACGTTCGACCCGTCGGGGTCCATCAAGTACACACCTTCGCCGCTGCGATCAGAGATCAGCGCGAGGCGAGCGCCGTCCGGCGACCAGGCCGGACAGCGATCGGCGGCGGGATGCAGCGTCAGGCGCTCAACCTCTGCGCCCGCGACGTTCATCACGTAGATGTCGAGGCCGCCGTCGCGATCGGATGCAAAGGCGATCTGTCTGCCATCGGGTCGCCAGGTGAAACAGCCGTCATAGCCGGGCCGATTGGTCAGGTTCACCGCGCCCGATCCATCCGATTGGATCAGGCCGATGTCCGAGCCGCGCTCGGCGTCGAACTCATACGCCAGCTGCGTGCCATCCGGCGACCAGGCCGGCGCGCGGGCCGATATGGCAGGCTGCGTGAGGGTGATGAAGTTCGGCGTGGCGCTGTTTAAGTCCACGATCAGAATGCTTCGGGTATTAGAAATCGGCGCGTCGAAAGCGAGCTGCGGCGCGATCGGCGAGAGGGCCGGATGGCGTTGGTCTGTGGCAGCCACACGGCGCGCGGACAGGTCGCTCCCATCGACGTTCATCCGGTAGAACAGAAAGGGGCCATCGCGATTGGAGGCGAAGGTGAACGCCGCCGGCGGCAGTTCAAATGGAGGCGCGGCGACGGTCGGCGTGGCGACCGTCTGCGCGGCCAACGTTGCCGGATCGACGTCGACCGGCTGCCAGGCCGCGCTGGACGCCCCGCTTACGTCGCCGGCGACGCGCTTAAGCGCCGCGCCATCCGGTTTGACGACGAACACGGCCGGGCCGGCGTCGAGCAGCGACGTGAACAGGATCGCGCCGTCCGGCGTCCAGGAAGGCGACTGGTCGGCCACATCGTTGTCGGTGACTGCGCGCAGGTTGGCGCCGTCGAGATCGATCACAAAGATATCGGCGTCGCCTTCACGCGCCGAGACAAATGCAATCTGCGCGCCATCCGGCGAGACCGCCGGGGCGCTGTCGTCGGCCGGATCGTCCGTGAGGCGGGTCAGATCGGCGCCAGCGGCATGCATGCGATAGAGGTCGAGCTGCCCTTCGCGATCGGATTGAAAAACGATCGCCTCGCCGTCGGGCGTCCAGGCCGGCGCGCGATCATCGCCCTCGAAGCGTGTGAGGTTGAACAGGCCGGAGCCGTCTGCGCCCGCGACGAAGATATCGTAGTCGCCTTCCCGATCGGACGCGAAAGCGATGCGTTGGCTATCGGGCGACCAGGCCGGATCGACGCCGTTGGAAGTATCCGCTGTCAAACGTGTGTAACCCTGACCATTCGCAGCGACGACGGCGACAGCGGAGGTGTTGGAGATTTGCTGCGCGAACGCGATGCGCCGACCATCGGGCGACCAGGCCGGGCGAACAGCGGCGTCAACCCGATCGACCAATTGGGTCAAGCCTGAGCCGTCCGATTGGACCAGCACCAGCCGTGTCTCGCCTCCTTGATCCAGGCTCACCGCCAGGCGGCCGGTCGCCGCCGCGGGCGCAGCGACACCGCCTGTGGGGCGTGAGGAAACAATCGCATAGATCACGCCGGCAGCTCCGAGCACCAGGACGAGCGCGAGCAGGATCGGCGCGAGACGCCGGGCCGGACGGCGCTCGCCCAACACCGCCGGTGCGGCCGCCTTTCTCTTTTTCTCGGCTTTCTGCTCGGCCGGCGCCGGTTCGCTCGCGGGGGTCGCTGCGGGAGTCGGTTCCGCAGGCGTGAGTGGCGCGCCGGTAACCGGCGCGGCTTCAATCGGTTCAGCCGCCTGTTCAGTCACGCGATCGGCGCGCGGCGAAAGAGGCGCGGGGTGTGCGGGCGGAGGCGTGTAGGTTGGCGGCGCAGGCGGCGCGGGTCGAGCCGCGGGTTGGCTCGGTAGGGTCGCCGGTCGGGTTTGGGGTTTGGCCGGCGCGGCAGCCGCGCGTAAACGCGCTTCGAGCAGCTCGATCCCTTTGCGCGCCGTGGCGTTATCGGGGTTAATCGCCAACATGCGGCGCAGACAGTCGAGGCGCTGCGCGTCGGTGTCGACGATCTGGCTCATCCACAACCAGGCCGTTTCGCTGCGCGGATCGGCGCGCAAAACTTGCGCGAGCAGCCGCTGGCCGTTGGCCTTGTCGCCACGGCGGATCGCCTCGATGGCCTGTTGCAGGAGCGCCTGGGTCATGCGGCCTATTGTAGTCGGGAGAGGGGTACGGCACAAGCCCGACCGTAATACCAGGAAAAACCCGATTTCTCTCAGAAACCGGGTGTTTAGCGTTTACACCTGCGCGAAAAACTCTTCTTCGATTTGCCTGGAGGACGGATATTGGTCACAGCGCATGTACGGCGCAAAAATCGGGTGCAGGTCGCGCAGGATTTCGTACAGGCGGATCGCGATGCGCCGGTAAGAGAAGTGCCCATTCGGCGCGCCGCGCAGCCGGCAGAAGTGGAACGCCTCGCGCAAGTTTAGCGTCAGCAGCACGCGCCGGTTGAAGGCATTGGCGACCAGATAGGAGGCTTCGTGTGGAAAGTCCTGCGCGATGAGGTGATACGCTTCGATCGACTGATCGAGCGCGCGGCAATAGCGATCGCGGAAACCGGCCGCTTCGATCGCGCGCGGGATGGTGTACCCCAAATCGACGGTAAGCGCCTGCGGCGTCTGCGTCATCAGGCGGTGCCGCTTCACATCGAAATACGCGCCGTTGTCCAACACACATTCAAAAGTATACGTGATGTGTTCCAGCTCGCGCAGCGGGATATCGAAGTCGCCCCGCCCGGCCAACGCGCCATCGACCACTTGCGCTCGCGCCTCGGCGCTCATCGCCCGCGCGCACGCCAGCGCCTCGGTGAAGGGAAGCCGGCTGGTGCGATACAGGCCTGCCGCGACAAATTTCACTTCGGCGTCGGGATCGTAGGCGAGGAGAGTGAGCGGTTGGGGATTAGAGATTGGAGATTGGAGATTGGAGGTTGGAGGTTGGAGAGACGCGCCTCCAACTTCCAATTTCCAACTTCCATCTTCTAACCTCACCACGTAATCACGCCGATCCGCATACTTCACCAGCGTCGGCGCCTCGACTTGCGCCACGCGCTTGACCTCCGCGCCGATATCGCGCACTTCCTCCAGCGGGTGCGACAACATTTTGGTGATGCCGTGCTCCAGCACGCGGGCATTGGCCGTCATGCCGAGATTGGCGAGCGTGGCCGCCGGCAGCAGGAAGCGGCAATTGTCGATCCATTTGCTGCGAATACGGCCCGCGTGCTTCTTTTCGCTTTCGCCCTCTTTACGCGGATACTGCGCCCGGATCACCTCGCGCACCGGCTCGATGCTCTCGAAGTAAGCGTCGAACAGCGCATGAATCGCATCGCGATACAACCCGGCGCGCCGCGAGGCGGCGAGGCCCGGCGGAGTATAGTAAGCGTCTCGATCGAACACCTGATAGCGCGTCGACTTCTCGGTATACGAGGCCAGCCGGTTGCTCTCGATGCACTCCACCGCGAGCCGGGAGACGTTCTCGAACGCGATGTGCAGCACGGCGTGCTCGGCGACGGAGGCGTGCCCGTAACCGACCACCCACTTCTCGTGGAACTCCGCCGACTTCTCGTCGCTCAACTCGGCGGCAATGTCGCGGAACGACTCCGGCGAACGGCTGGTCTTCGCGAACGCCACGGCGATCACTTCCGGGCTGAGCGTTTTGGGGTTGAGGAGATAAATGTCGCGGGTCTTGGTCATGGGATGGTCCTTACGGCGCGGTAGGCAGATAAACAGGTAGCAGGTAGACAGGTAAACAGGGACACTATGGCGCTAACATTCTCCGCACGGCCTCAGCATCACGCTCACGCAGCCGCGTCACAAAGTCCAGCGCCACACGCAGGCCGTCGAGAGAGCGGCTTTGATCGAGCAGCTGCACATCGACGGTCCGAACCGGCCTGCCCTCCCCCGCCGTTCTCGCGCCCAGATCGACCAGCGCCTTGTAGCGCAAATCACCGGCCCAGGCCCAGCAGGCATACGCGCCGTTCGCCGGAATCGCATGGGCCTGCCACACGTCGAGAGGAACCACCGGGAAGCCGGGTTGCGGGCTGCGCGAGGCGGCGCCGCTCAAGCGGAATGGGCGGCCCAGCCACTGCGCGGCCAGTTCCACATCGCCGGCGCGCAGGGCATGACGAATGCCGGTGCTGCTGATCGGCTCGCCCGCGTTCAGCAAAGCCTCGATCACCCGCACGCCGAAACCATACTCCGGGCCGAGGCGCTGGAGGAAATCGATGTTGCCTGCGCGCTGATAACCGAAGACGAAATCGTAACCCACATGCACCTCGCGCAGGCGCAGCTGCTCGACCAGCAACGACACGTAATCGGCGGCGCGCGTGCGCGACATTTCGAGCGTGAAGTTCATGACGACCAGGAGATCGATCCCGATCTCGTTCAACACGCCGATCTTTTCTTCGGTCGAGGTCAGGTAGAACGGCTCGGTCCGGCCGAGCACGACGCTGGGGTGCGGAAAGAAGGTGACGACGACCGAAGCGCGGCCTTGTTCCAGCGCCGCCCGGCGGACGCTCTCGATCACCGCGCGATGCCCACGGTGAATGCCGTCGAACGCGCCAATGGTGACGACGCTGTCTTCGTCGAGCTGCGCAGCCTGAAGGGAAGAGACGACTCGCATGGAGTTACGATTCAGTGGCTAGTGAACAGTGAACAGTGCTTACTGTTCACTGAAGATTTTCTCCGGCCGAAGTTCGTTACGGGATGGGTCCAGGCGCATCACGCCAATGAGCTGACCCGCCGGATCATACACGCGAATCCGCTCGGCTTCAACCATGAGGGAAGCGGCTTCAGGCAGCGCGAGGCTCTGGCCGTGGCGCGCGCGCGCCGCGTCGGGCGCGCTTAACCGGATCGACGGAAACGCCGTAAGCGCCGCTTCGAGCGGCTGCAGCAACGCCGGCCACGCACCGGCAGTGACGGCTGCTTCCAGCTGCGCCAACGTCACGGCTTGCGCCAAAGTGAAAGGGCCAGCCGCCGTGCGAATCAACGCCGCCAGGTGCGCGCCGCAGCCCAGGCGCTCGCCCAGGTCGTGCGCCAACGATCGGATGTAGGTTCCTGCCGAGCAGTGCACTTCGAGCGTGATATCGGGCAGGTTGACGTCGAGCAGATCGATCGAGTGGATCGTCACCCGGCGCGACGCGCGCTTCACCTCGATGCCCTTCCGCGCCAGATCGTAGAGCCGCTGCCCGTCCTGCTTGATGGCCGAGTACATCGGCGGGACTTGCTCAATCGCGCCGGCGAAGGTCGCCAGTGACTCGCGCAGCGCGGTCGCGCTCACCTCCACCGGTCGCTGCGCGATCGTCTGTCCCTGCGCATCGTAAGTGTCCGTCTCGACGCCCAGGCGGATGGTGGCGCGATAGCGCTTGGCGTGACCGGCCAGGTACTCGACGAGGCGGGTTGCCTGACCCAGGCACAGCACCAGGACGCCGGTCGCCAACGGGTCGAGCGTGCCGGTATGGCCGACGCGTTTGATCTGCGTCAGCCGCCGCACCTTGGCGACCACGTCGTGCGAGGTCCAGCCGCTTGGCTTATCCAGCACCAGAATCCCGTCCATAATTAGGGAAGAAACGATTCACCACCAAGACACGACCCCACAGAAAGATGCGGGGCAAGCGGCACAAAGTCATCTTAGTGTCTTGGTGACTTTGTGGTTATCTTCATTCAATGGACTGCCGATCGAGGCGTCGCAAGGACTTGAGCGCCGACAAAACGCGCTCGGTCGCCGCAGCGAGCGGCCCGTCGATGGCGGCGCCGGAAGCCAACGGGTGACCCCCGCCGCCCAACGCTTGGGCCGCGCCCGATACGTCGAAGCCGGGCTTGGCGCGCAAGCTCACGTCGATCCGGCCGTCGTCCTTTTCGAGCAGCATCGCCGCCACATCCGCCTCGTCGGCGCTGATCAGAAAACTGCTCAAACCGTTATTGCCCCAGTCGGCCTCCCCACAGGCGCGGCGGGCCTCCCGGCTGAGCGAGGCCCAGCACACCCGCGCGTAGCCGGCCCCGCTGGCCGGCTCGAGTGTCAACGTGCCAAGCGCTTTAGACCACAGGCACAGCAACGCGAACGTCCGGCGATTGAACTGGTGCTCCATGATCTCCGACAGGTTGGCTCCGGCAAGCATCAAGCGCCGGGCGCTCTCCAGGGCGTGCGGTGTGGTATGCGGCGTGCGGAAGCCGAGCGTGTCGCCGACGATGCCGTGCAGGAGATTGGCGGCGATATCGGGCGTGAGCGGGATGCGGAGATCATCGATCAAGCGCAGCACGATTTCGCTCGTCGCCGTCGCCGCCGGATCGATCCAGTTGACGCGCCCAAACCGGGTGTTGGTCACGTGATGATCGATGTTGAGGATCGGGACGCTCTGCCATTCCGATCCGGCCGGCAGCCGGCCCATGCGCTCGCGATCGGCGCAATCGAGCGCGATCAGCAGATCGGGCGGCGTCGACACGGCGCGGACGATGTCGGCGTAGCCGGGCATGATCTTAAAACGCGCCGGCACTTCGTCGCTGCAGGCCGGGGTGACGGCTTTGCCCAGCGCGCGCAGCGCCAGCGTCAAGCCCAACACGCCCCCGATCGCATCGGCGTCGGGGGCGGTATGGGTGAGGATAACCACGGTGGCGGACCGTTGGATGAAGTTTGCGGCCAGCCGCGCCACATCGATCGCCGGAGCCGTGCTGCGGTCGGACAAGGAAATCACTCTTCCTTCAGGTTGTCCAGCAAGCGCAAGACGTGCTCGCCCGTTTCCAAAGAGGTGTCCCACTTGAAGAACAGCTCCGGCACACTGCGCAGCTGCAAACGCTGACCCACTTCGCGGCGCAAGTACCCGGCGGCGCGTTCCAGGCCGTCGAGCACTTCCGCTTTGACGGCCGCGCCGTCCAGGGCGCTGACATAGACCGTCGCCTCACGCAAAGAATGCGAGACCTTGACGCTGGTGACGCTCACCCGCGCCAGGCGCGGGTCTTTGATGCGCCGCTCGAGCAGCTCGCCGATCAGATGTTGAAGTTGTTCGGCAACACGTTCAGCCCGATAAGCAGTCATGGCAGTAAAACGTGACACTTGCACCCCGCCCAGCGCGCCCCCGCCGAAGGCAGGGGGTGGGTGCAGTGCAGGTGAGCGTGAAACGTGATAAGTGATCGGTGCGTTCACGTTTCACTCATCACGCATCCACGACTTAACTCACGCGTTCTTTCACATAGAACTCGACGATGTCGCCCTCTTTGAAGTCTTTGAAGTTGGCGAGGCCGATCCCGCACTCGAAGCCTTGCCGCACTTCCTTGACATCCTCGGTGAAGCGCTTGAGCGAAGCGATGCCGCCGTCGTGAACGACAGCGCCGTCGCGCAGCACATGGGCTTTCGCGTCGCGCTGCAACACGCCCTCGCGGACGATACACCCGGCGATGACGCCGACGCTCTTGATTTTGAACACCTGGCGCACTTCGGCCCGCCCGATGACCTTGTCCTGATACACCGGTTGGAGCATCCCGCGCAGCGCTTTGTCGATGTCTTCGACCAGCTTGTAAATTACGTCGTAGCGGCGGATGTCGATGCCTTCCGACTCGGCCATGCGCCGGGCCGCCTCGTCCACCTCGACGTTGAAGGCGATGACGATGGCATCGGAGGCCGTGGCTAGCTGCACGTCCGACTCGCTGACGCGCCCGATGCCGGTGTGCAGCACTTTGGCTTTCACCTCGCCCAGGTCGAGCCGCTCCAGCGAGTTGACCAGCGGCTCGATCGAGCCTTGCCCATCGGCCTTGATCACCAACAGCAGTTCCTTAGTGCCTTCGGCCTGCGCCTTGCGGAAGAAGTCTTCCAGCGAGACCTTGCTGCGGTCTGCGCCCGGCGCAACCGAGGTCAGCGCCTCCGCATGTTCTCCGGCGAGCGCCCGCGCCGTGCGCTCGTCCTTGACCACCTCAAACATATCGCCGGCATTCGGCACCTCGGATAGACCGATAATGGCGACCGGCGTGGACGGCAACGCTTTCTTGATCGAGCGGCCGTTGTCGTCAATCATCGCGCGGACGCGGCCGAAGATGCGGCCGATGACGAGCGCATCGCCAACGGACAGCGCGCCATTCTGCACCAGCACGGTCGCCATCGGGCCACGGCTCCTGTCGAGCTTGCTTTCGATCACCGTGCCGATGGCCGCCCGATCGGGATTGGCCTTGATCTCCATCGAATCGGCCAGCAGCAAGATCGCTTCGAGCAAGTCGTCGATCCCGATCTTCTTCTTGGCCGAGACCGGCACCAACAGCACGTTGCCGCCGTACTCGTCGATCGTCACGCCGTTGTCGTGCAGCTCTTTCTTGACGCGCTCCGGGTTGCCGTTGGGTTTATCGATCTTGTTGAGCGCGACGATCAACGGCACGCCCGCCGCCTTGGCATGCGAGATCGCCTCTTTCGTCTGGGGCATCACGCCGTCGTCGGCGGCCACCACCAGGATCGCCAAATCGGTGGCCTGCGCGCCGCGCGCGCGCATCGCCGTGAACGCTTCGTGGCCGGGCGTGTCGAGAAAGGTGATCTTGCGCCCGTTGTGTTCGATCTGATACGCGCCGATGCGTTGGGTGATGCCGCCCGCTTCGCCGGAGGCGACATCGGTGTGGCGCATGGCATCGAGCAGCGAGGTTTTGCCGTGGTCGACGTGGCCCATCACGGTGACCACCGGTGGGCGGGGCTTGAGCTGGCGGGGGTCTTCGCCGGCATACAGCCGCTGCCACAACGTGGCCGGCGCGGCCGATTCCGCAGCGGCTTCGGCTTCAGCGCGTCGTTCTTCGTGCGGTTCAAAGCCCAACTCGGTCAAGACAATCGCCGCCGTGTCGTAATCCAGCTGCTGATTGATATTGGCCATGATGCCGTTATTCATCAACTCTTTGATGACGTTGATCGGGCTTATCTTCACCAGATTGGCCAGGTCTCTGACCGTCAGAACACTCGGTACTTCGACGACTTTTTTCCCGTTCGTGCTCATGGTTATCTCCGATCTAGCCTGGCGCACGCTCCGGCGAACCGCTATCTGTTCATGCAACAGCCTCGCGTGATTCGTCTGTCAGCGCCGCTGCGTGTTGCTCCAGCGCTGCGCGGTCTGCGTCGCTCAGGCGCTCGACTTTGAGCGCGTGCATCAATCGGCCGCGTAGCGCGTGTTCCCAACAGGAGCGACGTTCGTGCACGTAGGCGCCACGTCCGCTACGCTTTCCCGTCGGGTCGATCTCCACCCGGCCCTCCGGCGTGCGAACCACTCGCGTCAACTGGCGCTTACCCTGCACTTCACCGCAACCGGTACAGGTGCGCTGAGGAATGTGCTTGCCTGGCATGAATGAAATTGATAATAGGCCGCCCGATCGGCGGTGTGTTTCGCAACCTTGTCCAACAGGACTTACGCAGTTGGCGCGGCAGTTGCACTGCCGCCTCATCTGCCGCACAACCCTCTTCGCTACGCTCGTGGGCAGGCCGCCGCCCTTCTTCTGAAGGGCAATGTTGGGCGGCGGCTGAACTGCGGCAGCAACCTGCAGCTGCGTAAGTCTTGTCCAATTTAGTCTAGCGCGGGTCGGGTAACCCAGCCAGCACCTTGGAAACTATATCTCTTCGTCTTCCCAAACGTCTTTGGCGCGTTTGCGCTCTTTGACGGCAACCACCTGACCCAGCTGCTCGTCGAAGACCAACACGCGATCCTTGCGCTTGCCCTTCTTCTTGGCCTTCTTCTTGCCCGCCGCCTGAGACTCGAGCTCCTCTTCTTCTTCTTCGACAACCGCCTCGCCGAGGGCGGGCGGCGCGAGGGTCGGCTGCAACTGAACCGCGGCCGCTTCGGCGGGCTGAGGTTCAAGCGGCGCAACCGCCTCCGCGCCGGCCAGCGCGGCTTCAGGCGCGACCATTTCGACGGGAGCGGCTTCGGCGGCCACCGCTTCGACCGCAGCGGGTTCGGGCGCAGGCGGCGCTTCCTCGACAACGGGTTCGGGCAGCGGCAACAAACCCAGACCCTTGGTTTCGATCGCTTGCTTGATTTCAGCCAGCGCCTTGGGGCCAATCCCCTCGATCGCCAACATCGCTTCGTCGCCCGTCGCCAACCGCTCGTGAATTTGGCCGACATTCGCCAGGCCGGACTTCTCCAGGTTCTTCATCACGCGCGCGCTGAGTTCCAACGCGCCGAGCGGCGTCTCGAAGGTGAGCACCGGAATGCGGGCGCGATAGGCTTCAATCTGCGCCTGCCGGCTGGTATCGGCGGGCGTCGGTTCGACGCGAGCGGCGGCCCGCTGCGCCTTCTCGGCCGCGCGCGCCCGTTCACGCTCTTCCTTACGGCGTTCGAGCAGCGCCGTTTGCACGCCATCGATTACCTGGCGGATCACCTGGAGCTCTTCGCCGTTCCAGGGCAACGGCTGCTCGGCGTGGCGCTGCATAACGGCCTGCAAAGTGGGCGCGAAGTCTTTCGCTTCGCCCAGCTCGTCAAGCAGGGCCGGTTCTTCCTCGATGCGCTTGAGGGCATTGCGCGCCGATTCGGTCGAGCCGTTGATGTCGATCCGCCAACCGGTGAGCTTGGCGGCCAGGCGCGCGTTTTGTCCTTCGCGGCCGATCGCCAGCGACAACTGATCGTCCGGCACGATGACCAATGCGGTCTTGCCTTCATGCGGGTCTTCGTCGATGTGAACGGTCAGCACGCGCGCCGGCGACAGCGCCTTGGCGATGTACACCGCCATATCGCCGCTCCACTCGATCACGTCGATCTTTTCGCCGCCCAGCTCATTGACGATCGACTGGATGCGCACCCCGCGCATCCCCACGCACGAACCGACCGGGTCTACCCCGGCCTGCATGGCGGCCACGGCCACCTTGGAGCGCGCGCCCGCCTCCCGCGCGATGCTCTTGATCTCGACGGTGCCGTTATAGATTTCCGGCACTTCCAGTTCGAGCAGGCGGCGCAGCATATTCTTATGATTGCGACTGACGATGATCTGCGGGCCACGGCTGGTCTTGCGCACTTCGAGCACGTACGCGCGGATGCGCTGGTGCAGCTGATAACGCTCGCCGGGCACCTGTTGGTTTTTCGGCAGCAGTGCTTCCGTGCGACCCAGGTTCAACGCCACTCCCTGGGCCGCAATGCTCTGCACCGTGCCATTGATGATCTCGCCCTCGCGCTCGGCGTAGATCGCGTATTGCGCCTCGCGCTCCGCCTCGCGGATACGCTGCAAGATCACCTGCTTGGCCGTTTGCGCCGCGATGCGCCCAAAGTCCTCCGGCGTGGAGTCGACCATGATCATGTCGCCGAGGTTGATGTCCTTGTCCAGCTGGCGCGCTTGGGTCAGCGCCACTTCGGTGCGCTCGTCGTGGACCGAGTCGACGATCTCCTTCTCGGCGAAAATGCGCGCCGCGCCGGTCTCGCCGTCGATCTCGGCGGTGATCGTTTGCGCCGACGAGGCGTTGACGTTCTTGCGGTAGGCCGACACCAACGCATTAGACAGCGCCTCCAGCACCACCTCTTTGGGCAGGTTGCGCTCGCTGCAGATTTGATTAAAGGCTAACAGAAACTCGCTCTTCATGGGTTCGCCATTCCTCCTTGGCGATATTCAGTTGTGCCCGGCATCGAGCGCCGGGAAGACAGTCGTACAAAACAACGTCATTCTAAACAGAAAAGTGGGGGCCGCCCACTTTTGTCAACCACCTATCACCTCAAACTGCCGCGATTATAACTGGTATCCGGCGGCCTGTCAACCCAAACACCAAAATTTGGCATAACAGTTGAAGCACTACCCTTCGGCCAGGAAATACCCAAGGCCGGGGACGGTGAGGATCAGCGCGAGGCGGATCGGATCGCGCTCGACCTTTTCGCGCAGGCGGCCGGGTCGATACTTATTTCACGCGCATGTCAGCGAGTTCGCCGAACTCGGCTGGCTAGTGCTTCGACAACTTGAAGTTGCATAGTTCCTGCCGCAGTTGCACTGCGGCGGACGGCAGTGCAACTGCCGTCCCAACCCCGCAAAATTAAGTGGTCGGGGTACTAGGACTGTTTGATCGGCCCTGGGGCAGCCGAGGGTGAAGACCTGGCGATCCAACGCATCACGGCCCCGAAATCCGCTTCTGATAGCGGGTGACGACGGCGGGCGAGCAGGTGCAGTTGTGAGTGGAATCTTGCCAATAACCGCAAGGGCAGGGATGGAAACAAAACGGGCCATTTGTCCTACAAGCTGGCGTTGTAGTCGTGATTGCAATTATGAGAATGTTGACCGTCGTGGCAATAAGTGCTACACTCCCGATTGCCGATCGGACATCCACAATTAAGCGTACGCCGAAGACGGCTGCTACATTCCTCTCCATTCGGCGCTTCGTGGTTTGACCCGGATTCAGCCCGGCTCATTCAAATCATACTAGCCAACGTGTTCTCCCAGGTCTCATAAGGCCGTTCTCTATGCGAACTCTGGCAGACATCGCTCAGCAATGTGCGCGGGAAACTGATCGTTTCTTCCAGGGCCAGAGTTATGATCCGCAGCATTGCTTTGAGCTATTCCAGCGAGCGATCCTGGAACGGGAACAGTCCGCCTGGGAGCTGATCCACGCTCAATATCAGTCCCTGGTCGCCGGATGGGTGAGGCAGCACTCAGGACTTGAGGCCAGCGGCGAGGAAGTGCAGTACTTCGTCAACCGCGCCTTCGAGAAGATATGGGTTGCCTTGACACCCGATAAGTTCAGCCGCTTCTCAGAACTCAAGTCGTTGCTAGGCTACTTGAAGATGTGTGTCCATAGCGCCATTATCGACCACGGCCGATCGACCGATCGGGTCAGCCGATATGCTACTGTTGACGAGCCGGATATCGACAGTAAAACACAGCATCCGACGGTGGAGGATCAGACGCTCGACCGCATGTATCGGCAATCGCTTTGGGAGTGGATTCTCGCCCGATTGCACGACGAAAAGGAGCGCCTGGTCATACAGAGCACTTACGTACAGGCGCTCAAACCCCGCCAGATCTATGACCAGTTTCAGGTCCTGTTCGATGAGGTGGATGAAGTCTATCGCATTAAGCAGAACGTGCTGGCCCGGCTACGCCGCGATCCCGAATTTAGAAAACTCCTCGGCGAGTATGAATGAAAAACGAGGCCGTCTTCGTTTATAGGGATGAGGAAACCAACGGTATGGCAGGCTTCGCCGCAGCTTTGACCTAATGGGCAGAGTGATGCGTTTCGCGCGAACGCGGCAGACCAGTCGGTGTCCGGCGGGGGCAAAAGATGAGCGTGATGAGGTGAACAGTATCTATGAACTGCATATCCCCGCCGGCCCTGGATGACAGGCAATTGTTGGCCTACGTCGATGGCGAGGCTGACTCTGCTGTGGCGGCGCATCTGGAGCGCTGCACATACTGTAGCGACAAAGCCCGCGCTTTTGCCCGATTGCAAAACCGCCTGACGGCTAGGCTATACCGGCTTACCTGCCCTACGCCATCGGAGTTGGGAGACTATCACCTGGGCATGCTGCCGACCGCTCATCGGGTGGCTGTGGCGCAACACTTGCGCGAGTGCCCTCACTGCTCGCGTGAAGTCGCCCAGTTGAGGAGTTACTTGCGCGATCTGGCTCCGGAACCCGGCGTGCGGGAGCAGGTCAAGGTGCGCATGGCGCGGTTAGTCAGTGGAACAGGCAAAGACCGGCCACGCGGCGCGGGGCCATTGGCGCCGGCTGTCGCGGGGATTCGGGGCGAGTACGACGAGCCTTACATTTATCAAGTCGATGAGATTCAAGTTGCCATCGAAGTTCAAGCGGACGTCGAACAGCCGGATCGCAAAGTGCTGCTGGGGTTGATTACCGGGCTGGAGGCGCGCCCGTTGACCGCGCAACTCTGGCAAGACGAACAGTCGATTACGACGGCGGCGATCGATGAGTCCGGCAATTTCACTATTCCTCATTTGATTTCTGGCCAATATGCGTTGATCCTCAACGGGCCGGAGGTGGAGATTCAGATTCAGGCCCTCGAAGTCTGACCCTCACGCTCGACCGGTGGGGCGTCTGAACAAAGGAATACGGTGGACGCCCAAAGTTTGCTCGAGCAGCTGTTGGAGCTCCTGGACACCGACGCTCAACAGCGATTCCTCGCAGCGCATGTCTCCGCACTCGACGACCAGGTCGCCAGTGCCCTCAAGGCACAGGCCGACCAGTTTTTACGCGTCGATATTCAGCGTTCGTTGCAGATCGCGAGTCTCCTGTACTTCATGGCTGAGTTGACTCGCCGCACTCCACACCGCGCGCTCGGCCTGCTGGCCGAGGCGAATGCCGTGTCCATTGGCTTGGGCGATTATCAGCGCGGGGTCGAGCTCTACGACGAGGCAGCCCAAATCTACCAGGCCGAAGGTCGGCTCGTCGAGCAGGCCCGCTCGCAAGTCGGCAAAATCGGATCGTTGAGAAACTTGGGGCGTTACGAAGAAGCCGTGACAATCGGCCAGTGGGCGAATGCTGTTCTGGCTGCGCACGGTGAGCGGCGCGCGCAGGCGACGCTGATCATGAATATGGGCACGCTGTACGATCGCATGGGGAACCTCGCCCAGGCATTGGACACGATCAACCAGGCCGAAGGGCTGTATCGCCAGCTGGGATCGGAGGGAGAGCCGGGCCTGGGATTGGTTCACATGAATCAGGCCGTCGTGTTACGGAATTTGGGCCGCTTCGACGAGTCGATCCAGGCCAGCCAGATGGCGCGGGCTATGTTGACCCGCTGGGGTCAGCATGTCGAATCGGCTCGCGCGCAACAGAGCCTGGCTCTGACGTACTTCGTCCTGGGCCGCTATAACGAGGCGCTGGACAACTTCGATCAGGTGCGCGATGTCTTCATGAACGATGGGCGGCTGCGCGACGCCGTACTCGTCGAGCTGTTCACCAGCGATTGCCTGCTCCAATTACGCCGCTTTGCTGACGTGTTGGAGAAATGTCGCCGCGTGCGTCACCTGTTCACCGAACTCGGCTCCCAATATGTCGTGGCGCAGGCGATCGTCAACGAGGCTATCGCCTATGCCGAGCTGGCCCGCTATGCGGAGGCGTTAGCTTCCCTGGCCGAGGCGCGCCGCCTGTTCGAGGCCGAAGGCAATCGCGTGTGGGTCGCCTCAGCCGATCTGGAAAAGGCCGTCGTGTTGCTGCGCCAGGCGCAGTACGAGGCGTGTCTGGCCGTGGCGCAAGACTGCGCGCATGTGTTCAGGCAGCATGATTTGCCGGTCGAGGAAGCGCAAGCGTGCCTGGTCGCCGCGCGCGCCACGCTGGCGTTGGGTCGCTATTCACATGCGGAGCGTCTGGCAGCCGAGGCGCTCACCGTGGGCGAGACACGCATCGTGCCCACACTGCTATACCAGGCCCACCAGCTGATGGGCGCTTTGGCCGCCGCACAGGGACAGCTCCCGGCGGCGCTGGTCGAGTACGATCGGGCGATCGAGGAGTTGGAAAGATTGCGCGGGCGGCTGATGGTCGAGTTTCGAGTCGGCTTTTTGGAGGACAAAGAAGGAATCTACGAAGACGCCGTCGAACTCTGTCTGAATCTCGATCAGCCGCTGCGCGGCCTGGAGTATGCCGAACGCGCCAAATCGCGCGCACTGCTCGACCTGTTAGCCCACCGGCTCGACCTGAGCATCCAGGTGCGCAACGCTACCGATCGGCCGCTGGTGGACGAACTGGCGCGCCTGCGCGCTGAGCGCGACCGGCTGTGTCGTCGTTGGGAAAGCGACACAGAATCGGGCGAGCGAGGTTGGACTTCGTCCAGCTCCGAGCGGCAACAAGCCCAACAAGATGTCTTAGCCTTGGAGCAACGCATCACGGAACTGTGGCACAGGCTGCTGATTCGCAACGCCGACTACGCCCGCGACGCGGCGCTCTGGCAGGTTCGCACGGAGCCGATCCAGCCGTATTTGCAACCCGGCACGCTCTTGCTGGAATACTTCGCGATTCGCGGTCAGTTCGTCGCCTTCCTAATCACGCGCGAGACCGTGCGGAGTGTGCGGTTACCCGGCCAACTGGCTGACGCTCAACGGCGCATGCAACGCTTGTGGCTCAACCTGAAAACGATGCCGCACAGCACGCCGGATCAAGTGGGCTACCTGGAACGCAACGTCCGCGATCTGTTAGGCCAGCTCTACGCCGCGCTGATCGAGCCGTTAATTGATGCGTTGTCGCCGTATCCGCAGCTGGTTATTGTGCCGCACGGCCCGCTGCACTATCTACCGTTTCATGCGCTGCACGATGGGCAATCGTATCTGGTACAACGGCACGAAATCAACTACCTGCCCAGCAGCAGTTTCCTGCGCTACTGTCATGAGGCTCAACTCGCTCCGGCGGGTCTGGTGGCCATCGGTCACTCCAACGCCGGCCGGTTGCTCCATGCCGTGCAGGAAGCTCGATCGATCGCAGGCTTGATGAAGGGTCAGGTCTGGCTGGAACAGGCAGCCACACTCGCGCAGCTGCGCGAGGCAGCCACCGAGGCGCGTGTGCTGCACCTGGCCGCGCACGGCGATTTTCGGCCCGACAATCCCCTGTTCTCCGGCCTGGCGCTCGACGACGGCTGGCTGACGACACTTGACATCTTCAATCTGCGCCTGCGGGCCTCGCTGGTCACGCTCAGCGCGTGCCAGACTGGGCGCAGCGTCGTCAGTGGGGGCGACGAATTGCTGGGGCTGATGCGCGCATTCCTGTCGGCCGGCGCGGCCTCGCTGGTGCTCAGCCTGTGGGCAGTGGAAGACCGCTCGACCGAGCAGCTCATGAAGTGTTTCTACACGAAGATGGCGGAGGGCTACACCAAGGGAGCCGCGCTGCGCTTCGCTCAGTTGCAGTTCATCGAAGGGCAGGTTGAGCCGCGACCCGACCGGCAAGCCTGCACCCATCCGTACTTCTGGGCGCCCTTCTTCCTGGTCGGTGATGCCGGACCGCTGTAAGCGCGCCGGTTCCACTTTTGATTCAGGCTCCTTCAGCAAAAACAGGTGAATCTTCCGTTTATTGTGGTGAAACGAAGCAAGCTTGTCGCTTCGGCCGTACACCTGAGCTGTGAGGACGAGGAGCAATCATGTCTGAGGCAAACCCGCACACTCCCGAGGCACGCCGTATCACCCGATACGTCCGCATCAGCCTGGTGACGCTGATCGTGATCGTGGTCGGCTACCTCTGTAGCCGGATCGTTGGCCCGGCTCAGGTCACGCGCGCGTTCAGCTGTGAACTGGACGCGCCCGCCTCAGCAGCGGAGCCGACGCTGCCGAGTGCGCAGGCGGTGGTGCAGCAGGCGGCGCTGGGCGTCTTCTTTGTCGAGAGCCAGGTCATTGTGATTGGCCCTGCAGACGCCATCGCGACGGTAACCAACACGGTTGAGAGCAATTTGAGCGTCACGTTGACGCGTGCGATTAATTGCGATCTCGGTTACCTGGGTCAACTGCGGGGCGTGGTCGATCGGAACGCGAGCATTGGCCCCTTCCCGGCTACGGCGCTGGACTCGCTGAAGCTCCAGCTCTATCGAGTTACGACAACTCTGCCCGTATCGCCGGTGTTGCTTGTTTCGAATGTGGTCAACGAGATCAATGCCGTGGCCAGCGCGAATAACCTTCTGGTCATCGCCGATCCGAATTACCTGACCGCCGGCACGGCAGGTGACCAGTCGTGTGGCGATCCCTATGGCACCGGCGGCAGTCCGTATGGCACCGGTGGCAGCCCCTATGGGACGGGAGGCAGCCCCATCGGGGGCATGGGGCCGCAGGCGGCCAGCGCCCTGTTTGCGAAGCAATGGGCGCTGGAACACATCGGTCTGGGCCTGACGCTGCAGTATTCCTCGGCTGTCGCCGCGCGCAATGGCGCTGGACAAGGCATTCGGATCGGCGTGTTCGATACCGCCCCCGCGTTTACCGAGACCGCCGTCACGCTCCAAACAGGCGAACGCATACTGACGAAAACCATCGACTGGATATCGCCTCCAATGACCTTGACCGTCGTGCCCTCCTCTTCGCTGCCGAACATTCAGCTACGGCCATCGGTGACGAATACTGAGATCCTTTCCGACGTTAGCGATCATGGACTGTTCGTCGCCGGGTTGATCCATGAGATCGCGCCTGCCAGCGACATCGTTCTGTACGAAGTGCTGAATCCAAACGGCTGTGGCACTCTGTTTGCGCTGGTGACCCGGCTGTATGAGTTCGTCAGTCAAGTGAATCTAGATCGCGACCAGCTACGGGGCGCGGTCATCAATTTGAGCCTGGGAGTGTTGAAGCCCTTGGAGACCGGCGTGATCCTCACCACGGCCTTCAATCTCCCGGAGACCGGCTCCATCAGCGTCGAACTTAAGCTAGCACAGGCTATCTTGAAGACGGATGCGGTCGAGTCGCTGCTGTTGACGACGCATGCCGCTTATCAAAGCGGGATCGTTGTGGTGGCCGCCGCCGGCAATGATTCGTGGCCGAACCATCTCCAATCGCTGCCAGCGGATCCGCAGCTCCCCGCCGCGTATTCGTTCGTCATCGGCGTCGCCGGCAGCGCCGCCAATCGCCAGCGGTCGTGCTTCGCCAACTGGGGCGACGTCTCGGCTCCGGCGGGCGAGGGCGGCGAAGGCGTGGCGCCGATCACCGCGACATCGACAATCACGCAGACGCTCGTCTGCGCACCCAAGACCCAAGACTGCGCCGGTGACTGCCCGACGGCTATTATCGGCCCGGTGCTGACCGCGACGGCCGTGTTCACGTCGCACTTCGCCTACTGGAGCGGCACCTCGTTCTCCGCGCCGCTGGTCAGCGGCTTGGCCGCGCTTACGCTGCAGACAGGCGCCAGACCCAAGGACATTGGCGACATCCTACTCGGTCGCGCCCAGATCATCGGCTCGCCCTGGATGTGGATGTTCCCGAGTGACGTCGCCCGGGCGATCAAGTGCGGCGCAGCGACGGGGGATGGCATCATCAACGTGCCGACCACGCTCGGACGCTGTATCTGGAGAAGCCAACCCTAACCGGAGGTCGACAGCACACCAGGCCCCTGTCTCGCGCAGGGGCCTTCGTTTTTACAGCGCGCGTGCCGGAAAAACGTTGCGCGCTGCGTTTATGTGAGTAGAACCGGACAATCAGCCCGCCGGCGCTTCACGAGGCGTTGAGCGCTTGTCGGGTACGCTCGCGGAGGACAGCATGCGAACACAGACGCAGTCGATCAAAGCACTTGTCGCTAAACTCACTGTGGGCGAGAAACTGGACCTGTATCGAACCGTCGTCGTGGTGTTGGGGCTGGTGATTCTGACCTGCATCGCCGGGGCGATCCTGTTAGCCATAGCCGACCGGCCCACGCCCGAGTTCCTGGTGGCCATCGGTTCCGCCGCGGTTGGCGGCCTGGCCGGCTTGCTGGCCCCATCGCCCAAAGACCGATCATAGCCGGCCTGACCCTGCTGTCTCCGCGCCGATCGGCATCTGCTTCAGGTACCTTCGCCCAAGTGGGTATCGTCTCAGCGCCTGAAAACATCCGCGGCTGGCGTTTATCTCTGTGCGCGACGAGTGAGACGGCCCGGGCCAGGCGGCGCCGGTGGCGCGCGTCAATCTGTCGGCGCCGCTCGCCATTCAATGGCAGGCCGGCGATCCCACTTATGCTCTCGCGTCTGACTCTCAACCACGTCCGCGTCTCATCGAGATGGACGACCTGACTATGTGGAGGACACCATGACTGGCCCATCAAAGCCGGCAATACCAACCACTTCCGATCGGAGCATCCGGGTGGGAAACCTCACGAACGCCACCGGCGTCGCTATCGGGCACGGAGCACAGGCTAGGGTTGAACAGCTGAGCGGCGGAATGAGCGACGAACTGGTCAACCTCTTTGCCAGACTGGCGCACCAGGTGAACGCCTTGCCGGATGGTCCAGACAAATCAGCCGCTGCCAGCGCCCTCCAGGGGTTGGAGATCGAGGCGGCTAAAGGTGATCAAGCTGAGGAACACAGCGTGAATCGATGGTTCAACTTCCTGGCCCAAACCGCACCCGATGCCTGGGAGGTGGCCGTCGACGCTTTCCTCAATCCCATTAAAGGGTTAAGCACAGCGTTCAAGAAGATTGCCCAGCGCGCGCAAGCGGCGCGCGCGGAGCAGCAGTGAATTCGATGAAGGCACAAGATGGCGGAGGTACGCAACGAGGACCAGGGGCATAGCCACGCGATCAGCGTTGGCAACATCGACCGCAGTGTGGCGGCGATCGGCGCCGGCGCGCGAGTCATTTACACCCATATTGAGCGCGCGCTGACGGAAGTCGAGATCGCCGAGCAGGCCGAAGCCTACGAGCGCCGGCGCCTGGCCGAAGCGGTGACCGCTTACGTTCAACGCCTGCAGCGGCAAGCCGAGCAGGCCTACCCTCAGGCCAGGGTGGGCAATCCCTACCGGGCGCTGCTCGAATACGACATCAGCGATGCCGCGCACTTCTACGGTCGCTCCGCAGCGATCCACCGCGTGCTCAGCGGCCTGGAACGCAGCCCGCTCAGCGTGGTACATGCCGACAGCGGCCTGGGCAAGACCAGCTTGCTCAAAGCGGGAATTGAGCCGCGCCTGTTGGTCGAGGGTCACGTACCGCTCTACGTGCGCCCCTATCAGACTTCAGTCGCCGAGGCCATCAAACGCAGTCTGTTCACCCAGTTCGAACAGACCCCTCAACTGGCCGCCGCCTCATTACACGATTTCCTACGCCGGGCGACAGACTTACTGGGTGGACAGCGGCTCGTCGTGATCCTCGATCAGTTCGAGGACGTGTTCACCGTTCAGAGCGCCGAACTGCGCGCTCAATTCGGCGCCGAGCTGGCAACCTGCCTGGACGACGACCTGCTGCCGGTGCGCTGGATACTGGCGCTGCGCAGTGAATGGTTCGGCCACTTGAGCGCCTTTCAACCCCAGGTGCGACAGCCGTTCGCCAATCAATACTGGCTGACCGCCTTCAGCCGTGACGAAGCGCTCGAAGTTGTCCTCCAGACGGCGCAAGCGGGGCAGCTGACTTTTGAGCCGGGCCTGGTGGAGCAGCTCATCGACGATCTCGGCCCGGAGCAGATCGCCCTACCGCAACTGCAGCTCGTGTGCTACACCCTCGTCGAGGGATTGGCGCCCGGTGCGACGCAGTTGACCTCAGCCATGTATCAACAGTCGGGACGCGCCGCTGGCATCCTGCGCGATTACCTGGACCGCGTGCTGGAGCGCTATCTTTCGCCCGCCGACCGTGTCATTGGGTGGCACGTCCTGGCCGCCATCTCTGATCAACGCACCGGTTGTGCGACTGAACCCGAGCTGCTGGCTCACTTGAGTGCGTATGCCGTCGGCAAGGCCCCTGCGCGGCGTGTGCTCCAGCTGCTCCAAACGAATCGCCTGATTCGTCTGAGCGATGAACGCTACCGATTGGCCAGTGCCAGTCTGTTGCCGCGTATCCAGCAATGGGCCGCCGCGCGTACGGCGCTTGAACTGGCCCGCGCCGAGACGATCCGTCAGGTCGAGCGCATCCGCGATTCGGCGCTGCGCGGCATGCTAGGCGGGGCGGTGGGTTTCAGCCTGGCGTTCTTGTTGGCGTTTGGCCCCCAAACGCACGATAAGTCGTTGCTGCTGTATATCACCGCGTATCGCGCGCTGCCAGGCGCACTGGCCGGGCTGCTGCTCACGTTCTGGGTCGATGTGGCACGCGCCAGCTATCAGGGGCCCCGGCAGTGGCTATGCTGGCTGGTGGGTGGCCTGGCTGGCGCAGGCTCCTTCGCGCTGGCGGTGCTGTTCCATACTTTACTGCGCTACGAGACCGATCCACTGACACTGTTGCTGGCCGCAGCCGAAGGCGCGTTGTGGGGTGTCGTGGCCGGCCTGGGCAGCGTCTGGGTGATGAGCGACCGGCACTGGCCGGGACGTACGCTCTTGAAAGTGATCGTCGTGGTCGTCGCGGATGGGTTGGTGCTGTGGCTGGCTGATGCTGGCATCCTCGGTGATGCAGTTCGCAATCCCTCGTCCGCCATGTTCGTCGGCCTGGCCGGGGCGGTGATGCCGTTGTGTGTGTTGGGGGCCAGCTTGCTGACCCCGACACGAGGAAGGAAGGCAGCATCATGAAAAGCCGAGCTGTGCTCACCACGATCGTCACGTTGATCCTGGCCGTCGCCAGCTCGTCCTGCAGTCAACCGACCCATACGCCCCACCCACTGGGTAGTGTCACGCGCGTGACCGACGCCGTGGAACACGGCAACGAGTGCAGCGCACTCGAGCGGTTATTCGACAAAGTGGCGCTCCTGTATGAGGGTGCTTGTCTGCGCGTGCGCGAGGGTGGCGAGGGATTGCTGGACTTTGGGGACAGCCTGCGACTGCGCTTGTTTAGCGATACGCAACTGGGCGTGGTGCGCGCCGAGAGCGCACCTGATGTCCCGCTCGATGTGCGCATGTTCATCGAAGAGGGCGGCTTCACGTCCCAGCTGACCGAACGGGGCGGCAGAGCCGTTTTCATGACGCCGGGCAACGCTGAAATTACGGTTTTAGGCACCGATTTCCTGGTGGTGTACGATCCCGATCGTCAACTGACGACCGTGGGCAGCTTCGACGGCGCGGTGGAAGTGGCAGGTGCTGGCGTGCGCATTGCGTTAGTGGTAGGCCATTACGTTCACGTGCCGGCCGGACAGCCCCCTGGTCCGCAATGGCCACTTACCCTATCGCGCGCCGAGTTTGAGGCGCGGGCGCGTCAACTGCAATCAGCAGTAGCCGCGGCTCGTGAGCTGCGCTCCATCCAGCTCTCACCGGTCGAGGGTGGGCCGGGGACATTGGTCACCGTCAGCGGTGAGGGTTGGCCTGTGGGCGATCTGGTGTTCGTCGGATTAACCGACGCTTCGACCGGGTTGGCGGCACAGCTCGACCCCACAACCGTGGTCGTCGCCGCGACGGTGAACGAAGCGCGCGCCTTCAATGCCGCGTTCACCTTCCCGGTCGATGCGCGTTGGGCCAGCCTGTCAGTCGTGTGGGTGACGGCGCAATCCTCAACCGGCGGCGAAACGGTCTCAGCCATGTTCCGTATGGCAGCTCCGCCCACGCCGCCAGCCCCGCTGACGCCCACGCCGACCGAGACGCCGGCCTCCAGGCCCACGCCGACGCCGTGTACGACACGCGTCGATTGGCCGATCTACATCATCCAGCCGGGCGATCGCCTGGCATCCATCTCGCGCGCCACGGGCGCGACCATCCCGCAACTCGTGCTGGCCAACTGCCTGACCGACGATCGTATCTACGCGGGTCAGCCGCTGCGCGTGCCACGACTGCCTGCAACGGTGACGCCTTCGCCAACACCTTCGGCCACCGTTCGACCGGTGGTTAACGTCAGTCCCATTCGCCTCGACTTCGACACTCAACGCGTCGGCGAGACCGGTACATCACAAACCGTCAGCCTGACCAATATGGGCTCGGTGGCCGTGGCCATCGCAGATGTGCTGCTGGCCGGGCAAAATCCGGACGAGTTTGAGAGGATTGCCGACAGCTGCGCCAACGCCAGCCTCGCGGTGGGCAACCGCTGTGCCATCGAGATCCGCTTTGCGCCGAAACTGGGTGGGACTCGCAGCGCAGAGCTGACCATCCTGGAGCATGCTACCGGCAGCCCACACCTCGTTTCGCTGAGCGGGATGGCTGTTGGCGTGCCTAGCGCGCGTGTCGATCCCGGTCGCTTAGACTTCGGTCAGCAACGATTGGGCGCTTCCAGCCAGCCGCAGATCGTCACGGTGACCAATGTCGGCTCGGATGTTCTGACGATCAGCAACGTGAGTGTCGTTAATGGCGTTACGTCCGGCACCCCGGCGCCGCAGGCGCTCCAAGGCTACCCAGGTGAATTCTTCGCGCTGGACGACAACTGCATCAATGCCAATCTTGAACTGGGGAAGAGCTGCAGCATCCGTGTCGGCTTCACGCCGGTCATCGCCGGCTCGCGATGGGGCAGCCTCGTCTTGAGCAGCAATGCAGCCGATAGCCCACAGATTGCGCCGCTCAGTGGCAATGGAGTAGCATCTGTTCCGCCGACCGTCACCATCATAAATCCGAAGGAGGGCAGCATCAATCCCGGCGCCCCCGGCTCTGATCCAAATCTCCATCTCATTTATTGGGACATTGTTCTGGAAGGGGCAGCGGTTGATACGCAGGGTCAGGCTCTTCCCGATTCCTCTCTGAGGTGGATAACCGACCGGACGGACATCGGCGGTCAAAGCGAGTTTCTTGGCTGGGGCAACAGAGTGACGGCGCGTCTCTATGCCGGGGACTGTCGAGACGAATGGGTACACACGATCACGCTGACCGCAACCGATGAATACGACAATGTCGGAAGGGCCGCGATAGAGATTCACCTCGGTTGTTAGCGACAACACCTAGTACTTCGACAACTTGAAGTTGCATAGTTCCTGCCGCAGTTGCAGTGCGAAGCCGCCCCGTGGGCCTGCGGCGGACGGCAGTGCCAGCCGCCGCCTTTCATTGCCAGCTATAAGGACGGGCGGCGGCCTGCCCACGAGCGCAGCGAAGAGGGTTGTGCCGTCCCA
>DATDPU010000111.1:0-5531 GCA_035292585.1 Anaerolineae bacterium | reverse complement strand
AGGCACGCCGCCAGCGTTCATCCTGAGCCAGGATCAAACTCTCCGTCATGTATCAGTGCCGGGTCATCGACCCCACACCAACATTTCGTTTGACAGGGTTTCCGATTCGCTGTTCCTATCACTCTTCAGTTGTTAAAGAACCCGCGACCGGCCTCCAACGCCGTCCGCCAGAGCGCGCCGATTCTACCACTCCCCGCGCACCCTGTCAACACACGCCCGACAAAAACGCCGATGGGATTCATCGGCATCCGAAGTTCTCATCTCCAACGATTGCCTGATTTCTCAGGGCGACCAAAATATACCATACCGGTTCGGCCCTGTCAAGGTACGAAAAACTGGTGATTATTCACAGCCCACTGGCTCACCGTCCGCTTCGCGCGGCCCGCGACGGGAGCGCTGCACCCGCCGCAGGCGTGTGGGCGCGGGCCTAGAGCGCTTGTGTGCAATCGCCAGCTGAAAAAGCCGACGGGGAGACCCCGCCGGCTGTCCTGCGAAATAGTTGCTTGTTGACTGAGTGCAACAGCTACTCCACCGTCACACTCTTTGCCAGATTCCTCGGCTGATCGACGTCGCACCCGCGCCGGACGGCGATGTAGTAAGCCAGCATCTGCAGCGGGATCGAGGCCAACACCGGCGAGAGCAGCGGTTCGCACGCCGGCACATACAGCACGTGATCAGCCTTGCGCCGGATCGCTTCGTCGCCCTCCGTCGCCAGGGCGATCACTGTGCCGCCGCGCGCCTTCACCTGCTCGATCTGGCTGATCATCTTCTCGTACACGTGATCCTTGAGCGCGATGCACATCACCGGCAGGTTATCGTCGATCAGCGCGATCGGGCCGTGCTTCATCTCGCCGGCCGGGTAACCCTCGGCATGGATGTACGAAATCTCTTTGAGCTTGAGCGCGCCTTCCAACGCGATGGGGAAATTGATGCCGCGTCCCAGGAACAGGAAATCCTCATGCTGATAGAACTGCCCAGCCAGTTCCTTGACCTCGGCCGCCCGATCCATCAACCGCCCGGCCAGGTCGGGCAGCTTGGCTAGCGCGCCGACTGCCGTCCGCAACCGATCGCCGCTCAATGTCCCGCGCAGTTGCCCCAGATAGCAACCCAGCAGGTACTGATCGACCTGCGAACCGGTAAACGTCTTAGTCGACGCCACGCCGATTTCCAGGCCCGCCTTGATCAGGATCGCGCCGTCGCTCATGCGGTGCGCCTGCGAGCCGACGACGTTGCCAATCCACCACAGCCTGGCCTTGCGGTCGCGCGCCGCTTCCATCGCGGCCAGCGTATCGACCGTCTCACCCGACTGCGCGATTGCCAACACCGCCGTGCGCGCATCGATGATCGGGTTGCGATAACGCACTTCCGAGCCGTAATCGACTTCCACCGGCACGCGCGCCAGCGACTCGATCATATACTTGCCCACCAGCGCGGCATGCCAGGACGTGCCACATGCGACTGAGAAGATTTTATCGATCGCGCGGACAGCTTCAGGCGGCAAATTCAGCTCCGGCAACTCGACCGTACCGCGCTCAAAATCAGCCCGCCCTCGGATCGTATCGGTGATCGAGCGAGCCTGCTCGAAGATTTCCTTTTGCATGAAGTGGGTGTATTCGCCCTTGGCCGCGGTCACCGGATCGTACGGCACGTGCTGCACCGGGAGTTCGATCGGCTCACCGGCCAGCGTGGCGAGCTTCACCCCATCGCGCAATACCGTCGCCATCTGTCGCGACTCGATGAAGATCATCTCGCGCGTGTAATCGAGGATAGCAGGCATGTCCGATGCCAGGAACATCTCGCCCTGTCCCAGCCCGAGCGTTATCCCGCCGGCGTTCCCGATACGCGAGGCAATCAAGCGATCGGGCCAATCGTGATGCAACAGCACCACGGCCTGCGCGCCCTGTAAGCGGTTCAGCGTCAAGCGCGCCGCTTCTTCGAACGCCGCGCCGTCGCGCAAGTATTGCTCGACGAGGTGCACGATGACTTCCGTGTCCGTCTCGCTTTTAAAGGTGTGTCCCTTAGCCTGGAGTTCCTGCCGCAACGCGAGGAAATTCTCGACGATGCCGTTGTGCACCACCACCAGCTTGCCGGTGCAGTCGAGGTGCGGGTGCGCATTGGCCTGATTCACCCCGCCGTGCGTCGCCCAGCGCGTGTGGCCGATGCCGGTCGAGCCGTGCATCGGCTCGGCTTGCAACAGCGCGCCCAGGCTATCGATCTTGCCCGCCTCGCGGCGCAGGGCAATCCGGCCCTTGTCAATCACGGCGATACCGGCCGAGTCGTACCCCCGGTATTCCAGCCGCTTGAGACCGTTGAAGATGATCGGCGTCGCATCGCGTGCGCCGACGTAACCGACGATGCCACACATGGGAGTCCCTCCTTGGGGTGATGTTTGAGTTAGGCGTCGGTCTCTCGCAAGACCTTCGCCTATCATCCGCCATTGCGCTGTGCTTGTGCTGCGAGTCGCCTCGAGCCGTTCGCGTCGCGCTTTACGTCACAGGAGGGAGAAACGAGGGTGATGGCTCACCCTGACGGCATCCGCTGATCTCTCGATGTTCCTCTGGCATATCGCGTATGGCGTATCGCATATCGTAAGAACACGTACCCAGTGCAATCAGCGATAGGCTATTTGCGATAAGCGAGTTAGCACTGCCTTGCGGCAGGAACCGTCTCCTCGTCAACTGAGGCCGATGCTTTGGCGCTCAGTCCATGCGCTGTCTCCCCTGAGATTATTTTGGGTCTGCCGCCTCCTTTCCGAAACTGTTCTGTACACGCCGTGATTCTACCACAACCCCGCTCCCCCGTGTGTCGGAAAAGCGTTAGAGGAAGACTGCCAATGAATGGTGCCGGTTCAGTTTTTCCGCGCGTAGCCTAGCGCCTTGTGCGCGCTTGGCCCCACTCCAGCGCCCACAAGGGGCTAAACTACGGCGTGCTTTGGCTCAAATTAGCATCAAAGGTTACTAGCCATTTGGATCGACGAATCGTACGTAACGTGTCGTCGCGGCATCCAGATCGGCGTAAATGCCGCGCTGTTCAGGCGGCAGCGCGGCGGCCAGCTGAACCATCGCCTCGTCGGTCATCACCTTCAATATCGAACTGTCGAGCGGCTCGCCGCCGGCGTCGAGCATAAAGGGTTGGCCCAGGCGCACGTGAATCGGTGTGCGGCGCAGATGCTTGATGTTGTGTTTCCACTGATCGCTGCCGCTGATGGCAACCGGGACGATCGGCGCACCCGTCTGTGACGCAATGTAGGCCAACCCCTGGTGCGCTTCACCGAGACTGGCCGTTTGACTGCGGGTACCCTCCGGCGCGATCAGCAAGGGCAAACCGCTGTCGAGCACGTCGAACGCCATGCGCAGCGCGCTGCGATCCACATCGCCCCGGTTGACGGGAAACGCGTCAAAGGTGCGGATCAACGGGCCGAGGACCTTATCATCGTAGGCTTCGATCTTCGCCATCGAAATGACCGGGCGTGGAAAAGCGCCGCTGACGATCACCGGGTCGAGAAAGGCGATGTGGTTGATCATCACGATACACCCGCCGCGCGCCGGCAGGTTGTGGAGATCGACGATCTTCAAGCGCATCGTCAACTTGAAAGCGATGCGCAGCCAAACGGTGAAGAAGCGCCGCAACAGGCTCGGCCGATAATTCGTATATTTGCCGGCGCGGCTGATGCCCCGGCGGCGTAACCGCTTACCGCGCAGACCACTCCTGACCCCCGCTTCCCCATTCATCGCGCGGTCACCTCGTTACGCTGTTTGATGATCTGCTCTGTTCGCTCAACCACCGTCTCGATATCCAGCGCGGTCGTATCCAGGATGATAGCATCGGGCGCGGGCGCCAAGGGCGAAATCGGCTTATTCCGATCGCGCTCGTCGCGCCGGCGCATCTCGTCGAGCACTTGCTCGTAGCCGACCGGCTCGCCGCGTCGAACCAATTCCGCGTAACGGCGGCGGGCGCGCACTTCGAGGGAAGCTTCGATAAAGAGTTTCAGATCGGCATCCGGACAGACAACGGTTCCAATATCGCGACCGACCATGACGATCTGCCCCCGTTGCGCGATACGGCGTTGCTGCTCGATCAGCGCACGTCGCACCCCAGGCACCGCCGACACGGGTGACACAATCGCATCGACCGCCGGCGTGCGGAGCTCCCACGTCACATCGCGCCCCTCGAGCCAAACGGTATACTGGCGGCCATCGTCCACGCTCGACTCGGCCACGTCGATCTGGCTGCGTCGCGCGAGCTCGGTCAAGCTCACGTCGTCATCAATGCTCACGCCGTGCTCCAGCGCCGCCAGCGACACCGCGCGATACAACACACCGGTATCGAAGAACAAGTAACCTAAGCGCCGGGCGAGCAAATGACCGAGTGTGCTCTTGCCCGATGCAGCGGGTCCGTCGATGGCAACAATAGAAGGCTTCATCGCTTATGGCTTATGGCTGATTGCAGATGGCGGATAGTTGATCACCTCCGCCGCCCGTCGCTTGTCACACGTCACGTTCTGCGCTTCGCAGTCGATCTAAGCCGAGACTTCGGCCGCGTAGCCGCCGGTTTCACCCGCGCGCGGTCAACCACTTCACGCAAAGCCCGGATTTCTTTGGCGTTCAAGAAGCGCCATTTACCGGGCTTGAGATCGCCCAGGTCAATTGGGCCGATGCGAATCCGCAGCAGATACTGCACCGGGTGACCCAACAGGCGGGCCACTTCCCGAATCTGCCGTTTGCGCCCCTCGTGCATCACGACCCGCAGCAGGGCGCCGCCGCTCTCGTGCTTGACGATCTCGACTTTTGCGGGTGCGGTACGGTAACCGTCTTCAGGTAAGACCACGCCACGTCGCCAGGCGTTCAACGTCTTTTCATCCGGCCGGCCCTTGACAAAGACGAGGTACTCCTTCTCATGCTGATAACGCGGGTGCGTCAGCACATTCGCCAGCGCGCCGTCATTGGTCAACAGCACCAAGCCTTCGCTATCCGCATCGAGCCGGCCGACCGGGTATACCTGTCCCGCGTAATTGACCAGCTCGCGCACCGTCGTGCGGCCAAACTCATCTTCATTCGTCGTCACGATGTTGCGTGGCTTGTTAAGGATGATGTACACCGGCGGCGCTTCGGGCTTCAAGCGCTGTCCATCAATCGTGATCACATCCGTAGCGGGATCGGCTTTATCGCCCACCTGGGCAACCTGCCCATTCACGGTCACCCGGCCTTCGGCGATGATTGCCTCGCAGGCTCGGCGCGAGCCATAGCCGGCCTGTGCGAGCAACTTCTGTAATCGTTCGGCTGCCATGCCTTCCTCGCGCGGGGATTATACCGCCGTACCGGTCTACCTGCTACTTGTTACTTGTTTACCTGCTACCTATCTGCCTGCATACCCGTAAACAAGTATACAAGTAACAGACCTTATCGGAAATAATCGAGCAGGGCGGGCTGACCGGCTGAGGGTTGACGAAAACTGACGCGCCAATTGTGCAAGGCGCAAGCGACGCCCATGACCAAATCGGAGAAGCCCGTCTGGGTGTTGCGGAAAACATC
>DATDPU010000110.1:0-5763 GCA_035292585.1 Anaerolineae bacterium | reverse complement strand
GCCGCTGGAGAAGCGCATGTAGACCTTGAAGGCGCGGGCGCCGCTGCTATTTTGTCCAACCAGAAGGTCATGAGCATCATTACTGGCCATGCTAATCGAGTTGGGGTCGAAGGAGAACCGGGCGCGGTAGCCCGCTTCGCTGTTGGGGGTGTCGTCGCGGACGTACAGCGGGGTGGCGTCGTCGATGACGGCTTGCAGGCCGTTCGCACCGACCAGCGCCGCGGCGCTGGAAACGCTCAGGTCGTCGCCATCGGTGGCCGAGTCCGACCAGGCCGCCAGATTGCCCGACTCAAAACCGTCGGCGAAGATCAAGTCACCGGCTGGAGTCGTCGGTGTCGGCGTGCCCGAAGGAGTCTCTGTAGCACTCGGCGTGGGCGTATCGCTGGATGTTGCCGTCGGGGTGCCGATAGGTGTGGCCGTAGGCGATTGTGAAGGCGTCGCGGTAGCGGTCAGCGTCGGAGTCCGCGTTGGCGTGGCAGTAGGTGTAGCGGTCGGGGTCGCCGTCGGCGTGGGCGACGGCGCGGCCACGTCAATCTCCATCAGGTTGCCAATGTAGGCCGTCTTGCTGCCGTCGGGTTTAACTTGCAGCACGCGTGCGCCGTCGCCGTCGTAGACGAATTGAGTTGTTTGACCATTAGCCGTAACGATCTTCAGCCGATTTTCCGCGTCCCACTGCTGGCCGTACGTTACGCCGCCTTCGGTGCGCGTGATCATATTGCCGTTGGCGTCGTACCAGAACTTCTGCACGCCGTTCAGGTGCGTGACGGCGTGCTTATGCAGCGCGTCGCTGTAACCTTGTGCCACACCGGCCATGCTGATGAAGTTGCCGATAGCATTGTACTGGAACGATTGACTATAACCCTGCGCGCCGCTCTCCGGTGTCGCGTTCATCAGCCGGTCGAGGTGATCGTAGGCAAACGTCATCCGCTCATCCGGGCTCCACGACACGCCGGACGTATTGAATTCGCGGTAGTCATCGATGTAAGCGTTGCCGGTCCGGATCCAGTGATGGAAGCGCCATGACTTGCCAGTTGGCATCCATTGCGTGAATGACCCACGCACCGCTGGATCGCTCTCCTTGTAGGCTTCGACGTAGAAGCCACGACCCGTATCATCGACGGCGATGCGCAAGACGTACCACGTATCAACTTGCAGGTTCGGCAATAAGTCGGCGGGGTGGCGGTAGCCGCCGCCGTCGTTGTACTGCACGTACAACTTGCCATCCTTCGCCCGCACGCCGAAGCGCCGGTAGACGCCATCGTTCATTTCAATGGCGAAGTGGGCGTCTGTGTTGGTCGCGTCGACTTTGAAGCGCAGCTGCAAGCCTTTGCCCGACGTCAAGCTATAAGCGTTCCGGTAGAAACTACCATTCCAATCCACCGTTGTGCCACTGCTCTCGACGACGTTGTTGCCCGCGTCGTTGAAAGGCACGCTTTGGTTGGTGTTCCATACCCAGTTGGCGGTATCCTTGGTGTTGAAAACATCCTGAAAGGTGTAGGTCGTTGGCCAGTTGGTCGCCGAGCGCGGCGCTTCTTTGGTGGTGGTCACGTTGCCGACCGCAGCGTAGGTGTAGCGTAAGTCTTGTAGTGACGTGGGATTGGAAGGCGTGCCCGCTCGCATTTGTTGCAGCCGGCCGCCCTGAGCTGTCCAAGCGAAAACGGTTCATTCACCGTGGCGGCAAGAAAATACCCGAAGCGATGCTCACGCTTCGGGTAGCTTTCAACGTAGGCAAAGGTCGTGCTGCCGCAAGCACAGAGACTAAATACCCTCCCCCGAAGTGGGAGAGGGCAAAGAGTTGGGTGTTCGCTTGAGACCGATTGGGTAGCCCATCGGGCGCACTCAAGAAACCTATGCCCAGCCATGAATCACTCGGTTGTCTTTTCCACATCCCATCGCCAGTTGGGATAGGCTCCCCCTCTGAAAATCTCAATTTCTACTCCCGTAGCCACATCGACTTTGAAAATCGTCGGGCCATTGGGTGTCAATCGGCTATAGACGAGATACTGACCATCGGGCGACCATGAGACAGGTATCACGCCTAGCCATCCAAGTGGTTCCTTCGGAGAGGCCAAATCCAAATCCACTAATTGGCGTGCCTCCGAACCATCCTTGCGGACGACGTAAATGCCATCCAGGGCAGTGTAGGCTAGCCACTCGCCATCGCGCGACCAGGCGGGTGCCAGACCGTGTCCTACCACGCGTGTGTCATGTGAGATAGGATCGACGACGAGAACTTCAGCTTTAGCAGGTGGAACTTCCCTTTGAATGCGCGAGGGCGGTTGCCTCAACAGTCGGCTGATTGCCAGCCAGCCGTGTGTGGACAGGCTGGCGCTATCTATCAATTCCACACTTTGATCCGCTGAGGCCACAAAGAGGGTATCAAGTATCGCACATGACTTTGGGTCGGCCAGAACGATACGTTGCCTTGGCTCTTCGCCAAGGTGTAGAGACATTAGCAGTTTGTCATCGGATGTGACCCAGACCCTCCCAAAAGCCCATTCCCATTCTCGGCAGCCGCCCATCATATTACTGTCAGCAGATAACACATATGTACGTAAGGAGCTAAAGTAGCTTCCGCCACCTACTTCTCCACGGAAAGCGATTGTTTTTCCATCCCGACTCCAGGTCGGCAAAGTGACACCTATATCAAGGTCGAGGGTCCGGGTAACCAGTCCGGTGCCGTCAGGGTGGATGAATCCAATCACCTCCTTATCAGGCATTAGTTCAGGAGCCTTAAAAACGATTTCGCGGTCGGGAAAGGGCACGATGTCGGGTTGAGGTGGCAGGTTACAGCCAGACAGGATTGCCAGCCCGCACAACAGCCAAACGCAGCGCTTGAGTAAAATCGTTGTGTTCATTCGCCTATCTCCTTGCGATGTGCGGGGGCACGTCTGCGATCATTGGGTACTGACGACGACCATATTGTAATTCCCTATCAGGGCGATGTTGGTACTCCACTTCGTGTTGAAGTCTGCATCTTCCAACCAGTGTAAACCTGGTTCTCCCCACGAGTTCACAAAGCCCCAAGGTTGCACTACACCCGTCCCGCCTGGATCAAGATGTGTCTCATCATAGGCGGCCAGCACCATGGCATGGCCTGATTTCTTGTTACCATCCCAATTCATGGTGACAATCGCCAACTTGTCCGGCTCGGTCAAGAGTCGGCGCAAATCATCTGGCGTCCCTGTCGTGGCCTGTGCCGCAAGGCGCGGAATCGGCGCACCTTGTTTATCAAATTCGTAGTCCAGCCACTCGATAAGGTTCACTTGGTTACCGGGAAGCGTAGCTTGCCCTGGGACAAGTCTCGTCGGATACCCCAAGCCCTTGTGGTTTCCCTGCAACCATCCTTGATCAGCCAGATCGCTTACATCTTTGCCTTGGATGTTGGTGCCGGTCAACAGGTTGATGGCGGTGGAGACTGCAAATGGCGCGCAACTATTGGTCTGAAGTTGATTCTGCGTATACGCGCCTAGTTGGTTGGCGGTCATCCCTCGCCAGTAAAGCTGCCGAGGAGGTTGTGGTGGCGGCTGTTGCTTTTTCTTTTTGGTATCTACATTTCCACCACACCCTCCTGGTTTTGTATCACAATCGGCATGTCCACTCGGATCAATACGCCCAATCGGATTGTTACGTACATACGCGTATCGGTTCCACGCTTGTGGATTCCCCGCCTCCGGCACAATCGTATCCGCGCTGAGGAAACGGCCCACGATCGGCGAGTAATAGCGTGCGTTGTAAAAGTACAGGCTGCCGAGGTTGTCCTCCTCGCTGATTTGGCCGGTGAAACGCCGGTCGGTCGGTGTACTGCCCCAGGTGTAGCGCGTCTGGCCGAATGGGTAATACTTCAACTCGCCGACCTTGTTGCCGCTGCTATCGGTTGTTAAAGACGTGCTGCCCAGGTGATCGCCGTGGAGATAGTACAGCTTGTCTGTCGTCGCCGTCAACTCCCGCATCGCCACCCGCTGGCCACCGGCGTAGTAGTACACCTTCCACGTCTGGCCTTGTGGCGGTGCGCTTAGTGTGCTCGCCTTCGGCGCAGCCAATATACTTGTGTACACGCTGTTGAGCGCACTGTGCACGAAGCCGGAGAGTCTGGTGAAGAAGCTCGCCTTGGGCGCACTGGATAGGGAGAGGGGCAGGGCCGGTTCGTAGGTTGGGGCGTAGAGGGCACGTCCAGCGGCATAGCCGCCGGGGAGGGCATCAACTACCTGAACGTTATCGGCATACAGCGTGCCGTAGTTTGCGGCGCTCCAGTTGTATAGGTCTAGCCCAACCCGTAAGCGATTCGGTCGCTCGGTATGGCTGCCGCTGGAGGTGTCGGTGACCGTTTCCTGGAGAATATCGTCGACGTACCAGCGGAAAACCGGATCGGGACCCCGGTAATCGATCACCAGCTTGAGCTTGAGCCAGGCTTGCTGGCTGTACTCATAACCGACTGAGCCATAGACCACCGCATTATCCGAGCGACGACGATAGACCAGGATCAGCTCGTTGGGAGCGTACGTCATCAGCCCCGCCCGCCAGCTCCAGGGTGATTGGTCGTTGATCCAGGCCGAGAGCACGACATGCCCGCCGGCCAGTCCGTTGCTGTAATTGGAATCGAAATACAGCTCGGCTTCGCCCGCCCACACATCGGAGGCGGGCCAAACGACGTCCTGGTAGGCCAGCGCACGATCGCCGTTCGCACCGGTCGTCGTGCTGAAGCGGGCCGAATAGGTTCCAGAGCGGACCAGCGTCGATTGGACTGCGACTGAGCCGGCGCCAGACACCTCGGTATCCACCCAGGCCGAGAAGTCGCCTGACTCGAAGCCATCGGCGAAGATCAGGTTGCCGCCCCCCGGCGAGGTCGGCGTCGGTGTCGGCGTATGCGTCGGAGTCGGGGTGTAGGTGGCTGTCGGACCGCCGCCTGAGGTGGCCGTCGGCGTCGGGGTGTTCGTAGGCGTGGGCGACGGCCCGGATACCAACTGCAAGGTCGCCGCTTGCAGTTGCACATTCCCTTGCGTGTGATAGCTCGCCGCCACTGTCCATCTGAGCGTCAGCGTCTGTCCAGCCGACGCCGCTCTGTAGTTCAGGGTGTAGACACCGGCTGTCCCGCCATCGTTACCGGTGGTGTCAGTGATGCTGCTATCAATGTAGACGGGCGCGCTGTTGTCGCTCAGACTCGCTTCCAGCCGGCCCTGCGCATTCCACGCGCCCACGTAGAACCTGAGCGTGCGCTGGGTTGTGTCCGCCGGAAGCGTGACTTGAAAGCCGTTGCCCAGGCCGGAAATGTAAATGCCCTGAGTGGCGTTAGTGGCGCTGGCCGTCGGCGTGCCGCCGCTCCAACTGAAGGCAACCAGGTTGTCGGTGAAGCGCCCGGCGGCCACACTGCCGATTGGGGTGTAATTGCTGATTTGCTGCGTCACGCCGCTCTTGTGATTGAAGGCGCTGGCCGCGCCCAACCCCCAGTGCGCCCAGTCAGCCGTCCCTTCAGCGCTCAGGTTGAGCGTGGCTCCGGGTGCGCCCAGGCTGCCGTTCAGCGATCCACTACTCGCGCTCGTCGGCGTGGGTGTCTGGCTGGGCGTCGGTGTGTCCGTCGCCGTAGCGCTCGGCGTGGGCGTCTGGCTAGGTGTTGCCGTCGGTGTGCCGGTACGTGTGGCCGTGGGCGACTGTGAAGGCGTCGCGGTAGCGGTCAGCGTCGGAGTCCGCGTTGGCGTGGCGGTAGGTGTAGCGGTCGGGGTAGCCGTCGGCGTGGGCGACGGCGCGGCCACGTCAATCTCCATC
>DATDPU010000109.1:0-6493 GCA_035292585.1 Anaerolineae bacterium | reverse complement strand
CAACCAAGAGACCACCCGAAAGGCAAAGCCCGCACCCGATGGTGAAGGGACCGCTGCAACGGTGCACGCTCCAGCCGAGCGACGGTGCGCACCTTGAGGCCGTCCTCGTGCGCGAAGGGTGGTTTTTCAGCAGTCTCCTAGTGTAACTTTTGTGCAACCAGGGCTACTGTCGTTCTGAGCCGCCCCAAACTCGAACTTTAACACCCGAATGAGTTGGAGCTCCCCGTTTCATGGCAGAATAGGTTATCCCAACCATTTGTCACGACCCAGGAGAGCTCCGCGATGATTCTACTACAGAACGCTCTGTCTGAAACCCTTTCGCTGTCGCGCCTAGCCACCAGCTGGCTCGATGGTGAACGGCGCGCGATTTGCCTGAATGAGGCCCGTCCCCGACCGGGAGTGGGTGACCTGGTCATACAAGCCGGTCCGCGCTATGAAGCCGCGCGGATTGCGGCACTGGTGGGCGACCGCGAGGTTGGGGAGGCGCTGGATGCCACGACGGATCATGCTTGGCTGGTGGTGTTGGGCGAGTACGCGCGACACCTGGGCCTGCTGGAGCGCTTGGCCGAGGTGCCGCTTGAGCAGCGCACGCGCGAATACACGCCGCAGACGAAACTGATCCAGAGTCTGGTGGGCGTCTTGGCCGGACTGGAGTATTTGCAGGACTTCAACGACGGCCCGCAGCCGCTGGTGCAGGACGCGGCGGTGATCGCCAGTTGGGGACAGCCCGCTTTTGCGCACTACTCGGGCGTCAGCCGGACGCTGGAGGCGGCCGACGCACAGACGCTGCAGGCAGTGAGCGAGGTGTTGCAGACGCTGTCGCAGCCGTTTATTGATGCGGAAGTCATGGCCCTGGTGCAAGGCGGGCGGCCTCTGGAACTTGACATCGATTTGACGGGACGGCGCGTGAGTCCGACCAGTACCACCTACCCCGACGCGGATTTTGGCTGGATGGACAACGCCCTGCACAACGGCTACCAAGCGGCGCTCACCTCGTTGAGCGGTGGGCCGTGCGGACGCCTGCTGTTGAGCAGCCAGCGCTATCCGGGACGTGCGCAATCGGCCGGATGTTTGCAAGCCGCCGCGCGGGAGGCGGAACAGGTGTTGGGCGTGCGGCCGCGGCGTCGCACGGAGTTGGTGCAGGCACGCTTGGACAAGCTGAGCGCCCAGACCCAGCCCCTGCAGACGCGCCTGGAGCAACAGCAGACGCAGCGGCACGACTTGTTCGCCGCACTGCAAACCGCACGCGCCGACGCAGTCAAAGCGCAGGCCGAGGTCACGCGCTTGTCCGCCGAGTGGACGGCCCAGGGGCGCCAGGAACGTCCGCATAGTCACCTGGCGAAAGCGCGATGGCAAGTGGAGAGTGCCCAGAAGCGTCAAGGTCGCGTAGGGCGTGGCTTGCGCCGCAACGCCGGGTGCCTGACGAAACTGGAAGCCGAGCTGATGGGACTGCTGGCCCAGCACGCCCAGCTCACGGAGTGGCTGGCCGAACTGGAGGGGGATAACGTCACGCTGCTGAATCCGTTGACGCTGGTGCTGCGCGTGGATGCCGGGTTCAGCACCGACGACACGCGCAGCGTGACCTGGTTGATTGAAATGGGCTACGTGGTGTATACCAAAGTCCATAACGGCAAGACCACGGACAAGTTGCGGCGGCACTGGGCGGCCACGACCCCCTGGCAACGCGTGGGACGCAACGCCGAAGCCGTGTATCTGCCCCACCAAGCGGTGGCCGAGTGCCCCTATGCCCTGGACGCCTTGCTGGTGCGCTATCATCGGCCAGCCGGTGAGCTCTACACCACCTTGCTGTACTATGGCGAGACCCCGCCGCCGCAGGATTTGAGAGCCTGGTTCACCCGCTACAATGCCCGCCAGACTCTCGAAGCCGGGATCAAGGAAGGCAAAGGCGTCTTTCCGATGCGCCGACCCTGGGTGCGTTCGCCCTTCGGTTTGCAGCTGCAAGAGCAGTTCAGCCGCTTCGCCGCCAACTTCGTCCGCTGGGCGGCACGCTGGGCCCAGCACATCGTGCGCCAAGCTAACCGCCTGATGACGGACGCCTTGACTGAAGTCAAGACGTTGGTGCGGGTACTGACGCGCTGTCGGGCTCGTCTGGTCGTGAACACGCTGGGACGTGTCATCCTCTTGGATGAGCAGGGCCCCTTCGCCGGTTCGATGTTCCTATTGGCCGGGCAAGTTGCCTTCCAGCACGTCTTGCCTCTCTTCAGCCGTTCGAGTTTTCGCCCTCACGCAACGACTTGAGGCTTGGTTGCGCAAAAGTTACGCTAGTGCTTCAACAATCTGAAGTTGCGTAGTTCCCGCCGCAGTTGCACTGCGGCGGACGGCAGTGCAACTGCCGTCCGAACCCCGCAAAATTAAGTGGTCAGAGTACTAGTCGTTCAGGGGATGGGTCGGAGACGCGGAAAAAAGTTCGAGATTAGTCATGTCTTGCCCAGTTCTGGTCGCAGACCTGCGCCGAACTCATAAGCCTATCCTATACTGAAGCAAATTTCAGCAGAAGGGCCGCTCTATGCCGCGCGCGTGCTCAAAATGCGGTTTACCGACTCCTATAGGCGAATCCAAGTGCCCCTTCTGTGGCGGCGTACCGATTGAACAGCGCCAGTCAACCGAGTATGTTTACGCCGCATCGGGGGGTGTCGCTGCTGGCAGAGGCGGAGTTGCCGTTGGTGGTGATGTTTACGGAAACATTACCGTCGTCAACCTCATCATTCAGTATTTCGTTGAGAGCCGCGGCGAGGAAGAAGATACACACCCCCTTCCCCGAACCAAAAGCGAACTCACGTCACTCATCGGCCAACAACACCATCTTGCGGCGCTGTCTGCTGCCTTCGAGCGTGTCTGCTCAACGCGAAAGGGACAGGCGGTTTTCCTTACCGGGCCGGCCGGCTATGGACGCCAAGCAGCGGCCCGCTCTTTCCTTGCTCAAAATCAAGGGCGCGCTGTCTCTTTGGCATTGAAGTTTTTCCCAATTGAAGGCTTCCAACCTGAAGAAGCGGCGCGCTTCTGGCAACGTGATTTACGTTGGCGAGACGCTGTCGCTCAGTCCGCTCCTATCCTTTCGGAAAGATTCCCCCGCGCGCTGAAGATCGCTGGGCCGGCCTGGTTGGTCTTGATGGCGCAGCTAGTCACTCAACGCCCAAACTTGCTCGAAGACACACAGGTCTTGTCGGATGATCCGCTGACGCTCAAACATCTGCTTCGAATGGCGGCGAAGCAAACACCCATCCTGCTATCAATCGAAGGCCTCGAACTTGCTACCGATCCGCTTTGGATTACTCTTTTGAAACCGTTGATCGAGGAAAGCCATCATGACTTTCCCTTGCTTGTGGTGGCGACAGTCGAATCGCCGCGACCCGTTGGGCAGATGAGGAAGAGCGAACTCCGTGAGAGTTTATGGCTTGTGAAAGACCTTCATGAGCGCCGTCTCGCCGAAAACCTCTTCTTTGAAGCTGTCAGCTTGTCTGATGTCGTTGCCTACATTGGTCAAGCTCAACCGGCTATACCCGAACGGTTGTGGACACTCACAGATGGCATCCCGCTCTTGATCGAAGTTTTGTGGCGGGAATGGCGACAAGAGGGCGCTGTCGTTCAGCGGGATGGCCTATGGCGGACAGCCCAACCGTTCGAGGCCTACTGGGTTTGGGGCGATGCCAAAGACCTGGCGGAGAGCCGGCTGGCTGAGCAAGTGGGCGAAGACAGCCCGTTTGATCTGGAAGCCGTCAAAGACATCCTGCGCGTGGCCGCGCTGGAAGGCGAGCTCTTCACCGCCGAGTCGGTTGCTCAAGTGCTCAAGATCGACCTTGACCAGCTCATTGACTTTTTTGACGATCATCTGGTTGGGCAGGAGAGCCAAGTCGGGATTCTCGAAGATCGGGGGTTCCAAACCGTCGAACGCAACGATATCGAGTTTGAACTTCACCGCTATGCTTTTAGAGTGCCTTATACTCAGCATGTTTGGCTCAAGTATATTCCAGCTGGTCAAAGAAAAGCTTGGAGCCTGCAAATTGCCTGCGAATTGGAAATCTTATGGTGGCCCAATCCTCGACGCATTGCCCGCACACTCGTCCGGCTGTTCCGAGAGGGCGGCGACGAAACGAGAGCAACAGATTATCAACAGGCCGCCGATTTTGAAGCATCGGTTGAATCGTTAGAATGGCATGCCCGTTTTCTTGAAGGCTTTGCCGAAGATGCGTTTGAATTAATGAGGTTATTCCAACTTCAAATGGAATTGGGCAATAAAGCGCTTCTACATGTTCACTGGAATCGAGCGCTACAGGCTTTTCAGGCGGCTGAGGCAACGTGCATCAAAACAAGCATCAAACACGATCAGGGAGCAGCTCTTAACGGGCAAGGTTTAGCCTACCTTCACGGGGGAATTCTCGATCAGGGAATGAAGAAGCTCCAGCAGGCGCTCGCCATCGCTCAAGAAGTCGGCGACCGGGGCGGCGAAGGCGCGACGCTCAACAACATCGGCGGCGTGTACGACGCCCTCGGCCAGAAGGACAAGGCGCTGGCGACCTTCCAGCAGGCGCTCGCCATTCATCGCGAGGTCGGCAACCGAACGATGGAAGGCACGACGCTCAACAACATCGGCGGCGTGTACGACGCCCTCGGCCAGAAGCCACAGGCGCTGGAGACCTACCAGCAGGCGCTCGCCATCCGCCGCGAAGTCGGCGACCGGGGCGGCGAAGGCGCGACGCTCAACAACATCGGCCGCATGTACGACGCCCTGGGCCAGAAGCCACAGGCGCTGGAGACCTACCAGCAGGCGCTCGCCATTCATCGCGAGGTCGGCAACCGAACGATGGAAGGCACGACACTCAACAACATCGGCGGTGTGTACTCCGCCCTGGGCCAGAAGGACAAGGCGCTGGAGACCTACCAGCAGGCGCTCGCCATCACCCGCGAAGTCGGCGACCGGGGCGGCGAAGGCGCGACGCTCAACAACATCGGCGAGGTGTACCGCACCCTCGGTCGTACGCAAGAGGCGCTGGAGACCTTCCAGCAGGCGCTCGCCATTCATCGCGAGGTCGGCAACCGAACGATGGAAGGCACGACGCTCAACAACATCGGCCTGGTGTACTCCGCCCTGGGCCAGAAGCCCCAGGCGCTGGCGACCTTCCAGCAGGCGCTCGCCATCACCCGCGAAGTCGGCGACCGGCGCGGCGAAGGCGCGACGCTCAACAACATCGGCCTCGTGTACGACGCCCTGGGCCAGAAGGACAAGGCGCTGGAGACCTACCAGCAGGCGCTCGCCATCACCCGCGAAGTCGGCGACCGTTATGGAGAGGGAATAACGCTTTGGAACATCGGCGATCTATTCGAGAAGACCGATCGGCTCGATGAGGCTGAAACGGCATTGGTTGAGGCTGTCGCGGCGCTCAAGGACGCAAGCAGCCCGCAGGCTGAACAAGCGCAGCAGTGGCTCGATAGGGTACGGCGGAAACTCGCGGAACGAAAGCGATAACGGGGTTCGACCCTCACTCCAACCCTCTCCCTTCCAGGGAGAGGGGAAGGGTGAGGGTGATGTCGAAAGCGACCGGGCGAAATTGGAGGAGGTGCGGAGGAAGGGCAACGAATAGACAACAGATAAACGGATAACGGCGGGAGATATCCGTTTATTCGTTGCGCCGAGGCATTCGTTGCAACGCACGCATCCACCCTATCCCGCGAAGCGTGTCCGCCTGCCCTCGCGTAGCGCGGGGGTTCAAGAGTCCGTTGATGATATCCGTTTTACTCCGCCAATCTCTAATCTCCAATCTCTTCCTGCCCCTCACTGTTTACTGTTCACTGTTCACTGTTCACTGTTCACCGTTCACCGTTCACCGGGATCAGGCCGGTTCCCCGTGCTCCCTCAGGTAGATCGGCAAGTCGGTGAGTGGCGGCGTGGCGGGCACCTGGAAGAAGAGGTCGGCGACGAATCCGCGGTGATAGCTCGTGTGGTTCACCAGGTGGAACACGATGTCGCCCACGCGCATCTCGCCCTTGTTCCCGGAGAGCAGCGTGAAGCTCACCGTCCGGTCGAGGTCGGGCTCGGCGAGCTTGTCGCTCCAGGCGATGTACCAGTCGTCGATCGCGCGCTGCGCGGTGTAGAGCTCGCCGAGCTCCTTGTGGAGCACGGTGTTGAGCGCCGGGATGTTGTGCGCGCGGCCTTCCAGGTGCGCCCGCCAGATCAGGTCGACGACGTACAGATGGTTGAGCGTGTTCACCATCGTCTTGAAGAGCGTTGGACGCTCCTTCGTCGCCTCGCCCGCCGGCAGCCGTGCAACCCCGTCGAAGAGCGTCCGGTTCGCCCATGCGTTGTAGCGCGTGAGCAGGCGGGCAGTGCGGGTACTCATCATGGCGCGACCTCCATGCCGGCGACGCGAAGCGGCATTGTAGGCCGTCATCGGGGCTCGAGCATACCGTGCGGCTGATCAGGCCCGCGCCGTGCGGGGGTCGCGCCGAGTATCATCTTGACGGATCGACATGAGGC
>DATDPU010000108.1:0-13768 GCA_035292585.1 Anaerolineae bacterium | reverse complement strand
GCTGCACGCTGTGCTTTGAGGTCTGCCCGGTCAAGAACAAAAGCAACGTCTCGCTCAAGGCTGTCAACATGGCGCCTCAACCCCCGATCAAAGAGGCCGAGCGGGCGAACTGGGATTTCTTCCTGGAGCTCCCTGAGACCGACCGCGGCGACCTGAACTTCGGGCAGGTCAAGGACCTCCAGCTGCTCGAGCCTTTGTTCGAGTTCTCGGGCGCCTGCGCCGGCTGCGGGGAAACACCCTATATCAAACTCATGACCCAGCTCTTCGGCGAAAGGGCGATCGTGGCCAACGCCACCGGCTGCTCGTCGATCTACGGCGGCAACCTGCCCACCACGCCCTGGTCGCAGAATAAAGACGGGCGCGGGCCGGCCTGGGCCAACTCGCTGTTCGAGGACAATGCCGAGTTCGGGCTGGGCTTCCGTTTGACGCTGGATAAACAAATCGAGTTTGCGCAGGAGCTGGTGCAGCGGGTGCGCTCAGAGATTGGCGATGAGCTGGCCGATGCGCTGCTCCACGCCGATCAATCGACCGAGACCGGCATCGGCGAACAGCGCGAACGGGTGAAACTGCTCAAGGTCAAGCTGACCGGCCTCAACTTGCTCGACGCTAAAGATTTGCTGAACCTGGCCGATGTGCTGGTGAGGAAGAACGTGTGGATCATCGGCGGCGATGGCTGGGCCTACGATATCGGCTACGGCGGGTTGGATCACGTGCTGGCGTCGGGCCGCAACGTCAACATCCTGGTGCTCGACACCGAAGTGTACTCGAACACCGGCGGCCAGGCGTCCAAGTCCACGCCGCGCGCGGCCGTCGCCAAGTTTGCCGCCGGCGGCAAGCCGCTGCCCAAGAAGAACCTGGCGCAGTTGGCGATGACTTACGGCAACGTGTACGTGGCGCAGGTGGCGCTGGGCGCGAACGATGCGCAGACGATGAAGGCGTTTGCCGAGGCGGAGGCCTACGACGGGCCGGCGCTCATCATCGCCTACGCGCACTGCATCCAGCACGGCATCGACATGGCGAAGGGTCTGGAGCAGCAGAAGCTCGCCGCGCAGACCGGTTACTGGCCGCTGTTCCGCTACAACCCGGCGCTGGCGGCTACCGATCACAACCCGCTGCAACTCGATTCGAAACCGCCGTCGTTGCCGCTGGAGAAGTACATGTACAACGAGACGCGCTTCAAGATGTTGACGCAGAGCAACCCCGAAGTGGCGCAGCAACTGTTGGTCGCGGCGCAAGAGGACGTGAACAAACGCTGGCGCCTGTACGAACAACTGGCCGCGCTGCGCTTTGGCTCGAATGGTAACGGCAAGAAGTGACGAGTGATACGTGAAACGTGATCACGTAATCACGTTTCACGCTTCACGAGGATGGAGGATGATCGATGATCGATCTTTCAACGACCTACTTGGGTCTGCACCTCAAGAACCCGCTCGTGCCGTCGTCCTCGCCGCTCTCGAAGTCGCTCGATAACCTGCGGCGAATGGAGGACAACGGCGCGTCGGCGGTGGCGCTGTACTCGCTGTTCGAGGAGCAAATCACGCACGAGAGCCGCGAGCTCGATCACTACCTGTCGGTCGGCGCGGAGAGCGCCGAGGCGTTGAGCTACTTCCCCGATCTGGGCACGTTCAACCTCGGGCCGGACGAGTACGTCGAGCACATTCGCAAGGCAAAGGCCGCGTTGAGCATCCCCGTGATCGGCAGCCTGAACGGCGTGTCGACCGGCGGCTGGATTCGCTACGCCCAGCTGATCGAGCAGGCCGGCGCGGATGCGCTGGAGCTCAACGTCTACTATGTGCCCACCGACCTCGATCTGACCGGCGCGGAGGTCGAGCAGCTGTATATCGATCTGGCGCGCGACCTGAAAGCGAGCGTGAACATCCCGGTCGCGATCAAGATCGGCCACTTCTTCAGCTCGATCCCGAACCTCGCCGCGCGGCTCGATCAAACCGGCATCGACGGGCTGGTGCTGTTCAACCGCTTCTATCAACCCGACCTCGACCTGGAGAATCTCGAAATCACGCCGAACCTGGCTTTGAGCGGCTCGTACGAACTGCGGCTGCGCCTGCGCTGGGCGGCGATCCTGTACGGGCGTATCCAGGCCGATATGGCCTTGACCGGCGGGGTGCACACGGCGCATGATGTGCTCAAGGCGATGATGGTCGGCGCGAAAGTCGCCATGACGACCTCGGCGCTGCTGGAGCACGGCCTCACCCGGCTGTACGAGATTCTGATCGACGTGCAGACGTGGATGGAGCAGCACGAGTACCAGTCGATCCGGCAGATGCAGGGCAGCATGAGCCAGCGCAACGTGGCTCAACCGGCGGCCTTCGAGCGGGCGAACTACATGAAGGTATTGAACTCGTTTGTGGCGCGAGCGGTGTAGAAACAGACCTGACAGGTCTCAAGCTTGTTAAAGAAACCGGGTTTCTCAAAGAAACCCGGTTTCTTTCTTTCTACGGATCGATTCTTGATCCCGTGTTACAATTCAGCCGCCCGCTTTGAATGCTACTTCGCCAGCGTTGAATGGAGCCGGCCGTGCCCACCGCCGATAATACCTTTGCCTCGCCCCAAGCGCCTGATAGTCCACAGACACCCGTCACCGATCCTTTTGCCAAAACCGAGCCGGATGCGCCGACCGAGCAACTCGCGCCAAAACCCAAAAAGCCGCGCCGCCCCAAACGCCTTCGCCTGCGCGCAACCGACCCGCTGCCCGAAGCGGGCCGCGCGATCATGGCTTTCCACTTCGCGCGCCTGCGCAAGCTCGAACCAGCTGCCGTTCGGGAAGAGGAAGAAGCCATCCACGATATGCGCGTCGCCATCCGGCGGGTACGCGCCGCGTTTCGCATCGCTCGCGCGCAGTACAAGCCGAAGGCCGTGCGCGGCTTCAACACGGAACTGCGCGCGCTGGCCGATAAACTGGGTGCAGCGCGCGATCTCGATGTGATCCTCAAGCATGGGCTGGCCTTCGCCGGGCGCCAGCCGCCCGCTGCGCCCCGGATCGATGCCTGGCTCGATTATCTGCGCGCGCGCCGCGCCGAGGCGCAACAGGCGCTGCTTCAACAACTGGACGGCAAACGCTTCAAGCGCTTCACCGAAGCGTTCGAGGTGTTTCTGAACGAGCCGGGCGCGGGCGTCGAAGTGAGCGCTCGCCCGAGCGGCACGCCGCGCGTGTGTGACATGATCCCGGCGGCGATCTGGGATCAATACAGCGTCGTCCGCGCCTACGCAGCGATCGAACACCCGCCGCTCGAAACGCTGCACGCCTTGCGGATCGAGTTCAAGCGGTTGCGGTATTTGTTGGAGTTCTTCAAAGGGCTGCTGGGCGCGCGCGCCGCAACGCTGATCGAGCAAATTGTCCGGGTGCAGGATCATCTGGGTCTCCTGCAAGATGCCAGCGTGGCTTCGCGGATGCTGCGCGAATACGTCGCGGAGCATGTGCTATTGGGCGGAAACGACTTGACCGCGGTGGCGGCGTACCTATCCGAAATCCAAAACGAAATTCAGGCGTGCCAGGAACAGTTCCCCGACCTCTTCCAGCACATCGTCGGCCAGCCGTTCCGCAAGCAGCTGGCGCAGGTGTTGAGCAGGATGTAATTACGTATTACTGCACTCTCTTTGTCTCCACCCACTCTTCGATCTTCGGAAACAACACCCCGCTCGGTTGAACGACCGCGCCGGCCGGATACTTTCCCCACTCGGCCCAACCTGAACGTCCGTCGAGCGACACGCCGATCTGGCGCGCGATGCTCTCCGCCGTCGTCGGGATAAACGGCGAGCAGTAGTATGCCACGAGCCGCAGCGTCTCGACCAGGTTGTAGAGCACAGTCGCGAGCCGGGCATCGGCAGGCGGCTCGGCTTTGCGCCGTTTGGCCAGCGCCCATGGTTCCGCCTGGTCGACGTACTTGTTCGCCGCGCCGATCACGTCCCAGATCGCCGCCAGCGCTTCGTGTGGCAGAAATCGATCCAGCGCATCATCGACACGAGCGCGCAGGCCGGTCGCCGCATCGATCAGCTCGCGGTCAGCAGCCTCCACCTCACTGGGCGCAGGCGCTACGCCGCTGTAGTAGCGTTTCACCATGTTGACGACGCGGTTCAACAGATTGCCCAGCTGATCGGCCAGATCGGCGTTATAGGCGCGAATGAAGCGCTCGAACGTAAAATCGCCGTCGACAGTCGTGCGCACCTCGCGCAACAAGTAGTAGCGCAGCGCGTCGAGGCCGTACCGCGCGGCCAGCTCGACCGGATCGATCGCGTTGTCCAGCGACTTGCTGATCTTCCGCGTGTCGGCGGTGATGAAGCCGTGCACCAGGATGTCGGTGGGCAGTGGCGCGCCGGCCGAGAGCAGCATCGCCGGCCAATACACGGCGTGAAAGCGGATGATGTCCTTGCCCAGCACATGGACGCGCTTCGGATTGTGTACCCAGTAGTGTTGATACTGCTCACTCTCACCGGCGTAATCGAGCGCCGTGATGTAGTTGCCCAGCGCGTCGAACCACACGTACATTACCTGATCGGGATCGCCTGGCACCGGCACGCCCCAGCCGCGTGCGCGCGCCTTCGAGCGCGAGATGCTGAAATCGACCAGGCCGCGCCGGATGAAACTGAGCACCTCGTTCTTGCGCGTCTGCGGCGCGATGCGCAGCTGATCGGACTCGATCAACTCGACCAGCCGATCGGCGTAGCGCGACAGGCGGAAGAAGTAGTTCTCCTCTTCGACGATTTCGGGCCGGACGAGATGATCGGGGCACAGGCCATCGCTCAGTTCATCTTCCGTATAGAACCGCTCGCACCCGACGCAGTACAGCCCGCGATAAGCCTGCGGGTAGATGTCACCGCTGCGCTCGCACGCCTGCCATAACTTCTGCACGCCCGCCAGGTGCCGCGCTTCGGCGCTGGTGCGGATGAAGTCGTCGAACGATAGGTGCAGGGCGTCGCGCAATGCGTAGAACTGCGCCGCGTTGCGCTCGACCAGTTCGCGCACGGGGATGCCTTCGCGCTCGGCGGCCTGCACGTTCTTCAAGCTGTTCTCGTCGGCGCCGCTCTGAAAGCGGACATCTTCGCCCCTCAGCCGATGGTAGCGGGCCAGCGCGTCGGCGAGCACGAACAGCAATGCGTGACCGATGTGCGGCTTGCCATTGACGTACGGGATGGCCGTGGTGATGTAATAACGGGTGTCGTTTGCTTTTGGCATGTTCATCCCTCCACACAAAAAGGGCCGCCCATGCTTGGACAGCCCCGGAGTGGATTCCGTCGATTCGGTCAGGCGGCAGGCACGCCAAGCGTGAGCATCGGTGCGCGCGGGATTCCGCGCATCCGCATGACCATGCTCATTGAGAAGACAGACCGTACGAACATTGCCGCCCACCTCAGATTGGGGACAAGTATAGCGGGATTAAGCGGATCGTCAAGGAGGTGTTAGCCTTGCAACAGCGACTGCCCACCGTCGATCCAGACTTCCGTCCCGGTGATGTGGCTCGCCGCGTCCGAGGCGAGAAACAACACCAGCTGAGCGACTTGTTCGGGCAGCCCGGGCTTGCCCTCGGTGAGCGGCACCGCGCCTTCGGGAAACTCGACCGGATTCTTCAGCTGTTCGATCCCCCGCCGCTCGGTGTTCTCGACGATGCCGGTCTCGATCCAGCCCGGACAGATGACGTTGACGCGAATTTTGTATCGGGCGAGCTCCAACGCGACCATCTTGGCGAAAGCGACCTGCGCCGCTTTCGAGCAAGCGTAGGCCGTTGCACCCGTATTGCTGAACATCCGGGTTCCGTTCACCGACGAGTTGATAATCACCGCGCCGCCCTGTTTTTGCAGATACGGCACGGCATACTTGACCGTCAGAAACGTGCCTTTGAGATTGACGTCGAGCGTCTTATCCCATTCCTCCGGCTCCAATTCGGTCAGCGGCGCCCACACGCCGTTGATGCCGGCGTTGGCGAACACGATGTCCAACCGGCCCCAGCGTTTCACGATCTGTTCAATGGCCCGCTGCATCTGTTCCGGCTGCGACACATCGGCCGCCACCGCGATCGCTTCCGCGCCCGCGCGCTGGATTTCGGCGACGGTCTGTTGCAGCTCATCGGGCGTAGGCCCCAGCGCGCCGACCTTAGCGCCCGCTTGTGCCAGTAGCAGCGCAGCGCTTTTGCCGATGCCCGAGCCGGCCCCCGTAATCAGCGCGACTTTCTCCGCCAATCGCATAGCTGGACGCTCCCCAACGCTACGGAATCGGTGGCTCGATTTTCACATCCGTGTTGTAATCGTAGTACATAGCCGTCAATTGACCAGAGACCGTCTGTTCGCTTGTCGTGATCGTCGTGTTACTTTCCAACTTGCGCGGCAGATGATCGGATAAGCCCACCCACACCTTCGGTATCGATATCACCCCCGCCTCGGGAACGCCCATCTGATACTGGTAAACCAGTGTGAGTATACCATCCAAATCTTCCTGTCCAACCCGCCAAGCCTGGCCGATATTCTTAGCGATCGCACTGGCCTGTTTCGGATCAGCCCAGGACATGGCGGCATCGACAATCGCCGCGCCTTCGCCCTCCTGTTTTTCCCAAGCCGTATCGCCCATTCGGAAGTACAGATCGGAGCCGCCCGCTGCCCACACCGATGAGACGTTTAAACTCCAGGTTCGTCAGTCCCCGCAGCGCCAGCCCAAGTCCCATCCCGCTCATCAGCAGGCCCAACAGGCGATTGCGCAGGCCGCGCTCGGTCGCCTCAATCGCATCGTCCAGGTCATTCCACAAGCTGGCGAACTGATCACGGATCAGCGCGCGGCGTCTTCGCCCGCGTTCCGGATCGAATAAATACATCGACGCGGCGCCCGCCGCTCCGGTCGTAGAACACGTACCCAGATCTGGCCGTCGCGTACCTGAACCTCATAGGTCTTGAGATCAACTTTGGCCGGCCCGTGGGTTACCTGGCCGGTGCGCACGTCGAAACAAGAGCCATGCCAGGGACATTGCACCTGCCCCTTGACGAAACGACCTTCAGACAGCGGGCCGTAACGGTGAGTGCAGAACTCCTGGAACGCGTAAAACTGCCCGTCGAGGTTGGCGATCGCCATCGCCTTGCCGTCAACCTCGGCGCGCAAGATCTCCTGATTGCCCAGCCGACTCGCCTCGGCGATCGCCACGAATCCGCCGTTCGGGCTGGCTGCCGAAACCCGGATCGTGCGATCGGATGTGTCCGTCTGGCGGCGATGCCGGCCGGGGCTGATGCCCTGGTCGTAGATCAACAGGCCCCCCAGATAACCCGACACGTACACTAGCCCGACACTCGCCAGCGAGAGGATCAAGGGCACGGTCGGCGTCTGAGGCTCGTTTAACGCCCCCGCGCGCAAGCCCAGGTTCACCCCGTTCAGGCCCACGGCGATCAGATTGAGCAACATGTGGGTGGTGGCAAACTGCTTACCTGGATGATCGGCGCGGAGGTCTGCCCAATCGACTAGCCCCGGAATCGCCGCGATCACCGCCATGAACACGCCGAAGGCCAGTGTGTAAAACGCCGCCTCGACCAGCCAGTCCTCAGTCGTGAAGACAAGGCCCGCCAGGTCGAACAACAGGCTGAGCGTGAACAGCCCGATCGGGAGATGAACCAGCATCGGGTGCAGCGGATGCTTAAACGGTTTTCCTTGCAGGAAGTCTTTCAACATGGCTATCTTCCCTCCCCCGCAGGCACATTCGCGCCGCTGGCGATGGCGATCTGGCGCCACTTCTTTTTCGATACGCGCGCGACGCTGATGCCGTAATCGTAAACCATGCGCCCGCCCAGGTAACCCGACACGAGCAGCAGCGCGGTCGCAACCAGCGAGAGCAGCGTTAGGCCCGCTGGAACCGAAGCAGCGCTGTGCAAGGTGTTGATGCGCAGGCCGAGGTTCAATCCCTGCAGCGCGGCAATCGTCAGGTTGAGGATCAGGTGATACCGGCCGAGCCGCTTCGCCGGGTTCTTCGCCTGGATGTCCAACCAATCGGCTAAACCGGTGGGGACCGCCAACAGCGCAACCAGCAGGCCGAGCAAAATCGCATAGAACGAGGTGCGCACCATCACCGGGTTTCCGCCGCCGGTATTCGACAGAACATCAAACACCAACGCGGCCGGCCATAAGGCCGTAGGAATGTGCACCAGCGCGGTATGTATCGGATGTCCCAACCATCTACCTTGTAAGAACGCTTTCAACATTCATGCACCTCCAACGGGGTAGGGTGAAGTTGCGTCCACCTTAACCCGGCGTCAGATCGCGGCGCGGGTCCCAGGTCTGAAACTCTTTGTGATTGGGCGGGATCGGTGAAGGCGTAACCTGGGTCTCGACAGCGCCCATCTTTTGCGAAGCCGGGCGATAACGGTACAGCTCGACGTCGAGGTGGCGGAAGCGCAGTCGCGTGCGTTCATCGCGCTGGGCCGCCAGGTGTTGGGTCTCGACCAGATGTCGTACCTCGTCAGGGGTCGTGTTTAAATAGGCGGCGACCTCTTCAAGACTCAACCAGTTCTTGCCGGAGGCCAGGGTCGCGAACGCCTCGGCGCCCGCCTGGGCAAACCGCTCGCGCAGCGTCTGCGGCAAGAAAGCACACCCCGACGCCGAGAGACGAACAAAGGATGCGCTAACCCTGCCCGGTTAAGCACTGTTCGCCCTTTTTAGAACATAGCCCAAAGGGCAAGCGAGGACAATGTGCCAAGATATAGGATCGAGATATAAACCTGGCTATATCTGTTACAGCCACAAGAAAACAAAGACCTCCTGAGGGCAACCGGCAATCAACTGACCGGGTGACCTCAAGAGGTCCGGGTGTCCCTCAATTAGGGAGGATTTATTCGTTGTCGATGTCAGCCGAGCTCGGGCGCCGCGACAAGGCCAGGCCCAAACCGGTGAACAGGATCAACGCGGCAATCGCGAGCATCAGGATGGATGCCCACGGCGTGTTGTCGATCTCGCCACCCGTCTCAGGCAGCGTACCTGGCGTACCTGTTCCGGCGACGGCGGTTCCAGTGGCGGCAGCGGTGGCTGCCTCAGTAGCAGCCTCGGTGGCCGCCGGTGTTGCCGTCGCCTGCAATGCCGGGCCGCTATTCGGGCGGGCCGAAGCCATCGGAACCAGCGCCAGCAGCAGCAACAAGGCCACACCAAAAACGAATAATCTGCGTGTATTCATCCGTACTTCTCTCCTTTCCTGAGTCGTAAAACTGAATGCCAGTAAAAACGATAGTCCGCTGATCTCTCAATCGCGTTCAGCAGCGTAGCGTAAAACGACGGGGATGACTATATACCAGGATATAAAAGGCGGGTATAGATTTGGTTACATCCTTGACGATACGCTAGTTTAATTGCGGCTCAATGCTTTCTGTTTAACCCCAATGGGTGATGCGGGACTCGCCCTATCACCCAAAAGGGCCGCCAGTTACGGCAGCCCTGTCATGGATCTGTTTAAAGTTGTCTCAAACACTGCGCCTGGATGACAGACGTATTCGCTGATAGGTCGAGCATATGCGCCCTCGCGTCGGGTCGCGTGCCCGTTTACGCTAACACTTGCAGCGCCCGCTTCACCACATGCTCCACGGTAAACCCAAGCTTCTCGGCGATCACCTTATACGGAGCGGATGCGCCAAACCGATCGAGGCTCAAGACCGCGCCGTGTTCGGTGACGTATTTGTGCCAGCCCTGCGCCACGCCGATCTCAACGGCCAGTCGACGGCGCACCATCGGCAGCAATACACTGTCGCGATACTCTTCCGGCTGCGCATCGAACAACTCCCAACACGGCAGGCTCACTACGCGCGCTTGAATGCCCTGCTGCGCCAATTCATCGGCCGCGCCGACGACCAGGTGCAGCTCCGAGCCGGCGCCGATTAAAATAATGTCCGGCCGACCGGCGGAGTCGAGCAAGACGTAGCCGCCGCGCCGCAGCCCTTCAGCCGCAGCGAGCCGGGAACGATCGAGCATGGGCACGGCTTGCCGGGTGAGCGCGAGCGCGACCGGGCCGCGTGTATGTTCGACGGCAACTTTCCAGGCGACGGCGGTTTCAGCGGGATCGCCGGGCCGAATGAAAAGTAGATTGGGGATGGCGCGCAAGGCCGCGTAATGCTCGACCGGTTGATGCGTCGGCCCGTCCTCGCCCAACAGCACGCTATCGTGCGTGAACACGTAAATGACGTGTTGTTCCGTCAGCGCGGCCAGGCGTATCGCCGGGCGCATATAATCGCTGAACTGCAAAAACGTGGCGACGAACGGGAGCAGCCCGCCGTGCAGCGCCAGGCCGTTGGCGATGCCGGCCATCGCGTGTTCGCGCACGCCAAAGGCGATGTTCCGCCCGGCGTAATTCGCGCCGCCGCCGACCAGGCCTTGCGCGCCGTCGAGCGGCATGTCCGAGGGCAGGAAGTCGCCCATACCTTTGAGCGCGGTGTTGGTCGAGGGGTTCAGATCGGCCGAGCCGCCGATCAGCCCCGGTATCCTTGGGGCGATCGCATTGAGCACTTGGCCCGAGGCGACGCGCGTGGCGATGGGTTTGTCGGCGAGCGAGAAGGTCGGCGCGTCGGCGTCCCACCCGTTCGGCAGTTCGCCGCGCAGCGCCTGCTGCAACTCGGCGGCGAGTTCGGGATACGCGCGCGCGTAAGCCTCCCAGCGGGCCTGCCATTCTGCCTGCTGCGCCTGACCACGCTCGATCGCCGCGCGGAAATGTTCGAGCGCCGCGCCGGGAGTGTAAAACGGCGGCTCGACCGGCCAGCCGAAGAATTCTTTGGTGCGCTTCACCTCGTCCGGGCCTAAGGGCGAGCCGTGTACTTCAAACGTGTTCTGCTTGTTGGGCGAGCCATAGCCGATGATGCTGTTCACCCGGATCAGCGACGGCCGCTCGGTTTCCGCTTGCGCGACGCGGATCGCGCGCTCGATCGCCGCCAGATCGTTGCCGTCCTCGATGCGCTGCACGTGCCAGCCATACGCCTCGAAGCGTTTGCCCACGTCCTCGGTGAACGTGATGTGGGTGCTGCCGGCTAACGTGATGCGGTTATCGTCGTACAGATAAATCAGCTTGCCCAGCTTCCACGTTCCGGCCAGCGAAGCTGCTTCGTGAGAGACGCCTTCCATCAGGTCGCCATCGCTGACGATCGCATACGTGTAATGATCGACGACCGTGTGCCCCGGCCGATTGTAGCGGGCCGCCAGGTGCGCTTCGGCAGCCGCCATCCCGACGCCGTTGCCAAAGCCCTGGCCCAACGGGCCGGTCGTCGCCTCGACGCCGGGCGCCAGCCCATGCTCAGGATGGCCGGGTGTCATACTGCCCCATTGGCGGAAGTTCTGCAACTCGCTCAACGGCAGATCGTAGCCGGTCAGGTGCAGCAACGCATACAGCAGCATCGAGCCATGCCCCGCCGATAACACGAAACGGTCGCGATTGAACCACTTGGGATCGGTCGGGTTGTGGCGCAAGATGCGCGTGTACAGAATATAGCCGACCGGCGCAGCGCCCAACGGCAGGCCAGGGTGACCGGAATTGGCCTGCTGCACCGCGTCGATCGAGAGCATCCGGATCGTATTCACACACAGTTGATCAAGTTCAGCTGGATTCACGCGCTTGCCTCCCCATAAATCGGGCTGATGAACAGGGTGATTATACTGCGATTCGCCGGTTGCCTCGGCACAGGCTATAATATTTCGCGTCTTTCATCCTGCGCCGGGCGCAGATTAAAAATCCAAGCTGGAGCGCCGACTTTAGTCGGCGTGAAGGCGCAGGCTGACCCCACTCCGCTTCGCTACGGGAGCAGGTGAGCCTGCACTTCGAATCCTAAAATGTGAGTGGCTTACATCTGTGTAGGAAGTAAGAAAGGCTAAGCGCATGTCGTCTGAGAATCTCGAACAGCAAATGGAAGTGACGCCCAGCGAGCCGGCCCAACGCGGCGTCATTTACCCGATCAAACTACCCGCCCGACACAACCCTAAGCTCCAGGCGCTGGTCGATCGCCTGAACGCCGACCCTGACCTGTATGCGCTGTGGGAATGCGCCAACGTCAACGCCGTCACGCGCCTGGGCATGAGCGATCACGGGCCGGTGCACGTCCGGCTCATCGCCAACATCGCGCTACGGCTGTTGCGCCTGCTGGCGGCGAAGGGCATTACCCCGAACATCGTCAAGGATCACGGCTTGACGCTGGAAGATGCGGAGGTCGTCGTCTCGCTCGGCGCGTTGATGCACGACCTGGGCATGTCGATCCACCGCATCGATCACGAGCAGTACAGCTTGTTCGTGGCTCAGATGAAGCTGCGCGAGACCCTGCCGGCCGCCTACCCCGATGCGCGCACGGCGGCGATCATCCGCTCCGAGGTATTGCATGCGATCATTTCGCATCGCAGCGAGGGACGCCCCTTGACGCTGGAAGCGGGCGTGGTGCGCGTAGCCGACGCGCTAGACATGGCGAAGGGCCGCTCGCGCATCCCGTTCGAGGCCGGCATGGTGAACATCCACTCGCTCTCGGCCACCGCGATCGACAATGTCACCATTGCGCCCGGCGCAGACAAGCCCATCCGGATCACGATCCGGATGAACAATTCGGCGGGGATTTTTCAAGTGGACGAGCTGCTGAAGGAGAAGCTGAAAGGGTCGGGGTTGGAACCGCATCTGGAGGTCGAAGCGACGATCGAGGGCGAGGCCGAGCGAAAGTTGATTCAAGTGTTCAGGCTGTAGCCCGCACCCGTCTATCCGTCCACCAGCTGATCCAACAGCTCGATCATCGCCTCGAACTGATCGTCCTCCAAAATCATAAACGGGCGCGCGTAGTTGTGATCGGTGCCCGCTTCGATCTCCGCGCGGGCGGCGCGGCCCGACTGGCTGAGGCGGTAGCGCCCAACGCGCTCCGCAACTTCAGCGCTGGAGTACAGCGCCGACAACGCCGAGGCAAAGTCCTTGTCGTCCAGGCGCGCCGCCGCCGTGCGCAGATCGGCATGGCTCAAGCCGTCTTCCGCCTGCCATAGCAGGGTGCTCAACTCGATGCGCGGGCCGGTGTAGCCGGCTTCACGCCAGGCGGCGATGTGGGCTTCGTCGCGGAAGATCATCAAGCCCACCAGCCGCCGCTCGAGCTGCACCCAGGTCGAATCGGCGTCGGGCAACACGCTGTGCGCCGCGCTGAGGATCGGCACCGGCACCTCGCGCTGCCGCAACGCGGCGGTGTACACCTGATCGACACAGGCATACAACGCCTGGGCCGCGGCCTGGGGTAAATGATTCGCGCGCGCCACACGCGCGAAGTATTCCGCGTACCCTTCTCCGATGGCCTTGCGCGCAGAGTCGACCAGTTTGTATCGGCCTTCGCCGGTGCGCTCGACCATCTTCTTCTCGGCCAGTGTGTTCAGCGCGTCCTGATATTTGGAGACGGACGTGTACGGGCCAAAGGTCAAAAAGTCGGAAGGCGTGGCGCTGCCTGGAAAATAGCGGAAGCGCGTGACCAACCAGTATTCGAGCCGATCGAGGCGATGCCGCTCGGTGAAACGCCGGAACACGCCGCCATCGTCCTGCACCCGCGAAGTTGCACCCGATAGCCGGCCGTAGATTTCAGACGCGGTTAAATTCATGGAACTCCTGTGGTTGCGGCGATTATAGGCAACTTAAGCCAGGATGCAAACATGGCCTATCCCGCTGCGTAGGGCAATCGCATCTAAATTCTTGCACAGCGCAAATACAGGCGTGATGGCTCACCGTCCGCGTCCCCGCGGACGGCCCGCGCGGACGCGGGCCGAGAGCAGTGGCCCATTTTCGGGGCCGATCGGGTATTGACATATTAG
>DATDPU010000107.1:0-13325 GCA_035292585.1 Anaerolineae bacterium | reverse complement strand
CAGGGCTTTTCCAAAGTCCATCGAGTGGGATAACCAGCCCTCGCAGTTGTCATTCCGAGGCCGCAGGCCGAGGAATCTTTGCGCTTAGTCCTTGAGATTCCTCGCCGCTATGCGGCTCGGAATGACTTTGGAAAAGCCGTGGGCGGTTAGGACTGGTGGTTGCACACAAGCCCGTTGTGGCCGATTCGCTCCGCAGTTGCACTGCGGGCATGGACAGCAGTGCCCGCCGCCGCCTCCATTGCCTTCTGATAGGTGGGCGGCGGTTGTGCTGTGGACGCGGACAGCAGTGCAACTGCTGTCCAAACTTCCGAGGACTTCCGACGCTGGTTCGTTCCGCAGTTGTACTGCGGGCGCGGACAGCCGTGCAACTACTGCCCGAACTTCCTACTTCCTGTGCGAACCCGGGTCGGCCAAGGCAGTTTTCAATACCGGTCAAGGTGTGCGGAGAGTATTAAGCGCGCCGTGTGTTCGTCCTTTCTCCTGTTGCCAAGCGACCATGAAGCTGTTAATATCCAGCACGTGAGACTTGGAAGATTTGAGGAGTGTGCCATGATCGTCGTCGCCAATCGTATCTCAGTTGCGCCGGGCTACGAACAGACCTTCGAGCAGCGCTTCAGCGAGCGCGAGTCGAATCTGCGCCAGGCGCCCGGCTTCATTCGTAATTTGGTGTTGCGTCCGGTTGAGGGCGGCGTTTACGTCGTGATGACGTTCTGGCAAGACATGGCCTCGTTTGAGAGCTGGACCCACAGCGCGGCGTTTCGTCGATCGCACGCGCGCCCGGCCCAGCCGGAGATGTATTCTGCGCCGAATGTGCTGGAAATCCACGAAGTCGTCCACTTGATCGAGGCCTGATGCCGCCCCTCCAGTTTCAACCTGCCCATCGCTATTCTCTGGATGTGTTGAGCGTGTTGTTCACCCGCGCGTACACCGATTACTACGTTCCCGTGCATTTCACCGGGGCCGGTTTTGAGTCGATGATCGCCGCGTATGATATCGACTTGAGCGCGTCGCGTGTCGGCGTGGTGGGGCAGGCGCCGGCGGCGCTGGCCCTGCTGGGTGTGCGCGGGCCGCGTGGCTGGATCGGCGGCATGGGCGTCGTGCCGGAACAGCGCGGCGAGCGCGCCGGCCGGGCGATCACAGAAGCGGTGATCGACGCCGCCCGACGCCTTAAACTCCGCTCGATCAACCTGGAGGTCTTAACGCAAAACCTGCCCGCCGTCCGTATTTACGAGGCGCTGGGTTTCCGGCGGCAGCGGTTGCTCGACGTCTGGCGGCGCGATTCTGACGCGACCTTTCCCATGCCGCCGCGACAGGTGGTGCAGCCGCTGGATGTTTCGGCCTGCCTGGCCCTGTTCGAGGAGCTGCACGCCGTCGCGCCGCCGTGGCAACGCGATCTGCCTACGCTGCAACGCACGGCGGCTGCGCTGCACGCGTTGGGGATCGCCGAAGATGGGCGCATCACGGCTTACCTGTTGTACCGGATGGATAACGCGCAGGTATCGGTGCTCGACCTGGCCGCCGCGCCCGGTCAGCGCACGGCCGCCATCGAATCGATGCTGCGCGCTCTCATTCGCGATCGCGCCGGCAGCCCGATTCACCTGGCCAACCTGCCCCAGGACGATCCGGCATCGAACGTGATGCATCTGATCGGCGCGCAGGTTCAGCTGCAGCAGCACGAAATGACGCTGGAGTTGTGAGGAGGCTTACTGCTTACTGCTCACTGTTTACTGTAGGGTGAGCAGTGACCCGTGATCAGGAATCAGTGTCATGCCCCAGGTAACGCTCAACGACATTACGCTCCACTACCTGGACGAGGGTTACGGCGAGCCAATCGTGTTCTTGCATGGCCTCGGCTCGTGCGGCGAAGACTGGGTGCTGCAAACCCAGTTCTTCGCGAGCCGCTTTCGGGTGCTTGCGCCGGACCTGCGCGGGCACGGCCGATCGAGCAAGCCGGCCGGCCCGTACTCGGCGGCGCTGTTTGCGTCCGATGTGGCGGCCTTACTCGATCGCTTGTCGATCGAGCACGCGCACGTCGTCGGGTTGTCGCTGGGCGGGCTGGTCGCGCAGCAGCTGGCGATCGAGTGTCCCGATCGGGTGCGCACGCTCACGCTCACCAACACCTTCGCGCATTTGATCGCAGGCAATGTGCTTGAACTCATGCGCCTGTTGCGCCGTGGGGTGATTTCGCTGGTGCTTCCGCTGGAGCGCAGCGCGCACCTCGTCGCGCAAGGGTTGTTTCCCTATCCGCACCAGGTTGAGCTGCGACGGTTAACCGTGCAACGTTTGACCCAAAACGAGCGAGCGGCCTATCGCGCATCGCTGGCAGCCGTCCGGCGTTTCGATTCGCGCCGCGCGCTGGCCCGGATCACCTGTCCAACGCTGATCATCACCGGCGAGCGGGATCGCACCGTCCCACGCAGCCGGCAAGGCGAACTGGCGTGCGGCATTCGGGGTGCGCGCTGGGAAATCATCCGCGATTCCGGTCACGCCACACCCATCGACCAGCCCGAGATTTATAACCGGCTTTTATTGTCTGCGTTTGATCAGGTCGGTCAGGTCTAGTAGTCAGCCCATCTGAAATTGATAGGCCGTAGCATAGCCCCCTGCTTGCGCCCCCCCGTGGGGTTGTGGGCGGTGGACGGGCACAAGGCCCTATGCTTGTGGGGTTGTGGGCATTGGACGGGCACAAAGCCCTATGCTTGTGGGGTTGTGGGCGGTGGACGGGCACAAGGCCCTATGCTTGTGGGGTTGTGGGCGGTGGACGGGCACAAGGCCCTATGCTACCTGTCAAAATCAAGTAGACTGACCAGTAGCAATACGGGGCTATTGACTCTCCATTCAGCCTGAGGGATATTCAATGCGACTGGCGGTTTCCTCGTGGTCATTCCACCGTCCTTTGTACGCGGGCACGCTCCACTTGGCCGACGTCCCGCTGGCGGTGTTTGAGCTGGGCCTGCGGCAGGTCGAGCTGAACGATCGGTTTCTCACGTCTCCGCAACCCGGCCGGGTGGCCCGGCTGCTGGGCGCAAAGCCGGCGCAGACGAGCGCGCCCGACTATGGGCGCAAAGCGTTGCGGCGCGTGCAACAGGCCCGGCTGCGCAGCGGCACGCGTGTGGTGTGTTGGACGATTGACACCGACCTTGTGGTCTCTTCGGCCAAAGCCCAGCAGACACAGCGCGCTTACCTGGCGACGGCGATCGAAGCAGCGCGTTTTCTCGGCGCGCCGATTTTGCGCTTGACCCTGGGCGGGCTGGCCGGCGAGCGCGCCGCGTTGGGACGCGCGATCGATTTGCTGCGCAATGCGTTGCCGGTGGCGTTGGCCTCGGGCGTGCGGCTGGCGATCGAGAACCACGGCGGGTTGAGCAGCGAGGCCGGCGTGCTGGCGGAAGTGATCGCGGCGTTTCCCTGGACGCGCGATCGGGTCGCGCGGCCGATCGGCGTGTGTCTCGATCTGGGTCATTTCCCTGAAGGTGAGCACATTGCCGGCGTGACCCGACTCGCCCCGCTGGCGATCCACGTGCACGCGCCGGCCCAGGCGTTCGACGAGCATGGCGCGGAAACGTCGATCGACTATGAATTATCGCTGAAGACGCTGCGCGCAGCCGGGTATGAGGCCGCGATCAGCATCGAATACGGCGGCGATGACGATCCGCGCACGGGGATTCTCAAGACGAAGGCGTTGATCGAGAAATATTGGGTCGCTCAAGATTGAGGGGATTCGGAGGATGGTCTATGGATGCTCAACAATACTTACCGGGTGAACGAGTGAAGGTTCGGCGTTTTTGGGCTATCGGTATAGCGGCTGCACTTGTACTCGTCACACTCGTCGGGCTGGTTGGCCTGGCGCTGGCGGCGCCTGGAAGTGCGACTACGCTCAACTCACCATCCGTAGTTCAACCCGAAGTGAACCGTGTTCAAGCGTGGGAGATTTGCTGCGGTGACTTTGAACCTGGTTCTCCACTCTACCCGCCTCCGCAGTGGATATCGACCACTCATGTGAACGGAATTGGCTGGAACTATGTCATATCCGGCACAGGTTGGGGCAAAGCACATGGCGGCACGCGAGCGATGTGGTTTGGCGATCCGGCAACTGGCGAGTTTGGCGGGCAGGGTTGTGATAGCTGTACGATCTATTCAGGTGAGCTCGTGTCTACCTATCCTGTGACCATTACAGATGGCGACACCAAAGGCTACATGACATTCTGGAGCTGGGAGAAAACTGAAATGTCGCTTCCAGACCTGGACTGCTCAGGCGAGCCTGTCTGTGATTTCGACTCGCGGCAGGTCTGGATATCCACCGACCAGAGCAATTGGGAGAAACTCTGGGATACACGCGAGAACCCGACAGTTGAGAATCAGTGGCATCAGGTTATGTTGGACATCAGCCCGTACATCGGGCAGGTTGTCTACGTGAAGTTTGTGTTCGATACGGTTGATGGTCGCAACAACGATGCGGGGGGTGCGAAACCCGCCGGCTGGTTTGTGGACGATATCGGGTATTTCACGTTTACACCGGTGGCGACGGTCTACCTGCCCATCATTCGCAAGGGTAACTGATGAGATGAGCTGTAGGGAGTAAAAAGCAGCCCCGCTATCGTTGAGATAGCGGGGCTGCTGCGTGTGTTTAGCCGTGCGCCCCTTTCACCGCCTTCACCGCATCGGCGTACAGGTTCAGCGTCTCGTCGATGTCGGCCTCGGAGTGCTCGTAGCACAAGAACCACGGCTCGCGGCAATCGGGTTCGGCGATCGCGCCGCGCTCGATCAGCTCCATGATGATGTGCTCGTACAGCGCCAGGTTGGTGTTCAGACAATCGCGGTAATCGCGCGGGGGGGTATCGGTTCCAAGCACAAAGCCGAACATCTGCGGCGGCCCTTGTATAAAGTGCGGGAGGCCGGCATCGGTCAGGATGCGGTCGAGTCCGGCCATAAGTTGTTGGCCGCGCCGGGCGATGCTGCCCAGGATATCCTCTTTTTCAAGCAGCTCCAGCGTCACTTCGGCGGCCGCCGTGCCCGGAATGTTGCCGACGTAGGTGCCGCCGTGGGCGACCGATCCCGGCCCGACCACGCTCATCACTTCTTCAGTGCCCGCGATCGCGGCCAACGGAAAACCATTGGCGATCGACTTGGCGTAGGTGGCGAGATCGCCGCGCACCCCGAAGTATTCCTGCGCGCCGCCCCTGGCGATGCGAAAGCCGGTCTTGACCTCGTCGATGATCATCACGATCCCGTATTCGGTGCACAGCCGGCGGATGTGTTCCAGCCAGCCCTCGACCGGCATAACCGAGGCGTTGTTCCCCATGATCGGCTCGACGATGATCGCCGCCAGGTTGCCCCACTTCGCCTTGACGGTGCGCTCCAGGGCCTCGAAGTCGTTGTACGGCAGGTTGATGACCAGGTCGTGCAGCGCGCGGGGAATGCCGCTGCCGGCGGGCACGTTGATCGGGCTGCGCCGGCTGCCCAGGCTGCTCCTGGATGCAAGAGCGGTCGTGAACAGCAGGTAATCGTGAAAGCCGTGATAGTCGCCTTCGAACTTGATGACGACTTCGCGGCCGGTGTAGGCGCGGGCGATGCGGAGCGCGTGCATGGTCGCTTCGGTGCCGGAAGTCGCAAAGCGGACTTTGTCCATGCCGGTCAGCCGTTTGACCCGTTCCCCCACGCTGATCTCCAGCGGGTGCGTGGCCGCGTACATGCAGCCATCCTGAATCGCCTCCGCTACGCGCCGAACGACGGCCGGGTAACCGTGGCCGAGGATCACCGGCCCAAAGGCGAGCCGATAGTCGATGTAACGATTTTCGTCGGCGTCGAACACATAGCCCTTCTCGCCCCGGACGAAGATGTTCGTGTCATCGCCCCAGTAGCGGAAGTTGGAATTGACGCCGAAAGGGAACACTTGCTTTGCCCGCTCGTACAACTCGCGGGTGCGGGTGCGGGTGCGTGCCATGACAACCTCCTAGGCTGATGAATGGTTGGATCGTTGGATAGTTCGATAATCGGTTGGCGGATTGGATGACGAACGCGGCGCGAGGCTTCAGCAGTAAGTGGTGGCCCACTTGATCCAGTAATGATTAGGATGGACAAAGGGCCGGTCGATGGGCAGGAAGGTGCGGACGGTCCAAGGGACATAGGGTTGACCGTCGCGGGGGCGATAGGATGGCAACCAACAGCGCAATTGCCGCATGGCACCAGTATACACTAGCTCGTCAATCCTTCAGACCTGGCAGGTTTTTTCAAAGCACATCCCAGGTGCAGCCACGGGGTAGAAACCTGCCAGGTCTTTGATCTACAGGACTTACGCAGTTGGCGCGGCAGTTGCACTGCCGCCGCCTCATCTGCCGCAGTACAACTGCGGCAGCAACATGCAACTGCGTAAGTCCTGATCTACTTGCACCCTACTCCGACTGGCCTACAATGGACGCAATCCTCACACAGAAAGGAACCTTAAATGCCCGACGATCGCCAAGTGCAGATCGATGCTTTCATCACAGATCACCTCGACGAGTGGATCGCTGAACTCACGACGTTGTGCGCGCAGCCGAGTATCTCGGCGCAAGGGATTGGCATCCAGGAGTGTGCGGAACTCGTCGCCGAGATGTTGCGCCGGCGCGGCTTCCGTGCGGAAATCATGCCGACCGCCGGTCATCCCGTCGTCTATGCCGAGGCCCAGGGCCGGTCGAATAAAACCTTGCTGTTCTACAACCACTACGATGTGCAGCCGCCGGAGCCATTGGAGTTATGGGACTCGCCGCCGTTCCAGGCGACGCTGCGCGACGGCGCACTCTACGCGCGCGGGGTGAGCGACGACAAGGGGCACATCGAGTGCCGGCTGGCCGCCATCGACGCGCTCAAAGCGGCGAGCGGCGAGCTGCCGTGCACGATCAAGTTTGTGATCGAGGGCGAAGAAGAGATCAGCAGCGTATCATTGCCGGCGTTCGTCGCGGCGAACAAGGACAAGCTCGCCGCCGATGCCTGCATCTGGGAGTTCGGCGGGGTGAACGAAGACGGCATCCCCATGCAGTCCGTCGGCATGCGCGGTATCTGCTACGTCGAGCTGCGGGTGAAGACGGCCACGCTCGATGCGCACTCCGGGCTGGGCGGGTCGATCTTTCCGAACGCCGCGTGGCGCTTGGTCTGGGCGCTGAACACCTTGAAAGGGCCGGACGAGCGCATCCGCATCCCCGGCTTCTACGACAACGTCCTCCCGCCGACGGCGCGCGATCTCGAACTGCTCGATGCCTTGCCCGACGAGTCGCAAGATTATCTCAAGCGTTACGGGTTGAAGGGCTTCTTGAAAGGGATGACCGGCGGGCTGGAACTCAAGCGCGAAGAAGTCTTCGTCCCCACCTGCACCATTTGCGGCCTGACCTCGGGCTATCAAGGCCCAGGCCCCAAGACCGTGTTGCCGGCCGAGGCGCGCGCCAAGGTCGATTTCCGGCTGGTTCCGAACCAGACGCCGGAGGAGGTCCTCGCCAAGCTGCGGGCGCATTTGGACGCCGAAGGCTTTGGCGATATCGAAGTGGTGCTCATCGGCAGCGAAGCGCCCGGCCGGGTCGATCCCGATCATCCGTTCGTCAAGCTCGTCGTCGAGGCCGCGCGAGGCATCTACGAACGCGAGATGCTGATCGTGCCGATGGTCGGCGGCTCCGGCCCCAACCACGCCTTCATCGAGCACCTCAAAGTTCCGATCGCGACGGCGGGCGTGAGTTATCCCGGCGCGCGCGTGCACGCCCCGAACGAAAACATGCGGCTGGAGCACTTCGTCAACGGCACACGCCACACGGCGCGGATTATTCAGATGTTTGGGCATGGCTGAACAACCGCTTGGCGTAAACGGATAAAGACACAATCGATCACGAAACTCGTAGTGTAGCCCCTCGTGGGCGTCAAATGCGCCGACTAGGCTCTCCCGGCATCCAGACGCCGCAGCAGCTCCAACACAAATTCTTCGGTACATTCGATGGGCGCAGGATCGATTCGATCGAACGTGTCGCTGACTTGATGCCAGTTGGGGATGGCGCCAGCGGGGGTCAGGCCGACAAAGGATAACGCGGGAACGCGATTGACCATCAAGCAGGTCGCATCGGTGTGCAGCGTGGTATACGGCTTGGAGTAGGCGTTGAAATCGGGTCGCTCAAACTTGATCTGATCAGCCAGGCCGATCAACTCGGGCGATGGTTTATACGGGATGACCATCCCCTCGACCGTGGTGTAACACACGCCCGCGCCCTTGCCGCCGACGTTATCGATGCTGATCCCGATCAGCCCCGGCAGCTCGGCCCGATGCCGCTTGACGAAGGCTTGCACGCCCTGCGAACCGACTTCTTCACAGCCGGAGCACATTGCCCAGACCTCCAGCTGCTGGAACGGCGCGCGCGCCAGCCGTTCGGCCAGGCTCAGAACGATCGATGCGCCGCTGCCGTTATCGTTTGCGCCGGGCGTGTAGGGGGTAGTGTCGGGCTGCCAGGTCAGCGCCAGAACGATCAGGTAGATCGGGACGAAGATCAGCGCGCTCCAGCGCACGGCGCTTAAGTCAATGAAGACCGCCAGCAGGTACAGGATAGTTGCCAGGACGAAGGCGGCGATACCCAGCGTCGTCATCAATCGAAAGAAGGCCAACCGCCCCGGCGAGGTGAACACCCACGGCGTGCGATGGGTATCGATGTGGCCGACGAGCAGCACGCGCCGCGCGGCGGCCGGCGCCGTGGCCGGGATGCGCGCCCACACGTTTTGGCTGCGACCCTTCGGCATCAGCGCGCGCAGCAGGTTGGGTCGAAAGTACATCTCCATGAAGATCGACGCGGTGATGATCAGCATCAGCAGCCCGGCAAATAGCGCGCTGATCGGACCAGCGAACCAGAACAGCGCGACGGCGATCAGCCCGGCGACCGACGCGACGGAAAACGATCGCCAGCCGGTGGTGGGCGAAGTGAACTCCTCCCAGTGCGTTTCCAGACCCAGCGACTCGAAGAGCTGTTTGGCGTACTCGGCCGCTTGCCGTTCCTGCGGTGTCGTTGATCCGCGTGGGCCAATGTGGACGGCGAGGTGCTTGAGGTGCGTCAGCGCGGTGCTGGCCATACCGACTCCCTTATGATGCATGAAGGACACGAAAGGCTAGTACTCCGTCCCTCTGAGCTTGATGGGCCGTAGCATAGCCCCCTGCTTGCGCCCCTTGTGGGATTGTGGGCGTTGGACGGGCACACACCTGCACCTGCGGCGCACCGCAGGTGCGGTGCAGGTGAGGCCCTATGCTACCCATAAGAATCAACAGGACTGACCACCAGTAATCCGTCCATCTAAAAATGAGGGGCGCCCGTAGTAGCGACTTCAGTCGCTTGGACGACTGAAGTCGTCACTACCACCCAAATCCGCAATCCGCAATCTCAAGGCGCCCACGCCAAGCGCTCGTTCGCCCAGTTGGGATTCGAGGGGCCGAGCTCGATCGCTTTGGTCAATTCGGTTCCATCGAACCGGACGGTGTAGATCGCCCACGCGCCGTCACGATTGGAAATAAAGGCCAGGTGCGCGCCGTCGGGTGACCAGGCCGGGCTGCCGTCGTCGCCGGCCGAGTTGATCACCTGCTGCACGCCGCCCGCCGTATTCACAAAATAGATATCCCAATCGCCGTCGGCGTCCGAGTAGTACGAGATGTTGAAACCGTCGGGCGACCACGAGGTGGGGGTATCGTTCACCGATGCCGTGAGCCGGAGCGGCGGATCGGCGTCGTCGGGATTGTCGATCATCACGCCGCAGCCCGCTGCATCGCAGCCGGAGTAGGCGAGCAGGCCGGTTGGCCCCCAGGTGGGGGATTTGCCGGGGCCGAGATCGATCGGCGGCGCTGTGCCGTCGAGTCGGGTGATGATGATCCGGAAGTTATCGGCTGCATCGCGTTGCGCGTAGGCGATGCGTGTGCCATCGGGCGACCAGGTCGGCCAGGATGAACCGGCGGACCCGACCGATGCGACCAGCCCGGTCGACAGATCGATCGTGCTGATGCCGACGCCGAGCACACGATAGGCCAACGCCGGACCGTTCGGTTGCCAGGCCGGCTGACCACCGGCGGCGGCCGGGAAGGGCGCGCTGCCGGGACTGATCGCGTAAATCGTGTACGCGCCGGTCGCCTCGTCGAAGACCGGGTAGGCCAGGCGGCCCAGGCTGATGCCGGGCACGGCGATTGGCGTGCCGCTGATCGGCAGCGTGCCCGTGAGCGGGACCGGCGTCGCCGTCAAGCAACCCGCTAGCGCTTCTTCGAGCTTGGCCTGCACGGACGCGTCCGGGCGCAGCGCGAGCGCGGTCTGGTAGAACGGTTGCGCCGGGCAGAAATCGCCGCGGGCCGTGTACGAATCGGCATACAGAATGTGCGCGTTGACGTAGCGCTCGAAGGTGTCTTTGTAGCCGGGAGCGATGGCATACAGTTCGCCGAAGCGTTCGATGGCGCGCTCCCAGTTCACGTTCCAATAACCGCGCGCCGTCAGATACAGCTTGGCGTAGTCCGCTTGCTGCGAAGCATTCGCATCGAGCGGGCGCAGCGCGGCGGCCTGTTCCAGATAATAGACGCCTTCCTCAAGCCGATCTTGATCGAGCAGCTGCAACCCGTAAGTGTACGAAGCCGTGAACAGCATCTCGGCGACCGCTTCGGTTTCAAAGGTTGGGTCAAGCCCGCGCACCTGCGTCAGGCGCGCAATCGCCGCTTCCCAATCTGCGTCGGCGTAAGCGGTCTGCGCCGTAGCGTAGACATCGCGGATGGCGGTCTTGAGCGAGGTCGTCGGCGTCGGCACAATACGCTGCTGATCGGCGAGGCGCCGGCGAACTGCCTGAAGCTGTTGGGCGGCGTCCGGGTATTCCGGATCGATTTGCAGTACGTAAGCGAAGTCGGCTTCGGCCAGCGTCAATCGGCCGGCCTGCAAATCTTCCAGACCTTTCTGGAAGAACTTGTCGGCCTCTTGCGCCTGGCGTTCGGCCCGGTCGCTCAGGCCGGCCTGGTAGCCGGCGAAGCCGGCACTGGTGAGCATCAGCAGCAAGGCGCAGGCAAACCCGGCAATGATCGCAAGCGTCAGGGCCAGCCGCCGAGGTGAACCGGCGGCCGGGCGCGCAGAAGGTCGGGTTATCGATAGACGCGAAGCCGGGTGGGTCGCTTGCTGCAGCACGCCGCAGTTGGGGCACAGGCGCACGTTAGGCGGCAGTGCTGCGCCGCAGGCTTGACACTTCATATCGATTTGCGTGAATGAGTTCAAGTGAGGAATGGCGCGATTATAGTCGGGGATAACGGGAATGTCCAGCGCGGGCTGCGTTTGACGCGTGTGGATCGCCATGCTAAGATCATTTCGCACTGCGGCCCTTCGCCGGAGCGAGCATGTATCTCAATCGCCCTCCACAGCGTCGATCTTCCCCACGGCGTATTTTGATTTATCTGGCGCTGATCGCAGCCGGACTGCTGTTTCTGCGGTTCCAGGATGATCTGCGCCGCCCACTGCTGCCGACCCCGACCGCGACGCGCGCGGCCCAATCCTACGTGGCGGAGGCGCAGGCGCTTTACGAGGCCGGCCGGCTGGCGGCGTCCGTCGACGCCTACACCCAGGCGATCGCGCTGGAACCCAATCGCGTGGATGTGCTGGTGACGCTGTCGCGCGTTCTGGCGCTGGCCGATCGCACGGCCGAGGCGGTGCAGCGCGCCGAACGCGCGGTGCAACTCGATCCGCAATCGGCCCAGGCGCACGCGGCGTTGGCCATGGCCTACGATTGGCACGGCGCCTGGCTGCTGCTGCACGGGCGCGATACCGAGGCAAACGAACACTACCACAAGGCGGTCTCGTCGGCGCAAGAAGCGATTCTGCTCGATCCCGCGTATGCCGAAGCGCATGCCTATCTGGCCGAGGCGTATATGGATCAGAGCCAGTTGGTGAACGCGATTGAAGCGGCGCAGGCAGCGGTCGAGCTCGATCCGCAGCAGTCCGACGTGCAGCGCGCGGTCGGTTACGTGCGCGAGTCGCAGGGCAACTATCTCGGCGCAGTCGAAGCCTACCGCGAGGCGCTGCGCCACGATCCGTCCGTGCCTTACTTATGGTTGACGCTGGGGCGTAATTACCGTATCCTGGCTTCGACCGCCGATGCCGGCTACTTAGACGACGCGGTGAACGCCTTCAAGGAAGCGATCCAGCTGGATCCAAACTATGGCCCGGCCTATGACGAGCTGGGTTGGACCTACCATAACGTTCAAGATGAATCACAGGCTATCGAGGCGTTGGAGCAGGCGATCGAGGTTGATCCCAATTCGTGGTCGGCGCACAATCACCTGGGCATCGCCTATTATTCCAACCGTAACTACGAGGGCGCGGCCGGGGTATTACCGCGCGCGATCGAGTTGATGAACGAAACCTTCGACGCCGATCGCTACTGTGTGAATGCGACCAGCCGCGCGTGCGATCGGCTGGTGGAGGCTTACTACATTTTAGGGCTGACCGATTACTACCTGTGTAACTGCGAGGAATCGTACACGCTATTCGACAAAGCCCTGGTGTTGCGGCCGGAAGAGCCGATTGCGCTGGAAGGCATCCGTTTGTGCCGTGAGGAGAGTTCCGATATCTGTGAAGCGACGCAGGAAGCTACGGCTACGCCGACGCCGTGAGACCTCACCCTCCCCTGAATTTCGGGGAGGGCAGGGGAGGGGCGCGTGAGGTCAGGGGGACAACGTGAAACTGATTCTGGCCGTCATTCAGAAAGAAGATGAAGACAGCTTGTTCGATGCCTTGGAGCAGGAAAACTTCGGCGCGACGCGCATCGGGACCACCGGCGGATTTCTGCGCGCCAGCAATGTCACGTTGATGATGGCCGTGGACGATACGCGCATCGAGCGCGCGCTCGATTTGATGCGCCAGTATTGCAAGCGACGCACCCGCCACCTCAACCCGATGCTGCCGAGCCTGGAAGCGCGCGAGCGGTTCCTGGGGTCGGTGCCGGTTGAAGTGGGCGGGGCGACGGTTTTTGTGTTGAATCTGGATCGGATGGAGAAGATCGGGTAGAGGATGTAGGAGGCACACCTACACTTGCAGCAGGTGCAAGTGTCTCCAGATGCCGGCAAAGTCGGCGACTGGAGTCGCCTCCTACATAAGACTCTATCGGAAATACCAGCGTAGCATAGCGCCTCGTGCGCGTTCTCGCACGAGGCGCTATGCTATTATTTCCGATAAAGCCTATAGTATTACAGCGCAAAGTTAGGCATGGTATCCTTCTCCAACAACTGGCAAGTTGGAAGGAGACTGGAGACCATGCCCACCGAGATTGTAGCAGAAACGTGCCCGGCGCCTGAGTGTAATCTGACCCCGCGAGACGTG
>DATDPU010000106.1:0-4972 GCA_035292585.1 Anaerolineae bacterium | reverse complement strand
AGCAGTTCGTCGATCACGTCATCCGCCAACTTTGTCAAGTCGGCTTTCAGTTCGGCGCGGGGGCGTCTCATGGGTCTATCTCCTCGCAGAATGGGCTGTTCCGCATTATCCCAGATTCGCCCCCAATGTGAAATGCGCCCTGTTGAAAGTGGAACAGGTGAACGATTGGGCGCTCCAGGCTTACGTGTATCGCGCGTTGGCGCGGCTGGATCGACTGTCGGGCAATTTCATCGGCGCGCTGGAATGGTTGCGCCGCGCCGAGCAGACAGCCGGGCAGGGGAAAATTGTGACGCCCTTGGCGGGCCTAGATGGGCTGCGTGGCATCATTCTCGTCGAGATGGGGCATGTCCAAGATGGACGCCGAGTCCTGAGCCAGACGTGCGCCGAGCTGGAACGGTTGAGCACACCTGTCGACCTGGCGCAGACTTTGCTCTTTCGTGCCTATGCTGAATTCCGCAGTGGCGACTCGAATGCGGCGGCAGCCACATTTGCTCGTGCGCTGACCGTAGCCGAAGGGGTAGGATATGACCAAATGCTTGTGAGCGAGGCGCTCTCGGTCCGCGATATGTTGGAAACCTTTGCCCATCAGCCTCACTTCGGCCCACAGACTCATTCTTTGCTCACGCGTGCTCAGTCGGTGAGTGGGGTCCGAGAACGATTAAGCCAGTCAGACGAATCGGCTCTCCGATTCGCCTCCCAACCTTGGGAACAGGCTGCAACCCTTGAGGTTCGTGCGTTAGGCAGCAGTCGTGTTCTCAAACAAGGCGTGGAAGTGTCGCGAACGCAATGGGTTTCGCAACGAACACGTGAACTGTTCTTCTTCCTGATCGATCGGATGCCGATCCATCGCGATAAGGTTTTAGGGACCTTCTGGCCTGAAAAGCCGCCAGCGCGGGCCGTAGCGAATCTCCATCAAACGCTCTACCGTCTTCGTCGTGCAGTCGGTTGCGAGGTCGTGATTCTGAAAGAGCAGGAGTGTCGGCTGGCGCCCGATATCAGCCTGGACTATGATGTCGCTCGTTTCGAGGCCGAGGCTCAAGCCGCGCTTAAGCAGGCGCCGAATGACTGGCGGCGGATAGGCGCATTAGCCTGGGCCGTTGAACGATATATGGGTGATTACTTGCCTGATCTAGCGAGCGACTGGGCTCTGGAGCGCCATCAGGCGCTTAAGGAACTATATGTGAGCGTGTTGTGTGCGTATGCCGACGAGCTCATCAACCTGACACGCTATACGGAAGCTCGTGAGGTCCTCGCCAAAGCGTTAACCGCTGAACCGCTGCGCGACGACTTGCACGAGCGTATGCTCCTCTGCCTGTCCAAGTTAGGCCGCCGTCATGAAGTTGTCGATCATTATCACGGTTACCGCGAGACTCTCCGCACCGAATTGGGCCTGGACCCCTCTCCAGAAGTGCGAGCGTTGTATGCGCGCTTGATTGCGTAGCCTCGCCTCAAGCCCTTAATCTCCTACGAGCTTCAAGATAAGCCCCAGTTATTTATGTCTGTTGAGAGGTTTGTTAAGAGGAGCTTGGGTATTTTGGAGTGACTTTGCATGATTTGGAGGTCTTGTATGTTGCTCTTTTCTCACCTCGGCTCGAATCTCTCACAAAGCATGTTCTGGTTGGCGAAAAATCTTCGGAACGGTACGAACTCTCCTGCTCATCTTGGCGATCGTAATCGCATCGCCTTGCCCGGCTTCCGATGGCGGGTCGGGGAACGGCTAAGGAGATCATTCAGGCGTGGCGGTGCGTCTGTTTCTACCCTGACCGGGATTCGTGAAGCCGTCCTTTTAGAGCTTTGCACCTGGTGCTCCACCACAGTGATTTTGATGGGCGTAGCGTAGGGCCTCGCGCCCGTCAGACGCCCACACCTCCACACGGGGGCGCAAGCAGGGGGTTAAGCTACCCGTCATTTTCCCTGTGGTAGGGTGCTAGATGAATGGAGCGGCGGACACCCCGGGTGAATCTTATTGTGCTTGTATTTACGCTCGGATAGCGGTTAGAGAAATAGTGTGCTTAATGGCTCACCTTTCGGTCATTTTTGCTCACCCGCTCTCAATTAGCGCCGCTGGCGGGGTGTACACGGATTCAGGGACGTGCATCAACTGCAAAATGCGGCGTTGGAGTGTCGAGAGTTGAGTGACGGCGTACCAGATGTGGGTCGCGCTTTCATGTCGATACAACGTGATGTCATCGAAAGCGTTCAAGAGTCGTTCCGCGGTGGGTTGGTCGGTCGCGCGGTTGGGATTGCCGGCATACAAGCCCGTGAGCGGTTCGCCAGTGGCGGCCAGACCACGCCGCACGACGAACTCGGTCAAAGTCAATGCGCGCAAGGCGATGCCCAGCAGCAGGAGCAAACCGCGGATCCGGTTGTCGTCTTTCAAAAACAAGGGCGTGATCGCCAGCAGGCCGCCCGTGAGTCGGTGGCAACCATGTTCGGGTTGCCATTCCTGTCGATAGCAATTGACGGCGCCGGCCAAACTGAGGCGATGCCTCGGCGCATTGGTGACATACACGCGCCAACCCGCCAGGCGATTGAAGCGGTTGGGAGCGGCCCGCCGCCGCCGGGATGTGACCGTCCAGGTATGCGTCTCAATCGTTCGCGTGGCTCGATTCGGGCCGGGCCGACCCCGGCCCAGGTAGCGCCTCTGGCGCTCGACGTGTTCAGTGTAACCCACCTCCACCTAGTCCGTGACCGCGTAGCGGGTCAAGATGGCTTGGACGCGTTGGTCCAGTTCCGGCTGTGCACGGGCGGGCTTCAAGGCGCGCAAGGCGGTTTCGGCCTTGGTCAAGCGGTCGTGCAGACCTGCGCGCTGATGTTGGGCATGCGCTTCGCTTTGAACGATCAGCCGCCGCTCGGGCCCCCTCAGCGTTTCCGACGTGTCGGGGTTTTGCCAAGTCCAGTCCACCTGGACTTCAAACCCTTGCCCGACAGGTGGCTCACTGCGGGACTGCTGGGGCAGACGAATAGCCTGTGGCCGACTCGGCGGTTTGAGCACCCAGGTTTGCAGTTCAGTCGGGGTGTTGCCGGTCAACGGCAAAGGCGCCAGGTAACAGCCACCCCCATCGTGAATCTGCGCTCGATTGGACAGACTCGCCAACTTGCAATCCCCCACCGTCAGAAACCCCGCGTGTCCAACCACGGCCACCAACCGTTGCCAGGTCGGAACGTACTGCGGATCGTCCGCCTGTTCCCCCGACACAACCGCCGTTGCCAAGGGTATCCCGACCGGGTCGAGCGTGCCCAACACGGCCTTGAACTGGCGCAGGTCAGGCCGATGGTCTTTGCTGCGTCCAAACTGCATCAAGCCGCTGTCCTCCTGAGGCTGGTGATGCACCGACACGGTCGTCATATCAATCCGCGCCGTCTCCGTGGGCAAGGCGTAAGCCCGCACGACGTGTCGCCCCAATTCCCATTCAATCTGCTCGCCGGGCTGCCTGACTTCATCTCCCAAGCAACTCAAGATCACGCCCAACCGATCATCCGTAAAGTCCGCGGCGCGCACCGATTTACCCAACGCCTGACTCAGGCTGAGCAAGTGCTTGCTGGCCCAGTCCTGCATCGGACTCAGAAAATGGGTACAGCGAATGAGCACATACGCCACAAACACCAAGGCCACTTCGCCGTAGCTCAAGCCATCCCAGTTGCCATGCGGTGGCCCCACTACCTGATCAATGATCACATCGACTTGCATCCGCCGGAGCCAGTATAGGAGCACGGGCAGGTTATCTATGCGCTCCGACGTGGTTCGGAACTGATCCAAGTGTCCTCTCCGTCAACGGAAGTGACGGCAAGGATACCGGTTACCTGCATAATTCGCAAACTCGGTCCCAAAATGGCCGAAAGGTGAGATTGAAGCGAACAGCGTGCGCCAATATCGTTCCCGCCTGAGCGGGAAACTGAACGTCGCCGCCGGTCAAACTTTGCGCGATTGCGCCGAGACGTGGTGGCGCGCCCGGACGCAGGCTTGAAGCATGGGCCATCGTACGGCTGTTCTCGTTTCCCGCTAACCTAGCGCCTTTGTGGTCAGTGCTACCTGGTTGCGTCTATGGGGGATAGAGCAATATGGGCACAACTGATTCTGAGAGGAAGTGCGTTCGCCTTACACATCGCGAATGCGAGTTGTTGGCGTTACTTGGACAGGGGATGAGCAACCGTGAAATAGCTTTCCAGTTATGTGTGAGTGAAAAGACTGTGCGGAATTGTGTGAGCGAAATCCTGAGCAAGCTTGAATTGAGTAACCGTACTCAAGCAGCGCTCTGGGCTAGGGATCAGGATTTGAAACATACGGAATAGACTGGCTTTCATGCCGGACGAGAATGTGAAAGAGAGAATCGGGACATTTGTCCCTTGCTCTGAAGTAAAATGTAATCTATCATCCTGAATGAAATTGGGTGGACGGAAAATCAGCATTCCCCGGTTCTTGAACCGCTCTGCACCTCAACGAGTGATCTCGGAAAGTCGGGGCTGAGGCGGTAGCGTAGCGGCTGGGTGAGGAGCGAGTCGGGGGCGTTACGCACGAAGAGTCGGTAGGATAGGAACAGTAGGCGGCAGGGATGGGTATAGAGGCGGCCGGTCTCAGGCGCGAGGCAGGCAGCGGCGCGGTCAGCCGAATGGCTGCCGTGAACCTCAGGCGGGTTCAACGCGGCGACGTGCCGCTGGTGGTGTGACTCGCCCAGGCGTCGAGGTGCTGACACATAGCGGCGAGCATCACCCGAAAGAACCAGCGTTCACGGCCAGCGATGCGGGTGTGGTCCAGACCGAAGTCGAGCTTCTTGCGCTTGACGGAGCGTTCGGCGCACGAGCGGCGGTCGGCATGCAGTTGCCACAGAGGTGACCCGCGCGGCAAGCGCGAGAATAGGCGATAGTTGTGGGCCGGGTAGGTGTAGACCGTGCGGCCATAGGCGGAGTCGGAACAGGCGTGGGCGAAGTGTGGGCACGTGGTCAAGGGGTGGTGGTGGGCCGCGAGTGGGCA
>DATDPU010000105.1:0-8773 GCA_035292585.1 Anaerolineae bacterium | reverse complement strand
GGGTAGCTCTCGGCTTCCTGGAAGGCCTTGAGCGTCTGCACGTCCTTGGCGCCGAACGCGACGCGCGCGACGTAGACGTGGCCGTAGGCCATCGCCATCATGCCGATGTCCTTCTTCGGGGACTCCTTGCCCGCCGAGGCGAACTTGGCCGAAGCGCCCGTCGGGGTGGCCTTCGACTGCTGGCCGCCCGTGTTCGAGTAGACCTCGGTGTCGAGCACGAGCACGTTGACGTCACGGTGCATCGACAGCACGTGGTCGAGTCCGCCGTAGCCGATGTCGTAGGCCCAGCCGTCGCCGCCCACGATCCAGACGTTCTTCTTGACCAGGTAGTCGGCGAGCTGCAGCAGTCGCTGCGCCTCGGCGCCGGTGATCCCCGCGAGCGCCTGCTTGAGCGCCACCACGCGCTTGCGCTGGGCCGAGATACCCGTCTCGTTCGACTGGTCCGCCTCGAGGATCTCCCGGACCAGGTTGTCGCCGAGCCGCGAGCCGAGGCCGTTCAGCAGACCTACGGCTTGCTCCATGTGCTGGTCGAGTGCCAAGCGCATGCCGAGACCGAACTCGGCGTTGTCCTCGAAGAGCGAGTTCGACCAGGCCGGGCCGCGCCCGTTGCGGTCGACGGTGTACGGGGTGGTCGGGAGGTTGCCGCCGTAGATCGACGAGCAGCCGGTGGCGTTGGCGACGATCGCGCGGTCGCCGAACAGCTGGCTGATCAGCTTGAGATAGGGCGTCTCGCCGCAACCCGAGCACGCGCCGGAGAACTCGAACAGCGGTTGCAGCAGTTGCGCATCTTTCACCGTCGCGGTGTTCAGCGCCGTCCGATCGATTTCCGGCAGTTCCAGAAAGAACTCCCAGTTCTTGCGCTCGGTCTCGCGCAACGGCAACTGCGGCGCCATGTTGACCGCCTTGAGCCGCGTCTCGCTCTTGTTCTTGACCGGGCAGACTTCCACGCACAACGTGCAGCCGGTGCAGTCTTCCGGCGCGACCTGCAAGGTGTACTTCAGTTCCTTGAATTCCTTCCAGCGCGCGGGCGCGCGCTTGAACGTTTCCGGCGCGTCGGCCAGGTATTGCGCGTCGTACACTTTGGCGCGGATGACGGCGTGCGGGCAGACCATCACACACTTGCCGCACTGGATGCAGATCTCTTCGTCCCACACCGGGATTTCCAGCGAGATGTTACGCTTCTCCCACTGCGAGGTGGCGCTGGGGTACGTGCCGTCGACGGGCAGCGCGCTGACCGGCAGCGTGTCGCCCAGGCCGGCGATGATCTTGGCCGTGACGTTCTGGACGAACTCCGGCGCTTCGGGCGAAACCGCTGGCGGCATCTCGATCGTGCTGGTCGCCGTAGCCGGGACCTGCACCTGGTGTAGGTGCGCCAGCGCCGCATCGACGGCGGCGAAGTTCTGCTCGACGACGGCCTGGCCGCGCTTGCCGTAAGTCTTCTTGATCGAGTATTTGATCGCTTCGATGGCTTCGTCTTTGGGCAGCACGCCGCTGATCGCGAAGAAGCAGGTCTGCATCACGGTATTGACGCGACCGCCCAGCCCTGCCTCTTCGGCCACCTTGTAGCCGTCGATCACGTAGAATTTCAACTGCTTGTCGATGAGCTGTTGCTGCACGACGCGCGGCAGGTGATCCCAAACTTCATCCGGGCCGTACACGCTATTGAGCAGGAAGACCGCGCCGGGCACGGCGTCCTTGAGAATATCGTAGCGTTCCAGGAACACCCACTGGTGGCAGGCGATGAAGTTGGCCGACTGGATCAGATAGGTGGAATGGATCGGTTTGGGGCCGAAGCGCAAGTGCGAAGTCGTGGTCGAGCCGGACTTCTTCGAGTCCAACACGAAGTAGCCCTGCGCGTAGTGGGGCGTGTCTTCGCCGATGATCTTGATCGAGTTCTTGTTCGCGCCGACGGTGCCATCCGACCCCAGCCCGTAGAACATCGCGCGCACCGTGTCGGGCGGCTCGATGCTGAAGTTCGGGTCGCAGTCGAGGCTGGTGTGGCTTACGTCGTCGTGAATGCCCACGGTGAAGTGGTTCCTTGCCCTGCCGCCGTTGGCAGGGTTGGGCTTCGCCTGCTTCAGCTCGTCGAACACGGCCTTGACCATCGCGGGCGTGAATTCTTTGGACGACAGGCCATAACGCCCGCCGATGATGCGCGGCATCGTCTTGAAGGGCGCGCCGTCATTCGCCAACGTCTCGCTGATGGCCGCCACGACGTCTTGATACAGCGGCTCGCCGGTGCTGCCCGGTTCCTTCGTGCGATCGAGCACGGCGATGCTTTTAACGGTAGCTGGCAGCGCGGCGACGAAGCGTTCGATGGAGAACGGCCGGTACAGGCGCACTTTCACCAGCCCGACCTTTTCCCCCTGCCCGATCAGATACTCGGCCGTCTCTTGCGCCGCTTCTGCGCCCGAACCCATCATCACGATCACGCGCTCGGCGTCAGGCGCGCCGGCATAATCGAACAGGTGATACTGCCGCCCGACCAGCCCGGCGAACTTATCCATCGCGTTCTGCACGATGGCCGGGGTGACGAAGTAGTACGGGTTGGCGGTCTCGCGGGCCTGGAAGAACACATCGGGATTCTGGGCGGTGCCTCGGATCACGGGTCGATCGGGCGACAGGCCGCGCTGGCGATGCGCGTTCACCAGATCGCCGTCGATCATCGCGCGGATGTCGTCCTCGCTCAATTGCTCGATCTTCATCACCTCGTGCGAGGTGCGGAAGCCGTCGAAGAAATGGATAAAAGGCAGGCGCGCCTCGAGCGTGGCCGCCTGCGCGATGAGTGCGAAGTCCATCACTTCTTGAACCGAGTTCGAGCACAGCATGGCCCAACCGGTCGCGCGCGCGGCCATCACATCGGAGTGATCGCCGAAGATCGACAGCGCCTGCGCGGCGACCGAGCGAGCGGCGACGTGGAATACCGTCGAAGTTAGCTCGCCCGCGATCTTGAACATGTTGGGGAGCATGAGCAGCAAACCCTGCGAGGCCGTGAAGGTGGTGGATAACGCGCCGGTCTGCAGCGCGCCGTGAACCGCGCCGGCCGCGCCGCCTTCGCTCTGCATCTCCTGGACGAATGGCACGGTGCCCCAGATGTTCTTCGTGCCGGCGGCCGACCAGGCATCGGCATGCTCGCCCATGGCGGACGAGGGGGTGATCGGATAAATGGCAATTACCTCATTCGTTCGGAAAGCGACATACGCCGCAGCTTCGTTGCCATCGATCGTGACGATTTTTCGACTCATCGTTTTCTCTCCTGAACTGTCAGGCCGCCAGCCAGCTGACCGGCTTGCACTTGCCCGTTGGATTGCAGATCAAATGTAGTTTGCTTCCGTGCGCGCTTGCCTATTAGCAATCGTACCGAACAAAGTTACACCCATCTTTCGGGGATGCTCAGTGACATAAGCCACGTTTTTCTACCTGACACCTGTCCAAAAATGCTGTGATCCTTGTATGTAAACTCAGGCCCAAACGATGATCGACCACCGGGGTCTTCGGTTTCTACGCTACTCGTAGCGTGGCTCCTGGGGGGCGTCCGATTCGCCCAGAAACGGGGAACGGGCGCAAGGCCCTACACGACATTGCCAATGCGTGATCGACTGAGAGTGGCCTGGAAGCGAGGCGCGACTTTTACGGCCGCTTGGGGTTGTATCTCCCCGATGACCTCACCCCACCCTTCTGCCCCTCCCTTCGCCTACTTTCTGGTGGGCGAGAGGAGGGGCGGCGCAGCTGGGGAGGAGTGAGGTCACATCTTGAAGCGCCTGAAATCGGCTATAATTACGCCGGTTGCACTCAAACCGGAGAGATAGCGCAATGGCCACTCGATCAAAGACAAACGCCCACACCCACGAAAAAGCGAACGACGGGCATACCTCGCCAGCAGTCGTTTCACCGCCTGAGGAGGAAGCCATGCAATTTGATATCACGACCCTGCGCGCCTGGTATCGCGAAATGGTGCTGGTGCGCCGCTTTGAAGAGCGGGCGCGCCAGGCTTACCAGCAGGGCAAAATCGGCGGCTTCCTCCACCTCTACATCGGCGAGGAGGCCATCGCCACCGGCGCCATCCACGCCCTCAAGCCGCAGGATCACATCGTCACCCATTATCGCGATCACGGGCACGCCCTTGCGCGCGGGCTGGACCCGAAACGCCTGATGGCCGAGCTGTTCGGACGGGTTGACGGCTATGACCAGGGACGCGGCGGCTCGATGCACTTTGCCGACGCGAGCAAAAACTTTTGGGGCGGCTATGCCATTGTCTCCGGCCACCTGACGATCGCCACCGGGTTGGCGCTGGCGGCTAAACGCAGCGGCAGCGATGCGGTGGCGCTGGCGATTTTTGGCGACGGCGCGACGGATAACGGCACGTTTTACGAGTGCTTGAACTTCGCCAAAGTCTGGAACCTGCCGGTGATCTTCATGTGCGAAAACAACCTGTACGGCATGGGAGTGGCGATCGAGAAAGCCTCGGCCGTGACGGCCGTCTATAAGAAAGCCTGCATGGCCGATATCCCCGCGCAGCAGGCGGATGGCATGGACGTGCTCACGATGCACCAGACGATGAGCAAAGTCGTAGACGAGGTGCGCAACGGCAGCGGGCCGCAGTTTGTCGAGGCGCTGACCTTCCGATATCAGGGTCACTCGGTCGCCGATCCAGACCAATATCGGAATCGCGAGTTGATCGAAGAGTGGAAGAAGCGCGACGCGATCGAGCGCTTGAAGCGCGTGCTGCTCGACGAGCACAAGGTCGATCCGGCCGAGCTCGAGCGCATCGAAGCGGACGTCGATCGCGAGATGGACGAGGTAGTCGCCTTCGCCGAAGCGTCACCCGCGCCCGACCCGGCGACGATGTACGAGCACGTGTACGCGAATCCATTGTGAGTCGGTAGAGTAGGTACATGGGTAAACAGGTCAGGACTTACGCAGTTGGCGCGGCAGTTGCACTGCCGCCGCCTCATCTGGCAGTACAACTGCGGCAGCAACATGCAGATAGGTACATTGGTAAACAGGTAATTGGTAAGTCGCTCCTGCTGATTACCAATTTACCAATAACTAATCCCCCACTGCTTACTCTTCAACGAGGACCAATATGCCCGTTATTACTATCCGCGAAGCACTGAAGCAAGCCCTGCGCGAAGAGATGTTGCGCGACGAGCGCGTGTTCGTGATGGGCGAAGATATCGGCGCGTACGGCGGCTCTTACGCCGTCACCAAAGGGCTGCTGGATGAATTTGGCGAGGATCGCATCCGCGACACACCGATCGCCGAGGGCGCGATCGTCGGTGTGGCGATGGGCGCAGCCGTCGGCGGCCAGCGCCCGGTGGCCGAGCTGATGACGATCAACTTCAGCCTGTTGGCGATCGACCAGATCATCAACCACGCCGCCAAGATGCATCACATGTTCGGCGGGCAGTGGAGCGTGCCCCTGGTCGTGCGCACGGCCTGCGGCTGGGGCCAGTTGAGCGCCACGCACTCGCAGTCGCTCGAAGTGATGTTCGCGCACATCCCCGGCCTCAAGGTGACTTTCGCCGGGACACCCTACGACGCCAAAGGCATGCTCAAGTCGGCCATTCGCGACCCCGATCCGGTGGTCTTCATCGAACACGCCAACATTTACGGCGTGAAGGGTGAAGTGCCGGACGGCGAGTATCTCGTCCCGCTGGCCAAGAGCGATATCAAACGGCAGGGCAAAGACCTCACCATCGTCACCTACGGTCGTATGTTGCAGACTTCGCTCGAAGCGGCGGAGACGCTGGCGCAGGATGGCATCGACCTGGAGGTGGTGGATCTGCGCACGCTGCGCCCGCTCGACATGAAACCGGTCTACGAATCGGTGCGCAAGACGAATCGGGCCGTGATCGTGACCGAAGAGTGGCGCAGCTTCGGCGTCGGCGCAGAGATCGCCGCGCGCATCGGCGAAGAATGCTTCGATTGGCTCGATGCGCCGGTCAGCCGTGTCGGCGCGGAAGAAGTGCCGCTGCCGTATGCCCGGAACGTGGAGCAGGAAGCGCTGCCGTGGGCGAAGGATATTATTGCGGCGGTGAAAGCGGCAGTAGCGTGATACGTGTCTACCTGCTACCTGTATACAAGTAGCAGGTAAACAGGTAGCAGGTCGGCAGGTAGCGGGCAGCAGGGGGTAACTGATGGCAACCGAACTCACGATGCCCAAGATGGGCTTCGATATGACCGAAGGCAAACTGGCGCAATGGCTGAAGCAGGTGGGCGAGCCGGTCAAGCGCGGCGAGCCGATCGCCGAGATCGAGACGGACAAAGTCAACATCGAAATCGAAGCGCCCGACAACGGCGTGCTGCGCGGCACATTTTTGGAACCCGGCCAGACCGTCCCGGTCGGCACGTTGATCGGCGTGTTGGGCAAGCCCGACGAGCAGATCGATGTGGAGGCGTTGCGGAAGAAGGCCGGCGGCGCCGCTCCACCCCCCGTCGCCGTCACGGAGAAGGAAGAAGCGCCGGCTGCCCAGGAGACGCGATCGGGGTTGAGCGAGCCGCTCCCGGCAGCGCCCGGTCGCCCGCCGCCCCGCCCCGAAGCGCAAAAGCCGGGCGCACCTGCCGAGCCGACGAAGACGAACGGCCGCATCAAAGCGTCGCCGCTGGCTCGCCGCATGGCGGAAGAGGCCGGCTTAGACTTGACCGAGGTCGCGGGAACCGGCCCTGGCGGCCGTATCACTAAACGGGACATCGACAAGGCGCTGGCCGAAGCCCGAGCGGTCGCGCCGGCGCCCGCCGCGCCGCGTGCTCCAGCGCCCGCGATCCTGGGGCCGGCTGTGCTCAAAACCGAAGAGATACCATTCAGCAAGCTGCGTCAGACTATCGCTCGGCGCATGACGGCCAGCAAGCAGCAAGCGCCGCACTTCTACGTCACCAGCGAAGTCGATATGGCCGAGGCCATGGCGCTGCGCGCGCAGCTCAACGCGCTGACCGGCGACGCGGGCAAGATCAGCGTGAACGACCTGGTGGTGAAGGCCGCCGCGCTGGCGCTGACGCACTTCCCCAATCTCAACGCTTCATTTTCCGACACAACGCTCAAACGGCGCGGCGAGGTGCACGTGGGCATCGCCGTGGCGCTGGACGAAGGGTTGATCACCGTCGTCGTGCGCGACGCCGATCGCAAGCCGCTGGCGCAGATCGCGCGCGAAGCGAGGGACATCATCGGCCGCGCGCGGAGCGGCAAAGCGCGCCTGGACGAACTTCAAGGCAGCACCTTCACCGTCAGCAACCTGGGCATGTTCGATGTGGACAGCTTCGTCGCCATCATCAACCCGCCCGAAGCCGCGATCCTGGCGGTCGGCTCGGTGCGGGATGTACCGGTGGTGAAGGAGGGGCAGGTGGTTCCCGGCCAGCGCATGCATGCGACCATCTCGGCCGATCATCGCGTGACGGACGGCGCGGAGGCCGCGCGCTTTATGCAGGTGTTCAAGCAGAATTTAGAAGAGCCGCTGCGGTTGGTGCTGTAGACAAGAGACGAATGAGATAAAGAAGAGCCGCCAGCCACATCCGGGCTGGCGTTTCTCTCGTTGAGCACAGGAAAGGCTTGCAACGAATTCGCTATGTGTTTGTTAGCTGAAGCAAGGAGTGTCAAGGGCACGGGGTGCCTGTTACACTTACTACGATCTCTTGCCGCGTCGCGCCCCTGTCTTTGAACCAGGCGACGTTCTCCTGAACCAAGTCCCAAGTCAAGCGATAGTTGCCCGCAGCAGACGGTGCCTTGACCCAAGCGGTGATCGTTTGTTGTTGTCCCCAGCCAATATCTGTTCCCCAAGAACGAAAACCATCGAAGACAACCAGTGCGCCATCCTCAACCCGATACCAGTGATACGATAAACGGGTGGGATTTGCGGGTGAGCCCCAATTGGCATAGAAGATCATTTTACTGCCATTGAAGATGGTGAACGGAAAGCCATAGATACAGTTTGGACGTATAGTCGTTGCGGTGTTGAACTTGGGAGAATGATACCTTTGACCATTTGTGCCCGTGTAATCAGTTGTAGCAGTCACATCTGTCCACGTCCATCTGAAGTTATCCTGGGGGATCGGAATACCGGTATTATTCGTGCCGCCGGAGAGGCTGATGCGCGTATAGTATTTGCCAAGCATTTGCGGCCAATTTAAACGTGCGCTGCCTGCTCCGATAGACCACGCTGCGGAGCCGTTCTGGCTTATGCCGGGATTATGCTGCGCGTATGAAATATTGACATCATCCTGAACCGCAGTATCGGTAGGACTACCCTCATCACCAAAACTGCCGGTCGGGTCTCCTGTGTCTGCGAAGTGTTTGGCACAAGCGACCCCATTATCATTTAATCGCAGAATAGTAATTCCGGCTGTACGATTGGCTGCAGTGCGGTGAAATGCTTGCACATTGGTATTTGGAAGATATCGTTGTGAAATGTTGTTCTCAACTGGTCTCCCATCTGCGTGAGTATAGGCGATTGCACCGCAGCCATCAGCGGGACGCTGACCAAATGTACGGATTACAACGGCGCCTGCATAGAGGGCTTGCAGATACGTGCCGCTCTGTGGCCACTCATTCTTTAACACGGTCGCAACATAATTGCTTTCAAAAACAAACGGACCAAGCGGGGGCACGCCAGGCGCGCAACTATGTGATGGGTCATTAGTATTACAGCGCAAAGTTAGGCATGGTATCCTTCTCCAACAACTGGCAAGTTGGAAGGAGACTGGAGACCATGCCCACCGAGATTGTAGCAGAAACGTGCCCGGCGCCTGAGTGTAATCTGACCCCGCGAGACGTGAAGAA
>DATDPU010000104.1:0-9591 GCA_035292585.1 Anaerolineae bacterium | reverse complement strand
GTTGCGGTGGGCGAACATCTGTGCGATTTAGCCTTGTTTTAGGCTGAAAAACGTGATGCGCCGGATGCGGCGGAAACCGTACCCTCAACTAAAACGGCGCGAAAACTGGTGTTTTCTGCATTCTGTGATCTACTGAGACTCATCCCCCGCGCTGGTAGTTCGGCGCTTCTTTCGTGATCGACACATCGTGCGGGTGGCTCTCGATCAGCCCGGCGTTGGTGATGCGCGTGAGCCGCGCCTTCAGGCGCAGATCGTCGAGCGTCGCCGCGCCCGCGTAGCCCATGCCGGAGCGCAACCCGCCGACGAGTTGATACACGAAGTCGGCCAGCGATCCTTTGTAGGCGACCCGGCCCTCGATGCCTTCCGGCACCAGCTTGCCGTCGCGGCCCTGGCCGGTTCCGTAGCGGTCGCGGCCATAGCCCTGCATCGCGCCCAGGCTGCCCATGCCGCGATACTCCTTGAAGCGGCGTCCTTCGTATAGCACCATTTCGCCCGGCGCTTCTTCCAGCCCGGCCAGCAGGCCGCCCAGCATCACCGTATCGGCCCCGGCGACAATCGCCTTGACGATATCGCCGCTGTACTTGATGCCGCCGTCGGCGATCACCGGAATGTCTTTGGCGCGCGCCGCGCGCACGCACTCGAAGATGGCCGACATCTGCGGCATGCCCGCGCCGGCGATGACGCGCGTGGTGCAGATCGATCCAGCCCCCACGCCGACTTTCACGCCGTCAACTCCCGCGCCGATCAGCGCTTGTGTGCCTTCGGCGGTGACGACGTTGCCGGCGAGCACGGGCAATTCCGGCCAATTACCCTTGATGCGTTGAACGGCGCGGATGACGCCCGCCGAGTGGCCGTGCGCCGTATCGACGACGACCACGTCGACGCCTTCCTCGACCAGACACGCCACCCGATGCTCCAACGCCGCGCCCACGCCGACCGCCGCGCCGACCAATAAGCGCCCTTGCGCGTCGGTCGCCGCGTTCGGGTAATCTCGTTTCTTTTGGATATCCTTGACGGTGATCAGACCCTTGAGGCGGCCCTCCGCGTCGAGCAGCGGCAGTTTCTCGATGCGGTGTTGTTGCAACAGCGACTTGGCCTGCTCCAGCGTGGTGCCCACCGGCGCGGTGATCAAATCGTCAGCGGTCATGAACTCGCTGACGGAGCGCTGGAAGTCGCCCGGCTCGACGAAGCGCACGTCACGGTTGGTCAGAATGCCGACCAGTTTCCCGCCGTGCTCGGTGTCGATGATCGGCACGCCGCTGATGTGAAACTTCGCCATCAGGTCTTCGGCCTGCTGCAAGGTCGCCGACGGCGGCAGCGTAACCGGATCGACGATCATGCCCGACTCCGACCGCTTCACTTTCTCGACTTCGGCGGCCTGCGCTTCGGCCGAGAGATTCCGATGGATGATGCCGAGGCCGCCCTCGCGGGCGAGCGCGATCGCCAGGCGCGCTTCCGTCACGGTGTCCATCGCCGCCGAGATGATTGGGATGTTGAGCGTGATGTCTTTGGTCAGCCGCGCGCGCACGTCGGTCTGGTCAGGCAGCACCTCGGTGTAGCCGGGCACGACGAGCACATCGTCGAAAGTGAGCGCTTCGTAGCGAGTGAAGAGTTCTTCGTTCATGGGGTCTCCTGAGGAGGGGAAGTACACAGGTAGCAGGTATACAAGTACATTGGTAGATTGGTAGTGGGTAGACAGGTAGGCAAGACACTGTTACCTGTTACCAATCCACCTGCTACCTGCTTACCTGTCTCCCTCAGTGTCTAAAATGCCTCACGCCCGTCACCACCAGCGCCATGCCTGCGGCGTCGGCGACGGCCAACGACTCCGCGTCGCGCACCGAGCCGCCGGGGTGAACGACCGCCGTGATGCCGGCGCGGGCTGCTACGTCAACTGAATCGGGGAAGGGGAAGAAAGCATCCGAAGCCATCACTGCGCCCCGCGCTTTCTCGCCCGCCCGCTCAGCGGCGATGCGCACGCAATCGACGCGGTTCGGCTGCCCGCCGCCGATGCCGACCGTCGCTTCGCCGTGCGCGAAGACGATCGCATTAGACTTGACGTGCTGGCACGCCCTCCAGGCGAAGCGCAACGCCGTCCACTCGGCTTCGGTCGGCTGGCGCTGGGATACGATTTTCCATTCGGTCCTGGCCGGGTCGCCCAGATCGACGTCCTGTTTCAACAGGCCGCGCGTGATCGCGCGCAGCTCGAAGCGCGGCTCGATCGCGGTGTTGGGCATCTCCACCAGGCGGCAATTCTTGCGCTTCGCGAGGATTGTCCGGGCGGCATCGGTGAAGCCGGGCGCGGCGATACACTCGACGAACAGCTCACCCAGCGCCTCGGCGGTTGCGCCGTCGAAGGGGCGGTTGCTGGCGATGACGCCGCCGAACGCCGAGATCGGGTCGGCGGCCAGCGCTGCGTTGAAAGCCGCCACCAGCTCTGAACTGGACGCGATGCCGCACGGCGAGAGATGCTTGACGATCGCGATCGTCGATTTTTCAAAGCTCACCGCTGCTTTCCAGGCCGCGTCGAGGTCGAGCAGGTTGTTGTACGAGAGTTCTTTGCCTTGCAAGACCTTGCCGCCGAGCGGGCCGTCGTCCGGCGCGTAAGCATAGAGAGTGGCAGACTGATGCGGGTTCTCGCCGTAACGCAGCGTTTGCACGGGATACGCCGTGACGTGCAGCGGCGCGTCAGGCGCGAGGTAAGCCGCGATGGCCGTATCGTAGTGAGCCGTGAGCGCGAAGCCTTTGACGGCCAATCGTCTGCGCGTTTCGTCGCTCACGCCGCCAGCGCGGAGTTCGTCGAGGATGATCGGATAATCGGCTGAATCGCACGCGAGCGTCACCCGCTGATGGTTCTTCGCCGCGGCGCGGATCAGCGTGACGCCGCCGATGTCGATGTTCTCGATCGCTTCGTCGAACGTCACGCCGGGCTTGGCGACAGTCTGCTCGAACGGATACAGGTTGACGGCGACTAAATCAATGTAGTCCCAGCCGAGGTTGAGCAGTTGGGCGCGATCGGATTCGGTCGGGCGCGCGAGCAGGCCGCCGTGGATCGCCGGGTGCAGCGTCTTCACCCGCCCGCCGAGAATTTCGGGCGAGCCGGTGTAATCGGCCACCTCGGTGACGGGCAGGCCGTTGTCGCGCAGCGCTTTGGCCGTGCCGCCGGAGGCGATCAACGTCCAGCCGAGATCGTGCAAGCCGCGCGCGAAATCGATCAGGCCGGTTTTGTCGTGGACGGAGAGGAGGGCTTTAGGCATGCGAGTGTCCTTGGGAGTTAGAGTGGGAGTTTTGAGTTAGAGTTTGGAGAGTGGAGACGAGCAGGCGATGTTCGACAGTATGGATTCTGGCTTCGAGTGATTCGAGCGTGTCGTCGGGTTGAATGGAGATGATTTCCTGCGCCAGGACCGGGCCGCTATCGACGCCTTCGTCGGGGACGAGATGCACCATCACGCCGGTGTGCGCGATCTCGCCGCGCCGATACGTTTCGAAGGCGCGCTCGATCGCGTGCGTACCGGGAAACGCGCCGGGCAGCGCGGGGTGCAGATTGACGACGCGGTTCGGGAAGCGATCGAGAAAGGCCGAGCTGAGGACACGCATCCAGCCGGCCAGCACCACCCAATCGGGTTGATACGAAGCGACGAGATCGGCCAGCTCGGAATCGTACCCTTGCCGAGTTTGAGTTTGGAGTTTGGGCTGATGGATCGCGGGCACGTTTGCGCGCCGGGCGCGTTCCAGACCAAAGGCGTCACGCTTGTTGGCGATCACGGCGGCGACTTGCGCGGCGAGTTCGCCGGAAGCGCACGCATCGAGGATGGCTTGCAGGTTGGAGCCGGCGCCGGAGATGAGGACGACGAGCCGATCAACGGACTTGTCAACGGATAAACGGACAGGAACGGATGAGGAGCTCATGACAAAATGGTTTTCCTTTCGCCGGGGACGAGCTCGCCGATGACCCAGGTCTCTTCGCCAATAGCAGCTTGTACGGCGGGCACATCTTGCAGTGCGACAACCGCGATCATACCGATGCCCATGTTGAAGACGTGATACATTTCTTCGTCCGACACTTCGCTGCGCGATTGAATTAGCCGGAACAGAGGCGGGATGGGCCAGCTGCCGAGGCGAACCCGCGCCGCCAGTCCTTCAGGTAATACGCGCGGGATGTTCTCCATGAAGCCGCCGCCCGTAATATGCGCCAGCGCCTTAATTGCCGGTAACTGATTACTGTTTACTGGAGAGTGGTTAGCGGGGAAGTTATCAGTAATCAGTGGCCGATAAGAGCGATGGGGCGCGAGCAGCGCATCGGCAAGTGAAAGGCCGAGCTCGGGCCAGACGGTGTCGAGCGGCGCGCCGGCAAAAGTCTTCCGAATGAGCGCGTAGCCGTTGGTGTGCGGGCCGGACGAGCGCAGGCCGATCAGCACGTCGCCGGGACACAGATCGGGGCGCGGCAAAATGTCGGCGCGATCGACAACGCCGATGATCGTCCCCACCAGATCGAATTCGTTTGGCGCATACACGCCGGGCATCTCGGCCGTCTCGCCGCCGAGCAACGCACATCCCGCTTCGTGGCAGGCGGCAGCCATGCCGCTCACTACCTGGGCAACGTGATCCGGGTTGACCGTGGCGCTGGCGATGTAGTCGAGGAAGAACAGCGGGCGCGCGCCTTGCACCAAAATGTCGTTGATGCAGTGATTGACGATGTCGTGCCCGATGGATTCGTAGCGGCCCGTCTGTGCGGCGAGTTTCACCTTGGTGCCGACGCCGTCGGTGGAAGCGACCAGCACGGGATCGCGCATCGATTTGAGCGCCGCCGCATCGAACAACCCGCCGAACGCGCCGATGCCGGCCAGCACTTCGGGGCCGTAGGTGGCGCGAACCGCGCGGCTCATCAGCTCGACCGCGCGGTTGCCGGCGTCGATGTTGACGCCACTGGCAGCATAAGCGGACGAGGAACTATCAACGGACTTGACAACGGACGAACGGACGGGAACGGATGAGCTGTCAACGGACTGGGCAGCGGATGAATGGACGGGAGCGGATGAGCTGATGACGGAAAAGCGGATGGCGGATGCATCGACTGTCTCAAGGGAGGGCCTTGAATGGCTGGGCGGGGTCCAAATGCAACGATAGAGATGCTGATGCCACTCCTGCACATTTTTGGGCGGGAGGATACGCCTGAACTCCAATGTCTTGCGCCCAAAGTTGTAAAGCATACCGACCGGGCTGCCGGTCGCGGCCAGGTAAGCGATGACTTGGCCGATCTCGTCGTTGGTCAGCGGGTGATCGAAGGCTTTGCACTCGGCGACAAGCTGCTGCTCGATCCACAGATCGAGATACAGGTAGCCGACGAGCGAGTCGTTCACATAGACCTCGACCCGTTTTTCCACATCGACCTGAAGACCGGCCGCGATACAGCGCTCGGCGAGCGCCCATTGATAGATTCGCTCGCGATGCCCCGGCTGGAGTTCGTGCTGAACCTGCATCGCCAGCCCGTTTACCGCGTAGGTCAAATCATCTAGCGGCGTCTTGACGTAGCCCATGCATTTTTCCTGGGATTAGCTGCCACTATCCGCTTCTATCCCGCGAAGCGGTCCGTTGATCGCTCTCCATCCAATATCCCGTCGATAGTGCATTCCCTGAAACTCAATTCGCTCGACAGCGGTATACGCCTCGGCCAGCGCAGCGGGCAAGGTGTTGCCCCAGCCCGTCACGCCGAGTACCCTCCCTCCGTCGGTCACGATCTGACCGTTCACTTGCTTCGTCCCGGCGTGGAACACCACTGCGTTTTCGTCGACCGCCTCCAGCCCGCGAATCTCGCGCCCAACCGGATACTTGCCCGGATAACCTTCCGAGGCCATCACCACACACGCCGCCGCCGCTGCCTTCCAGCGCACATCGACTGCACTTAACTGCCCGGTGGCGCACGCTTCGGCGAGGTCGAGCAGATCGGAATCGAGCAGCGGCAGGATCGCTTGCGTTTCGGGGTCGCCGAAGCGGCAGTTGAATTCCAGCACGCGCGGCCCGTCGGCGGTGAAGATCAACCCGGCGTAGAGCACACCGACGAAGGGCCGACCCTCGGCGCGCAGGCCGTCGATTGTCGGCTCAAGGATCGTGCGGGTCAGCTCCTCGACGAGCGCCGGCGGGCAGATCGGGGCTGGGGCATAAGCGCCCATGCCGCCGGTGTTCGGGCCGCGATCGCCATCGAGCGCGCGCTTGTGATCTTGCGCGGGCGGCATAGGCTCCACCGTCACGCCGTCGCTGAAGGCCAGCAGCGAAACTTCCTCGCCCGCCAGCCGTTCCTCGATCACCACTGCGTCGCCCGCCGCGCCGAATTCGCGCTCGCGCATGATCTGGCGCAGCGCGGCCTCGGCCTCGTCGGCGCATTCGGGCAGGATCACGCCCTTGCCGGCGGCGAGGCCCGAAGCCTTGATCACAATCGGGTAATCGACTTTGAGCAGATGCACGAGCGCGGCCTGGAAGTTATTGAAGGTGTTGAAGCGCGCGGTTGGGATGCGATGTCGCGCCATGAATTCTTTGGCGAAGACTTTCGAGGCTTCGAGCTGCGCAGCCGCTTGCGAAGGACCGAAGACGCGGATGCCCGCCGCGCGCAGCGCATCGCTCAACCCGGCGGCCAGCGGCGCTTCAGGCCCGATGAGCGCCAGATCGATATTCTGCTCGCGGGCCAAGGCGACGAGTGCGGGCGTGTCTTCGGCAGCGATGTTTATATTTTCAATTTGGGATTCGGGATTGGAGATTGGGGATTGGGCGAGAAGCGCCGTACCGGCGTTGCCCGGCGCAACGTACAAGTGCGATAGGCGCGGCGATTGCGCCACCTTCCAGGCCAGCGCATGTTCGCGCCCGCCCGAACCGACGATCAAAACTCGCATACGCGGCCACTCCTGAATGAATACGTCGCCCACAACCCCACAAGGGGGCGCAAGCCGGGGGCTACGCTACGTGTTCGCGTTAAAGCTGAATGCGTCCGTAGTTTAGCGCCTTGTGCGCGTTCCTGCATCGCCCACAACTCCACAAGGGGGCGCAAGCCGGGGGCTAGGCTACACGTTCACGCCACAGCTGTACGCATCCGTAGTTTAGCGCCTTGTGCGCGTCTTGCTTGCAAACACTACAGTGGCAATGGATTGAAATGCCCGCTCCAACGCCAATCTTCTGCGCGTTCGATCAAGCCTTTCCGAACCGGGTTGTCCAAGATGTATTGCGCTATTGCTCGCAGGTCTTCTTCGGCTCGGACAACGTGATCGAAACAGCAGGGTTGCCACAATTTTCCTCGCCAACCGAGTTTCCAACTCAGATTCGTAGCTTTGCCTTTGAATTGATCTGTAAAGCGCAGCACCGATGATCCGTTCTGCTCCGGTGAGATGAGATAATGCAAATGGTCGGGCATCAAGCAATAGGTGAAAATGCAGCAGTGATTCCGCGCCTGTTCTTCTTTCAAGCAGTCGAGGATAGCCGCATTACGGTCCGCTTCGTTGAACGGCGTCAAGTCCTGGTAAGCCCGGATAGTGATAAAGACGACTCTGTCCACGTCCGCGTATAGGGCTGGATCAAGGCGCTGATTTTTAGGCGGTTGATAGGGCTTCGTCCACGGCATAGACATTGGCGAGGAGCCGCCCACAAGGGGCTAGGCTACTGTTCATATCGTGGCCTGTAGTTTAGCGCCTTGTGCGCGTTCCTGCATCGCCCACAACCCCACAAGGGGGCGCAAGCCGGGGGCTAGGCTACTGTTCATATCGTGGCCCGTAGTTTAGCGCCTTGTGCGCGTGTCGCACCCATCGCCCACAACCCCACAAGGGGGCGCAAGCCGGGGGGCTAGACTACAACTCGACTCTCACGCGATTGCCTTTTCAAACCCTGTCTTGGTGTGCTCTAGCCGCCCACAAGGGGCTAGGCTACTGTTCATATCGTGGCCCGTAGTTTAGCGCCTTGTGCGCGTTCCTGCATCGCCCACAACTCCACAAGGGGCGCAAGCCGGGGGCTAGGCTACACGTTCACGCGATTGCCTTTTCGAATCCCGTTTTCGTACACTCCACATCCAGTTCGATCGGGTACAGCCCGGTGAAGCAGGCGTTGCAGTAACCCGCTTTGCGCCCGATCGCGCGCAGCATGCCTTCGAGCGAGAGAAAATGGAGCGAATCGCAACCGATGTGATCTCGAATCTCCTCGACGGTCATCCGATGCCCGATCAGCTCTTCGTATGTGCCCATATCCACGCCCATGAAACACGGATGGGCGATCGGCGGGCAGGTAATGCGCAGGTGTACTTCGCTGGCGCCCGCGTCGCGCAACAGTTTCACCAGCGGTCCCGACGTGTTGCCGCGCACGATGCTGTCGTCGATCACGATCACGCGCTGGTCGCGCAGGTTCTCAGTGAGCGCGTTGAACTTGAGCGCCACACCCTGCTGGCGCAGCGAATCGGTCGGCTGGATAAAGGTGCGGCCGATGTAGCGGTTCTTGATGAAGCCGTCGTTGTACGGAATGCCCGACTCTCGCGCATAACCGATCGCCGCCGGGATGGATGAATCGGGGACGGGGATGACGACATCGGCATCGATCGGCGCCTCGCGCGCCAGTTCTTCGCCCAGGCGCTGGCGCACGCCGTGCACGCTCAAGCCGTCCCATACGCTATCGGGCCGCGAAAAGTAAATGTGCTCGAACGTGCAGCGCGCCGGCTGCGGTTCGGGCGGCAATGCCTGCAACACGCGCAGCGCGGTGTTGCTCAACGTCACGATCTCGCCCGGCTCGATCTCGCGGATGCTGATGCAGCCCAGCGTGCGCAGCGCGCCGGTCTCCGATGCCGCCACGTGCCCGCCGCTCGGCAACAGGCCGACGCTGAGCGGGTGGAAGCCCCATGGGTCGCGCACGGCGAACACTTGATCGCGCGTGAGAATGACCAACGAATACGCCCCGCGCCACTTCGGCATGGTGTCGCGAATGCGTTGCTCCCAGGTGTCGCCGACCCCGCCCGCCAGCATCATCGTGATGATCTCGCTGTCCGACGACGACGACAACCCGATGCCGCGCCGCAGCAAATCCCGGCGCAGCTCGGCGGCGTTGACCAGGTTGCCGTTGTGCGCCACAGCGATGGGGCCGTATTGTGTCTCGATGAGGAAAGGCTGGGCATTGTTCAGTGCTGAAGAGCCGGTAGTGGAGTAGCGCACATGCCCGATGGCGAAATCGCCTTTCAGACTGGCGATGCGTTCAGGCGAAAAGACCTGCGAAACCAGGCCGGAATCCTTGTGCATGTGAATGCCGCGCCCATCAGCCACGGCAATTCCGGCAGCCTCCTGGCCGCGGTGTTGCAGCGCATACAAGCCGAAGAAGGCCATGCGCGTCACATCTTCTTTGGGTGCATAGATGCCCAGCACGCCGCATTCTTCCTGTGGGTGCTCGTCGGCCAGCCAATCGATGGGAGCGGTGGGTTCAACCATGTAGGTCGCCGTCATCCTGAAGGATTTTTTCGACCTGTTTGCCTTTGAACTCCGCCAACCGGGTGCGCAGGGCGGGGTCAGAGAGCGCGAAGATCTTGGCAGCCAGCAAGGCGGCGTTGGTTGGGTCCAGTACCACCGCCGGGGCAAT
>DATDPU010000103.1:0-35113 GCA_035292585.1 Anaerolineae bacterium | reverse complement strand
CTGGGGTCGGACGTGGAGCGCGAGTGAGTTGACCAGCGCCAACTTCCGGGTGCGGATCACCAACGTGTCCAACAGCACTTCGCGCGACTTCTTCCTGGATTGGGCGCCGGTGCGCGTCACCTACACCGGCGGCGGCGGCGTAACGAATACGCCCACTCCAACGGCGTGCCCCTCCGCCACGCCCGAACCCTTCCTGGTCGAACCTGTCACCTCCCCCACCAATCAGCTGTCGCAAGTGGTCACGGTGCGCATCGGCAACGGTGAAGCGGTGACCGTCACGACGCAGTCCGGGACGTTCGCCGTCGTCGGCAACTTCAGCACCTCTAATCCGGCGCTGGTGAATGTTGCCTTGCTCCCCAACACCACGCATAACCTGACCGTGTTCGCCCGGGTCCGAACGATTCCGGGCGGCTGCGCCTATGGCGGATATACCCGCTCCACCACGTTCGATCGGAATGGCGCGCCGCTGACGATCGTGCAACAAGGCAACCCGGTGACGGGCACGCCTACGCCGACGCCCACACGCACCGCCACGCCGACCGTGACCGGCAGCCCCACGCCCACGTCGCCGCCGGGCAGCGTGAAGGTGCAACTGGTGTCGGGCGGCAGCGACAACACGCAGCAATCGGCGTTTCGCTTCCGGGTGTTGAACACCGGCAGCAGCGCCCAAACCAACCTGTCCACCCGCGTCTACTTCACGCTAGATGGCAGCCAGCCGGCCTCCAAGTACGTGCTGGAGAAGTATTGGGACCAGTCGCTGGCGGCGACCATCTCCGGCCCGACGCTGGCCGCTGGCTCGACCTACTACTTCACAGTGAGTTACGGCACGGCGGCGTTGGCGGCAGGTGGGTCGTGGGAGTTGCAGACGGCGCTGCACTTGAACGACTGGAGCAGCAACTATAGTGGGACGAACGATTGGTGGCACACCACCGGGACACTGCCGACGGCGTACACCGACTGGACGCGGCTGCCGGCGTATGTGAGCGGCGCGCTGGTCTGGGGCAGCACGCCCTGAGTCAGCAGTCGACGGGAACACGAACATTCCGATGTGTGGCTGGCAGACTCGTGGCTCTCAGCCGCGCATACAGGGGCCAATCTGAGATGAAAGGGGGTGTTGCTGTTCGCTAATCACTTCAGATGCGCACGCTGTTTGGCAAGTCGCTTCAAGGCAACTGCTTCGGCGTGAGACGGGAAAAGCCACGTCATATCGAAAGGGAGAACTCTGACAAATGAAAAAAGAACATCGCACTAACGCGAGATTCTTCGCGATTGTGGCCCTGATGAGCATTCTGGCGCTCCTGCTGTCAACCGTACAGCTGGCCAGCGGGCAGACCTCCAGCTTGCGGGTCCAATTGCGCTTGAGCGGCTCTGATAATACCTCGCGCTCGGACTTCTTCTTCCGAGTTCAGAACACCGGCACCACCGCGCAGTCCAATATCTCGGTGCGGGTGTACTTCACGCTGGATGGCTCACAAGCCGCGTCGAGTTACGTGCTGGAGAAGTGGTACGACCAGTCTGGCGTCGCCACCGTGTCGGCGCCGACGCTGGCTTCTGGTTCAACCTACTACTTCACGGTGAACTACGGCACGGCATCGCTGGCCGCGGGTGGGTCGTGGGAGTATCAGACCACGCTGCACCTGAGCAACTGGAGCGCCAACTACAGTGGGACGAACGACTGGTGGCACACCACCGGGACGCTGCCCACGGCCTATACGGATTGGACGAATATCCCGCTGTATGTGAGTGGCGCACGTGTGTGGGGTAATGAGCCGGGCGGCACTCAAGCCACCAACACCCCCACCCCGACGGGGCCTGGGCCAACGAACACTCCCACGCCGACGACACCGCCCGGCGGGAACAACACCGGCTGGGTGAGTCCCAGCAATCAGGCGAGCCAGACCGGCGGGGACGGCAACGGCTTCCAGACCTCGCCCACCGGCGCCTTCGCCGATGGCGGGACTGCCATCGCCACCGACACGAACAGCGGCACCAACACCAACACCTCCTGCGCCAACACGGGCAAGGACCGCCACGCCTACTTCGCCTATCCGCTGTCGATTCCCGGCGGTTCGACCATCACCGGCATCGAGGTGCGGCTGGATGCGCGCGTGGATAGCGCGACGGGCACGCGGCAGATGTGCGTGGAAGTGTCGTGGAACAACGGCGCGACCTGGACGGCGGTGAAGACCACCGCCGCGTTGAGCACGACCGAAGCGAGTTACATCCTGGGCAGCGCGGCGGATACGTGGGGCCGGGCCTGGACGACGGGCGAGTTGACGAGCGCCAACTTCCGGGTGCGGATCACCAACGTGTCCAACAGCACTTCGCGCGACTTCTTCCTGGACTGGGCGCCGGTGCGCGTCACCTACACCGGCGGCGGCGGCGTGACCAACACACCCACGCCTACCCCGACCGGCGTAACGCAGACACCTACACCGACGCCAACCGGCCCTACGCCCACATCCGGCCCACATCTGGAGAATCCCTTCGTGGGCGCCACCTTCTACCGCAACGTGGACTATGTCGCGGCGGTCAACGCCGCGGCCGACCTCCAGGGCGGCACCCTCGGCGCGCGCATGCGCCAGGTCGCCAACTTCCCGACCTTCGTCTGGCTGGACAGCATTGATGCGGTCAACGGCACCAACGGCTATCCCAGAAGCCTGGTCGGTCACCTGGATGCGGCGCTGGCTCAAGGCGCCAACGCCATCGGCATCGTCGTCTACGACCTGCCCAACCGCGACTGCTCGGCCCTGGCCTCCAACGGCGAACTGCTCATCGCGCAGAACGGTCTCAACCGTTACCGGACTGAGTACATCGACGTGATCTTCAACGCCATCAGCCAGCCCAGGTTCAGCAATCTGCGCATCGTCGCGATCATCGAGCCGGACTCGCTGCCCAACCTGATCACCAACCTGAGTTTCGCCAAGTGCTCCGAGGCGCAGTCAACCGGTGCGTATGTGACCGGCGTCCAGTACGCGATCAGCCGCATCCGCGCGCTGAGCAACACCTACGCCTACATCGACGTGGCGCACGCCGCCTGGCTGGGCTGGCCCTCCAACTTCGGCCCGTTCGTGACGCTGCTCAAGCAGGTGGGCGCGGGCATCACCGGCGGCCCCAGCCGCGTGGATGGCTTCATCAGCAACACGGCCAACTACAACGTGTTCGATGAACCGTACATGGATGCGAACACGATGGTCAGTGGGCAGCCGGTGCGCTCGCTGGCAGGCTGGTACGACTTTAACGACTACATCGACGAGCAGCCCTACGCCACTGCGCTGCGCACCGCGCTGACCACCGGCAGCGACGCCTACCCGACCAGCATCGGCATGCTGATCGACACGTCGCGCAACGGCTGGGGCGGCTCCAACCGGCCGACGGGGCCGAGCACCTCGACTGACCTGCGCACGTTCGTGCTGGCGACCACGATCGACAAGCGCATCCACAAGGGCAACTGGTGCAACCAGAACGGCGCGGGCATCGGCGCCCGACCGGTGGCCAATCCGGCGGCCGGGTTCGATGCTTACGTGTGGGTCAAGCCGCCGGGCGAATCGGATGGGTCGAGTTCGCTGATCCCGCAGGGGCCGGATAATCCTGGTAATAAGGGCTTCGACCGGATGTGCGACCCGACCTACACCGGCAATACGTTGAACGGCAACAACATGACCGGGGCCTTGCCAAACGCGCCGGTGTCGGGGCGCTGGTTCCAGGCGCAGTTCGTGCAGTTGGTACAGAACGCCTTCCCGGCCTTCCCCTAGGGCGAGGCGGACTGCGTCAGGGAGAGGTTGTCTGAAAACCTCAAAGTACGGTGCTCTGTCCACTGCGTCCTCGCGGTGGACGCGGGCTTCGAGCAACACGACTCTTAGGATTAGCTGAAGGTGAGACAAAGGGGCGTTGATGTGAGCCAGTCGCATCAACGCCCCACCATCACCGATCTTCCAATGTATTTTTTGCCACGGTCGCGTCTCTTTAATTACGCCTGGCAGACAAGCTATATCCCCGGTTATTTTTTTACCACGCTCTGGGAGCGCTCCCAAAACACGCCGCTGATCATTCAGAAACAGGAGAGTAAGCTTACATGAAGCTTCCCACTCGAACATCCTGGCGCTATATATCCCGCTTAACCCTTCCGCTTGTTGTCCTTTCACTTGTTGTGTCAGCCTTCGCCATCCCTCGCTTGATCGTTCACGCACAAGGGCCAGCCTTCAACTACGGTGAGGCGCTGCAAAAAGCCATCTTCTTTTACGAAGCCCAAATTGCCGGCGCTAAACCCAGTTGGAGCCGCGTTGAGTGGCGCGGCGACGCGATGATGACCGACGGCCAGGATGTCGGGCGCGATCTCACCGGCGGCTGGTTCGACGCAGGCGACCATGTGAAGTTTGGATTTCCCATGGCGTCCTCGGCAACCATGCTCGCCTGGGGCGGCGTGGAATATCGAACCGCCTACGCCAACAGCGGCCAGTTGACGCACCTGCTGAATAATCTCCGGGTCGTCAATGACTACTTCATCAAAGCTCATCCCACAGCCAACGAGCTATACGTGCAGGTGGGCGACGGCAACGCGGATCACACGGGTATCAGTCAATGGGCAGCGGCAGAGGTGAAACTCGCCAGCCTCATCCCACGCCCGAGTTTCAAGATTGACCTGACCTGCAAAGGTACGGATGTGGCAGCCGAAACAGCCGCGGCCATGGCGGCCTCGTCCATGGTTTTCCGGCCGACCGATGCGACTTATGCGAATACCCTGTTGAGCCACGCTCGGCAGCTCTTCGCACTCGCGGAGGCGACAAAAGGAACCGATGGCAAAGATTCGTCCTACGCCAATTGTCTTGCGCCCAGGACGGCGGTCAACTTCTACGATTCACGCTTTGGCGTCTACTGGGACGAATTGGCCTGGGCCTCCGTTTGGCTCTACCGGGCTACCGGCGAGGCGCCCTTCTTGCAGAAAGCGCGGGACTACTATCCCTTGATGGGCACGGAGAATCAAACGACCACCCCCTCTTTTAGATGGACCCAGGGTTGGAACGACAAGGCCTTTGGCACGTATGTGCTCATGGCCAAGTTGACCAACGAGGCTCAATTCAAGACGGATGCGCAGCGCTGGCTCGATTACTGGAGCGTCCCCACGGGGGGAGGGCCTCGGACTGCGGGCGGATTAATCATCGTCGATCCGGGGGGCTGGGGCGAACTGCGTTACGCCGCGAACACGGCCTTCGTCGCCTTTGTGTATGCCGACTTTCTAGGCTCCGGTGACACGCTCTATAGTCGTTACCACAATTTTGCCGCCCAGCAAATCAACTATGCTCTGGGTGCGAATCCGCTCAACCGAAGTTTCGTCGTCGGATTCGGCAACAATCCGCCGCAGAACCCGCACCACCGTGGCGCGCATGGTTCATGGGCCAATAATATGAACACGCCCACCTATACGCGCCACATTCTGTATGGCGCCTTGGTCGGCGGCCCCGAGAATACCAGCGACAGTTCGTACAACGATAGTCGTGATGACTTTGTGTCGAATGAGGTTGCGACCGACTACAACGCCGGCTTCACCGGCGCGCTGGCGCGCATGTACCAGGAATTCGGCGGCACGCCGCTGGCGAACTTCCCGCAACCGGAAACACGCGATGATAATGAGTTGTACATCGAGGCCAGCGTCAACGCTTCGGGCGCAAACTTCACCGAGATCAAGTCGTTCATCACCAACAAGTCGAGCTGGCCGGCGCGCATCCTCAACCAGGGCACGTTACGTTATTTCTTCACCCTCGAACCGGGCGTGACGCCCTCTATGCTGACGCTCACCTTCAACTTTAACCAGTGCGGCGGCGGCGGTACCGGGCCGACCCAGTGGTCCGGCAATATCTACTATGTGACGGCCAGCTGCGCCGGTACTTCCATCTATCCGGGCGGGCAGTCAGAATATCGCAAGGAGATCCAGTTCCGAATCGCCAGTTCGGGCGCGTGGGACGCGAGCAACGACTGGTCGTTCGCGGGCGTCCCCACCACGCCGGGGTCGACGCCGGTGACGGTCAACAACATCGTGCTGTACAACAATGGCGTTCGGGTATGGGGCAACGAACCACCTTCGGGTGGTACTAATACGCCGACGGCTACGCCCACCCGCACGAACACGCCGACTCCAACGCCGACACAAGGGCCTTCATTCACGCCGACCAATACACCTACGCCCAGCCCGACGCAACCGACTGGGTCGAACGACACCGGCTGGGTCAGTCCCAGCAATCAGGCGGCGCAGACCGGCGGCGACGGCAACGGCTTCCAGACCTCGCCCACCGCTGCCTTCGCCGATGGCGGGACTTCCATCGCCACCGACACCAACAGCGGCACGAACACCAACACTAGTTGCACCAACACCGGCAAGGACCGCCACGCCTACTTCGCCTATCCGCTGTCCATCCCCGGCGGTTCGACCATCACCGGCATCGAGGTGCGGCTGGATGCGCGCGTGGATAGCGCGACGGGCACGCGGCAGATGTGCGTGGAGGTGTCGTGGAACAACGGCGCGACCTGGACGGCGGTGAAGACCAGCGCCGCGTTGAGCACGACCGAAGCGAGCTACATCCTGGGCAGCGCGACGGATACGTGGGGCCGGGCCTGGACGACCGGTGAGTTGACGAGCGCCAACTTCCGGGTGCGGATCACCAACGTGTCCAACAGCACTTCGCGCGACTTCTTCCTGGACTGGGCGCCGGTGCGCGTCACCTACACCGGCGGCGGCGTAACGAATACGCCGACCCCGACGCCCACCCGCACCAATACACCGACCCCGACCGCGACCGGCGCCTCGCCCACGCCTACCCCGACCTCGCCGCCGGGAAATGTGCGGGTGCAACTGCGCGGCAATGGCAACGACAACACCACCCGCTCCGACTTCGCCTTCCGGGTGCAGAACACCGGCGCGAGCGCGCAGTCGAATATCACGGTGCGGGTGTACTTCACGCTGGATGGTTCGCAGGCGGCGTCGAGTTATGCGCTGGAGAAGTGGTACGACCAGTCCAACGTGGCGACGGTGTCGGGGCCGACGCTGGCCTCGGGTACGACGTACTACTTCACGGTGAACTACGGCACGGCGTCGCTGGCGGCGGGGGCGTCGTGGGAGTTCCAGACGACGCTGCACCTGAGCAACTGGAGCGCCAACTACAGTGGGACGAACGACTGGTGGCACAACACCGGGACGCTGCCGACGGCCTACACCGACTGGACACGGCTGCCGGCGTATGTGAACGGCGTGCTTGCCTGGGGGAGTACGCCCTAAGTGCAATCAAAGAAATCGTGCGGGATAAGGTCAATGTGAACAGCAGTGAAGACCACCGCTGCGCTGAGCACGACCGACCAGGCCGCAGCCCTACACTTAGGAGCGCTGCTAAACAGTGAAGACCAGGGGTGGGCGGGTATGATCCAGGCCCACCCCGAGGCCGCCGGATCCTGGAGAAAGTGGAGGTGCCCATCAGGGAATTCACCTGACAGACCAGCTTCACACTCGACAAGCCAAGAACCTAGCAAACGCCAAACTACCAACGGAGAGATATCATGAAACCGAAAGGCTATACTCTCAGGCTCGCCACCGCGCTCACCTTGATCAGCCTGTTAGTCTTAGTTGCGATCCAGCCTGCCGCGGCTGCTACGGGGCCGATCTGCGATCAGTTCGGCACCACCACGCAAGGCAACTACGTGGTCATGAACAATCGCTGGGGCACCAGCGCGACCCAGTGCATCAACGTCACGACCAATGGTTTCCAGATCACCCAGCAGGACGGCACGGGCAACCTCAGCGGCGCTCCCGTGTCCTACCCGGCGATCTACATCGGCTGCCACTACGGCAACTGCAGCCCGAACTCGCCGCTGCCGAGGCAGATCAGCCAGATCAGCACCGCCAACACCAGCGTCAATCTAACCCTCACAAGCTCTGGCACCTATGACGCGGCGTACGACATCTGGCTGAACGCCGACACCAATGTCAGCGGCGTTCAGGACACCGAGATCATGATCTGGTTGCACTACCAAGGCTCGATCCAGCCGGTCGGCTCGCAGGTAGGCACGGTCAGCCTGGCCGGGCGCAGCTGGCAGGTCTGGGTCGGCAACAACGGCCAGAATAACGTGGTTTCGTACCGGACGACTGGCGCCACCAGCTTCAACGCCGACGCGATGGTCTTCGTCCGGGACGCGATCACCCGCGGCTCCAACTTCGGCACCACCGCGTGGTACCTGACCAGCATGCAAATGGGCTTCGAGCCGTGGATCGGCGGCGTCGGCCTCGCCGTCAACAGCTTCTCCGCCACCATCGGCGGCGGCGGCGGCGGCGGCAACCCGACGGCCACCCGCACGCCCACGCCCGGCGGCCCGACGGCCACCCGCACGCCCACGCCCGGCAGCGGCGGTGGCTCGACCTGCAGCCCGGTCAACGCCACGATCACGGCGCCTTTCACCCGTGATGGAGCCGGCACGTTCTGCTGGCAAGCCAGCAATCTCGGCGCCTACATCAACTCCTGGAACCTGGCGAGCCTGACCGTCAACGGAGTCAACTTCACCAATCGATATGCCTTCACGAGCTCTCTGCCTGCCAAGATCAACGGTTTCTGGTACGTCCGGTATGTCGGGAATTTCCCGTGGAGTCACTTCGAGGCCAGGTAGTAGAACGGCTACAACTGCTGCCGGACTTGGAGATGCATTAAAAGGGACAACTTGCACGGTCAACTGAACGCGTGATGCATGAGGTGTTGGCGTGATTCGTTCACGCCAACACCTCGAATGGATGGGCCAGGATCGGGCCGCCCAGAGGGAGGCGTTATCGGCGCGTTTCAATCTTACAAACTGGACGAATGACACCGCGATGGACAAGCCATCGTTCGCCCCATCCATCGGGGGTTCTGGTGCACAGTGTGCGGGCTGGGGCATCAAGCCATTGGGCCGCCCAACCCCATCGAAACCAACTTCTACGTTCGAGTGAGGAGGACAGATCATGACTGCTACACGTCGCAAGGGCGGTTGGTTAAAACTCAAGGTTGCCTTGTCCCTCATTGGTATCCTGATTCTCGCCGCGACTCTTGCACTTCCGGCGACGGCCATGCCGCCCAGCCGACCCGCCACGGCAGGCGCAGGCTATTGGCACACCAACGGCAATCGGGTTCTGGATGCGAACAATCAGCAGGTCCGCATCGCCGGCATCAACTGGTTCGGCTTCGAGACCAGCAACTACGTCGTCCACGGCCTGTGGAGCCGTGACTATCGAGACATGCTGAATCAGATCAAGAGCCTGGGCTACAACACTATCCGTTTGCCCTATTCGAACCAGCTCTTCGATTCCGGCAGCACCGCGAACAGTATCTCGACGGCCCCCACTACGGCCTGGCCGCAAGGCATGAACCTGCCGCTCATGGCGAACGGGCAAGCCAATGGACAACCGCTGCCCCCCATTCAGGTGATGGATGAGCTCATTCGTTATGGCGGTTCGATCGGCCTGCGCTTCATCTTAGATCGACACCGCCCGGATTCGGGCGCTCAATCTCCGTTGTGGTATACCAGCCAATATTCCGAGCAACGCTGGATCAGTGACTGGGTCATGCTCGCCCAGCGCTACGCGGGCAACACCGCCGTCGTCGGCGCGGACTTACACAACGAGCCGCACCACGTACAAGGCAGCCCGACCACGGGCGCCTGTTGGGGCTGCGGCACCACCGCCGTCGACTGGCGCCTGGCCGCCGAGCGGGCCGGCAACGCGATCCTGGCGGCCAATCCCAACTGGCTGATCTTCGTCGAGGGCGTCGATTGCTTTGGCCCCGGTGGAGTGGTCGAGCCGACCCAGGGCGCCGAGTGCACCTGGTGGGGCGGCAACCTGATGGGCGCGCAGGACTTCCCGGTGCGCCTGAACGTCGCCAATCGCCTCGTCTATTCGCCGCACGAATATGATAATGGCGTTTTTGCGCAGACCTGGTTCAGCGATCCGACGTTCCCCAACAATATGCCCGCCTTGTATGACCGGTGGTGGGGCTATCTGCACAATAACAACATCGCGCCGATCATGCTGGGTGAATTTGGCACCCGGCTGAACGACGCTCAAGATACGCAATGGCTGAACAGCCTGGTCACCTACCTGGGCCGGAATACCGGCGCCGGCGGCATGGGCTGGACCTTCTGGTCGTGGAACCCGAACTCAGGCGACACCGGGGGCATCCTGAACGATGATTGGACCACCGTCAACACGACCAAGCACAATCTCCTCGTTCCCATGCAATTCGCATTAGATGGCGGAACGGTCAACACCCCGACCCCGACCCCGCCCGGCGCGACGAACACGCCGACGCCGACGCAGGTCGGCAGCGGGAGCTTCCTCAGCCCGTCGGCCAACGCGGCGCAGACCGGCGGCGACGGCAACGGCTATCAGACCTCTCCAGCCAATGCCCACGCCAACGGCGGCGGGGTGGCGGTGGACACCAACAGCGGCACGAACACCAACACCAGTTGCACCAACACCGGCAAAGACCGGCACGACTTCTTCAACTACAACATCCCCATCCCCGGCGGGAGCGGCAGCGTGACCGGCATCGCGGTGCGGCTGGACGCGTTCGCCGACAGCACGACGGGCGCGCCGCGGCTCTGCGTGCAGTTGTCGTGGAACGGCGGGACGACGTGGACGGCGGCGCAGACGACGGGGACGCTGGGCACCGCCGAGCAGACGTTCACGCTGGGTGGGGCGACTAACACCTGGGGGCGGACGTGGACGCTGAGTGAGTTGTCCAACGCGAACTTCCGGGTGCGGGTGATCGACGTGGCGAGCAACACCGCGCGAGACTTCTCGCTGGATTGGGTAGGCGTGCAAGTGTTCTTCGGCAGCGGCCCGACGCCCACGCCTACGAACACCCCGCCGGGACCGACGCCGACGGCGACGCCCACCTCTGGCGGCGGCGGCTCGACCTGCAGCCCGGTCAACGCCACTATCACGGCGCCTTTCACTCAAGACGGCGCCGGCACGTTCTGCTGGCAATCCAGCAACCTCGGCGCGTTCGTCAACTCCTGGAACGTGGCCGAGTTGACGATCAACGGCGTCAATTTCACCAATCAATACGTCGCGGCCAGTTCCTACCCGCCACAAATCAACGGTTTCTGGTACGTGCGGTACGTGGGGAATTTCGCCTGGAGTCACTTCGAGGTCAGGTAGTAGATTTGATTTACGGATCAAACGATTGTGAGGGCGTAGTGCATTTCTGCGCCCTCACGGATTCTCTCCTGCTAAGGCAGGAACAGCGGTTTATCGTCAATCAATAGCTGGACGCCGACTCGGCCTTCCCCGGCGACCAGCCGCTCCCCAACCTGTGGAAGGCTGCCATACACACAGCAGAGAAACAAAGCAATATCCGTTTACCCTTGCACCCCGCCCGGCGCACCCCCGACGCCCCGGGCGAGTGTCCGTGCGTGCTGTCGCTTCGTGGCCAGGGCAGAGTAGCCTGTATGGGCCAGGCAATAGCCTTTATGGGCCACTTGTATTGGTTGGGAACTTCGGTCATAATGCCAACACCCCAGGCCGCAGCAATGCGATCATCTTCGGGTTCAACGCAAACTACAGCGGAACGAACGCCAGACCTGCCACCTTCACCTTGAGCGGGACAAACCCGCACGGTGAACTGATGGCCGGATGCACGATCTGTGAGAGCAGTCAGGATAACCGCATCTTTTTTCGCGGCACAGTTTTTCCTAACGTTTCTGCGTCTCATGTTAGGCGAGTCTTGTCCACGCTTCACGCAAGACTGGTGAAAATTGACTAGCAAGCGCGAAAATTCAGATGCGGTTGCCCTGAAGTGGTTTCTGCCAGAAAGGAGGTGATGCAGCGAGCAGATAATTGAAAACCGGTTTCAAGCATGGAAAGCCATGCATCCTACGAAAGGAGACTGTGTTACGGGGGAACACATACGGCCATTTCACAAGGGGGAAGCACCGATTTGCAAGCAGAAACCGGTTTCGAGCATGGGATGCCATGCGTTTCAGCCTTAGGGAGGCTAAGATGCGAGGGGTTACAGTTGGAAAGTTGTTTCGAGTCTGGAAAACTCTACGCTGGCCGCTGCGCGTAGGGCTTCCGATCGGGTTGTTACTCATCAGCGCGGCCAGCGCCTGGGCCATCGTCACCAACCTCACCCGCGTCGAAGAACTGCACGACGGCGCGGCGGTGGCCTTGCACGTCGACCAGGCCGAACTGAACGCCCTGGTGCAGAGCGGGCAAAATGCCGCGGCCTTTGAACAAGCCTTTGAAGAAGGCGACGAGCTGTTCGATGTGCAGTTCAACGCGCTGGACGGCGTGGGCGCGAATGTCGGGCGCGGCCAGCGCTTCACGCGCGTGCCCCGCGCCGACCTGCGCGGCACCGGCGAGTGGTTCCGCCACACGCCGGCCCGCGCCACCGGCCCGAACGCCGCCAACTGCACGGCGTGCCACCAGCCGCCGTTTGACGGCGCCGGTGAAACCTCGGCTAACGTCCACCGCGACCCGCTGCGCAACGGTCAACTGGGTCAGTTCATCCAGCGCAACACGCCGCATCTGTTTGCGCCAGGCGCGGTGCAGGTGCTGGCCGAGGAGATGACCGAAGAGCTGCATGCCATCCGCGAAGCCGCGCGCGTGGCGGCGTGCCAAAGCGGCGCCAACATGCGGACTCTGACGGCGAAGGGCGTTGCCTTCGGCACGATCGTGGCGAACCGGACGGTCGTCAACCCGTGCACGGTCACCTTCGACACCGCGAACGTGCAAGGCGTAAGCGCGGACCTGGTCATTCGCCCGTTCCAGTGGAAAGGCTCGGTCAATACCATCCGCGACTTCAGCCGGGGCGCTTTCCACAACGAACTGGGCATGCAGGCCGTGGAGATCACCGGCGATAACGTCGATGGCGACTTCGACAACGTCCGCAACGAGATCACCATCGGCGACATGACCGCCATGTCGGTGTACCTGGCGGCGCAGCCGCGCCCGACCTCGCTGCAGGAACTGGCGTCGTTGGGCTTGATCCCGGCGCTGCCGGCCGCGCAGAACAATGCGATCAACGCCGGGCGCACGGTGTTCACGCAGATCGGCTGCGCCTCTTGTCACGTGGCGCAGTTCACTATCAACGACCCGGTGTTCTTCGAGCCGAGTCAGAATGCCAACTACCGGGATGCCACCTTCCCCGCCGGGCAGAACCCGGTGCAGCGGGGCGTCAGCCCCACGACCGCCGTCCGCTTCAACTTGACGACGGACCCGCCCGATAACCGGGTGGCGATTCCCAACTCGAACGGGTCGCTGCTGGGTAGCCTGCGGCGCGATGCGCAAGGACGTGGCATCATCGAGTTGTTCGGCGATCTGAAGCGGCACAACATGGGCACAGGTCTGGCCGAGGCGGTGGACGAAGTGGGCACGGGCGCCTCCACCTTCCTGACCGAGAACCTATGGGGCGTGGGGACGACCGCGCCGTATATGCACGACGGGCGTTCCACCACGCTGACCGAAGCGATCTTGGAGCACAGTGGGGAGGCGCAGGATGCGTTCAACGCCTTCAACAACACGAGCGCGACCAATCGAGCGAACCTGATCGCGTTCCTGAGCAACCTGGTGTTGTTCGAGGTGCCCGTACCGGAATAGCAGTCGCTACTCCCGCATGGCCAACGACACCCTTCCATCGCAAACGATGGGAGGGTGTTCGTTTTTTGGAAACGGGTCAAACACCTCGACAAAACATTCCAGCGTCTTTTTATTTTGACACAAGGCTTCCTTTGCAGGACGAGCATCGGCTGAAACAAAATGAACATCGACTAGGAGAAGAGAGGGAGGGACATAGCCCTCACGTACTGCGTCCCCATTTCCTATTGGCAGATCGGTTAGTATTGATTAGTATGTTATCCGTCGATTCAATTGCTTTAACCTCATAGTCTTCATCGTCTGGCTTCATTTCGTTTCTGGCAACGCTTACCATCTTTTGGCGACACGCGCAGAGGTCGATTTGCCAAAGATCGGAAGCGCCTACACAGCGTGGTGATCGGAACACCCGATCGCTGACCTCGCCAAGATCAGAGTGATCGCACAGGGGAGCAGATCCGTAACCCCATTGTTCTTCGGGGCTAGTTAAGTGTTGCTATTGCCCGGGGGTAGCCGGACCGGCTCTAAGCCATTCATTCAGCCAAGGGAGAAACTGCCATGCAACGATCAAAACTGCAATACCTGATCGCGACCCTCGTCGGTCTCGTCAGTCTGTGGCTCACGCTAGGCGCGTCCGCGGATGCGCTTAAGCAAACCACTTTCTCGTCTACCGTGTACTTGCCCTTCGTGTCGAAAAGTGAGCAGGCCAATCTCACCGGCCAGGAGTGTCCCGCTGCGGTGCATGATCGCTACGTCACGACCGGCCCGGATGGTAAGACGTACCCGACCTGGCATCCGCTGATCGATCCCCAGGCCAAGTGTTACTTCAACCATGAGCATGGCGACGATCCGCGCACCAGCCTGGCCGATTCGACCCTGCCGGCCTTCGGCTATGTCGGCCAGATCGCGGCGATGGACGAGCCGCACGCCGGCTTCAAAGTCTTCGTCGCCAACGCCGACACGCGGAATGATGAAGGTCGCCGGGCCATGTACAGCACCCGCATCGTGTCGCACATGGGCACCGGCGGCCCCAAGCGTTACACCACGCAATTCCACTCCATCGAGTTCGATCTGATTGGGCGTGGACGCGAGATTCACGTGGCCGGCATGGCCGACACGGGCAGTGTGGGCGGCATTTGCCAGCGTCGCGTAGGCAAAACGGTGGTGAGCCTGGCCTGCCCGAACATCAGCAGCCTCTACGAAATCTGGGAAATGAAGTTTAGCGCCGGCAACCGGGCCACTACCATTGTCAGCGTGGCGGCGTTCGATCCCATCACCACCTATGATCCCAACAACCCGGCGCGGTCGCTCTTGACCGCCGATGCTTACCCCCGGTTCGGTCGGGACCATCATGGTTGCGATCGCGAAGGCTATCACGGCCCGATCACGATCCGCAGCTCAGGTCCGGCCGAGTTCTTCACCGATGCGTTTGGGCGTTCCGGCGGGCCGCTTCGTCAGTATGTGAGCGGAGCACAAGGCGTGGGCATCCCGATGACGAACGATGGTCAGACCCAGTTCAAGCTGCGCCGGGAAACGTGCGGGAATAATCTCGGCTTAGCGAACTGATGCGCGCCGATACGGCGGCGGGCCAGGCGGGGCAAAACGAGGGTAGCGGCGGAATCTCATTCCGCCGCTACTTTTTTACCGGCGAACAGTCAACTTGATTTAGATGAATGACCCCGACTCCGTGCGCGCAATCTGGAATTCGATCATACTCACTCACCTTACGCCGTCTGCTCCCCGACCGCGTCCCACCCGCCTGCCGGGGGTGCACTATAGCCCCCGTAGCGCAGCGGAGGAGGGTGCTCCCGTCGCGGTCGGGTGCAGGGCTGGGAACGCCCGCCCGGACGCGGGCTTCGAGCGAAGTTGAACGGCGGCGGCGTAAGGTGAGATAATAAGCGTGGGCCGCTCATGAGCCGCTGGAGCCAATTGGAGTGGAAGGGTAATCCGAGGAGACCCCAGAGCCGCATCGGCTGCGGGGGCTGAAGCTTCATGATCATTGTCGTGATGGGGGTATCGGGATCGGGCAAGACGACGATCGGGCAAATGTTGGCCGAACATCTCCATGCGCCGTTCTTCGACGGCGACGATTATCATCCGCGCGCCAATGTCGCGAAGATGAGTCGGGGCATTCCGTTGACGGACGATGATCGGGCGAGCTGGCTGGCTGCACTCGCGCAGCTGATTCACCACCAACTGGCGCAGGGCCAATCGGCGGTGCTGGCCTGCTCCGCCTTGAAACAGACCTATCGCGATCACCTCCGAGTCGATCCGGCCGTGCGCTTCGTTTACTTGAAGGGGAGCTACGACCTCATCCGGGGTCGCCTCAGCCGGCGCCACGGCCATTATATGCAGCCTGCTCTGCTGCAGAGCCAGTTCGCCGCACTTGAAGAACCCGACGACGCCTTGATCGTGGATGTTGCCCAATCACCCGAACAGATTGTCGATCAAATCGTGCAGGCCCTCACGGAAAAGGGTGAATGAAGCGAGGCAACACCGCTACTTGCCTTCCAACACGACCCAGATCGCCTGCATCGGTTGGTCGCCGGCATTAGTGAGGCGGTGGGGGGTGGTCGAGTCGAAGACGATGCTGTCGCCGGTCCGAAGCGCATGGCGCTCGAAGCCTAGTTCCACGACGAGTTCGCCTTCCAGGATCAATCCGAACTCACGACCCTCATGATGCGACATACTCGCGCCGGAGGTCGCCCCGGGCGCGTACGTAATCTCCAGGAACTCAACCCCTTGTTCAGCGCCGGCTGTCAGCCGCGCCCAGGTGATGCCGCCTTTCAGCCCGATCGTCGGGCGTCCCGCCCGGTGCACGATGGGTGAAGCCGGGGCCGGCGAGCTGCTGAATCCGGCGGCAGCGCCCTCAGCCGTGTGCGTGAGGGTCGCTTCGCGCAACTCGCTGGCGGTCAGCGCGCCGGAGAGTGTCGCCGGCGCGCTCGCCCGGCCATCCTCGGCGGGAAAGAAATAATCGACCGGTAGGGACAGCGCAGCGGCGATGCTGTACAGCGAGCGTACCGATGGAAAGGCTTTGCCATTCTCGACCTGGCTCAACATGCTCGCGCTCATCTCGGCCTTGTCGGCCAGCTCGCGCAGGCTTATCCGGGCGCTCTTACGCGCAGCGCGGAGCTTCTCTCCAATATTGAGGGTGGGGTATGAGGTCTCTTGCATATCCTCTATCTGGCGTGAGTTGGGCATCGACTACCTGGTTCGCGCACCATTATATAACAGTCACATTGAATATTCTACCCGCATTGTCAAGTATACCTTGACAAGCCGCACTAATTTGGGATAATATGTTTAACCCCACTTAAGTTGATGGATCATCGCTCTATGCCGAATTTGAGATTCAACGGTCTGGGGCTGATGGGTAGCCGGATTGTCAAACGGCGGTTTATTGCCTATGGCTGTCACTGAACGAGTAGAGCGTATGCCCACCACCGATGTCGAACATTGGCTCCACCTGTACGCGCAGATGTTCAAGATCCGCACGTTCGAGGAGCACGTCAACGAGCTGTACCAAAGCGCCAAGATGCCCGGCCTGGCGCACCTGTATATCGGTCAGGAAGCGGTTGCCGTCGGCGTGTGCGAGGCGCTGCGGCGCGAGGATTACATCACCAGCACGCACCGGGGACACGGCCATTGTCTGGCCAAGGGCGCGGCCGTCGACAAGATGTTCTGCGAGCTGCTCGGCAAGGAGCCGGGTTACTGCCACGGCAAGGGCGGCTCGATGCACATCGCCGATCAAGAGACCGGCAACCTGGGCGCCAATGCGATTGTCGCCGGCAGCGGTGGGATTGCGACCGGGGCGGCGTTCGCTTGCAAACGGCTGGGGTTGGATCGGGTGGTTGTCTGCTTCTTCGGCGAAGGGGCGTTGGGGCAGGGCGTGCTGTACGAATCGATGAACATGGCCCAGCTGTGGCAGCTCCCCGTGATCTACGTGTGCGAAAACAACCTGTACAACGAATACACCCATCACTCCGAGTCCACCGCCGGCAGCATGCGCGCGCGCCCGGAAGCGTTCGGCATTCTCACGGTCGAGGTGAACGGCCAGGACGTGCGCGAGGTACACGAGACGGCGGCGCGGCTGGTCGAGCGCGCACGCCGGGGCGAGGGCCCGGCCTTCATGCTGTGTCACACGTATCGTTATTACGGCCATCACGTCGGCGACATCAATCGCGCTTATTATCGCTCGAAGGAAGAAGAAGACCAATGGAAGACCCAGCGCGATCCGTTGAAGATATTGTCGGCGTGGTTGATCGGCCAAAAGATCGCCGACGGCGCGATCTTCAAGCAGATCGAAAACGAGGTGCAGGCCGAGGTTTCCGCCGCCGTCGAGTACGCGCTCAACGCGCCATTCCCCGCGCCGGAAGAGGTTGGCCAACATGTCTTCGTCGATTAATGCGAATGGCCGCGAGCTGACGTTCGGCGAAGCCATCAAAGAAGCGCTGGCCGAAGAACTGCGCCGCGACCCGCGCGTGTTCATGATCGGCGAGGACATCGCCGAAGCCGGGACGACGTTTAAGGTGTTGACCGGCCTGGTCGACGAGTTCGGCCCGGCGCGCGTGCTCGACTCGCCCATCTCCGAACCCGGCATCACCGGCCTGGCGGTGGGCGCGGCGATGGTCGGGATGCGCCCGGTGGTCGATATCATGTTTGGCGACTTCGTCGGATTGATCATGGATCAAATGGCGAACCAGGCGGCCAAGATTCATTACATGTCCGGCGGCAAGCTCAAGGCGCCGATGGTCTTACGGACGACGATGGGCGCCGGCCGCCGCTCTGCCGCGCAGCACTCCCAATCGCTCCACGCCTGGCTCAGCCACGTTCCGGGTCTCAAAGTCGTCGTGCCGTCCACGCCTTACGACGCGAAGGGCTTGATGAAGAGCGCGATCCGCGACGACAACCCCGTGGCGGTCTTTGAAGACAAGATGATGTATCGCACGGTCAAAGGGCCGGTCCCGGCGGAAGAGTACACCCTCCCGCTGGGCGTAGCCGACGTGAAGCGCGCCGGCACGGACCTCACGCTCGTGGCGACGAGCAGCATGGTGCACGCGGCGCTGGAAGCCGCCGAGATGCTGGTCGGGATCGGGATCAGCGCAGAAGTCATCGATCCGCGCACGACCGTGCCGCTCGACAAGCAAGCGCTGATCGAATCGGCGAAGAAAACGAGCCGGGCGATCGTGGTGGATGAAGGGTATGAGCAATACGGCGTGACCGGCGAGATCGCCTCGGTCATCGCCGACGGCGCGTTCTATTACCTCGACGCGCCGGTCAAGCGGCTGGGCGCGATGAACGTCCCGATTCCTTTCTCGCCCGTGCTGGAAGATTTGACGATTCCTTCGGCCAAGACGATTGTCGAGGTCGCCAAGGCGTTGTGTGGGAGAGGGTAGGGAGCAGGTAAGCAGGTAGCAAGTAAACAGGTAGCAAGTAAACAAGTAGCAGGTAAACAGGTAAACAGACTACGCCCTTAAAGTACCTGTCTACTTGTTTACGCATCTACCAGTCATTTGGAGGGAAAAATGCCACTTAAAACGTTCGGCACGATGGCGGTGGATTGGGAAGAGCGAGTCAACTTTGATCGCTTGCGCCGCGAGCGATTGGCGCGCATCAAGGCGTTGCTCAAAGCGTCGGAGATTGGCGCGTTGTTGTGCTTCGACATGAACAACATCCGCTATATCACCAACACCACCATTGGCACCTGGGCCGTCGACAAGCTGGGCCGTTTCTGCCTGTTGCCGCAAGACGACGAGCCGATCAATTGGGATTTCGGCGTGGCGGCCAAGCATCATCAAATGTACTGCCCGTGGTTCAAGGAGGGCAACTCACGCGCCGGCATCTCGACCTTGCGCGGCGCCATGCCGCCCGGCGCTCACCGCGCCGAGGATGTGGCGCGCAAGATTCGCATCGAACTGGAAGAACGCGGGCTGCATACAGAGCCGCTGGGCGTGGATGTGGTGGAGCCGCCGGTGCTCTTTGCGCTTCAGAAAGAGGGGATCAACGTCGTCGACGGCCAACAGCTCATGCAAGATGCGCGCGTCATTAAGACGCAAGATGAGATCACCTTGCTGACGACGGCTTGCATGATGGTCGATTCGGCCTATGAGGCGCTGTATCGTTTTATGCGACCGGGGGTGCGCGAGAACGAGTGTGTCGGGCTGGTCAACAACGTGTTGTACAGCCTGGGTTCGGAGCATGTCGAAGGCGTGAACGCGATTTCCGGCGAGCGGTGTAACCCGCACCCGCACATTTTCAGCGACCGCGTGTTGCGCCCCGGCGACCTGGCGTTCTACGACATCCTGCACAGCTTCAACGGCTACCGTACTTGCTACTACCGGACGTTGTCCGTCGGCAGCGCCTCGCAGGCGCAGGTCGATGCTTACAAGCGTTGCCGCTATTACCTCGATGTGGCCCTCAACCTGATCAAGCCCGGCGTCACGACCGCCGATGTGGTGAAGTTGTGGCCCAAAGCCCAGGAGTTCGGTCTGCCGAACGAAGAGCTCGCTTTCGCGCTGCAATACGGCCACGGGGTTGGGCTGGCGATTTGGGAGAAGCCGGTCTTCAGCCGCCTGGTCTCCTTCGATAGTCCTGAAGTCATTCAGGAGGGAATGGTCTTCGCGCTGGAAACGTACTGGCCCGCCACCGATGGCTGGTCGGCGGCGCGCATCGAGGAGCAACTGGTCGTTACGAAAGATGGCTGCGAAGTGATCACGCGCTTCCCCGCAGAAGAATTGATGATCACCGGCGTCAAGTATTACACCGCCACCGGGCCGCTCCCCGGCACACGCGAGACGCAGTCGCACAAGAACATCGATTACACCGGCGTCAGCTATGGCGACAATGACCGCAGCGATGGTCGACGCAAGAACGGCAAACGGCGCGCTGCAAACGCACCCAAGGCGAAAGCGAAAGCCAGGGTCAAGTGAAGCGTGAGCAGTGATCGGTAATCAGTGCGCACTGCTCACTGTTCACCAATGACTGTTCACTGAAAAGAGGTGTTGTGTCCAAAGACGTGATAATGCCCGCGTTGGGCATGGCGCAGGAAACGGGCACGCTGCTCCAGTGGCTTAAAGCCCCTGGCGCAACCATCGTCAAGGGTGAGCCGCTGATGGAGGTGGAAACCGACAAGGCGACGGTGGAAGTGGAAGCGCCGGCATCGGGTGTGCTGGCGAATGTGGCCGCCCAACCCGGCGACGTGGTTCCGGTCGGGCAGGTCATCGCCCGGATCGTTTCGACAGAGGAGGCGGCCTCGCCCACCCCGCAGGCGTCAGGTGCAGCGCGCGCAGCGGCCAGCCCATTGGCGACGCGGATTGCCTCCGAGCACAACGTCGATCTCAGCCAGATCAAGCCGAGGGGCGATCGCATTCAAAAGGAAGATGTGCTGGCTTACGTGGAGGCCCTCACCCCCCACCCCGGCCTGGCGGCCACCCCTCCCCCCTCTCCCATCCGATGGGAGAGGGAGAGAGGCGGCGAAGCCGGGGAGGGGGTGAGGGCGTTAGCCTCGCCCAAAGCGCGACGACTGGCGAAGGAGCGCGGGCTTGAGCTGACCGCGCTAGCCGGTAGCGGGCCGAGTGGCGCGGTGCTGGCCGCCGATGTGTTGGCCGCCGCTCTCCCCCCTCCCAGCGGGAGAGGGGCCGGGGGTGAGGGGGAAACGCTAGCCGTAAGCCGCATGTGGCGCGTGATGGTCGAGCGCGTCTCGCAGGCCTGGACGACGATCCCGCACTTCTACCTGTTGCGCGAGGTCAATGCAGCGCGCCTGATCGCCTGGCGCGACGAAGCGCAGAAACGTTCCGGCGAAAAGATCACCTATACCGATTTACTCGTGAAACTCGTGGCCGCCGCTCTGCGCCAACACCCCCGGCTCAACGCCGCCTGGCAGAACGAGACGATCGTTCTCAACCGCGACATCAATGTCGGCCTGGCCGTCGCCGTGGACGACGGGTTGATCGTGCCGGTGATCCATCACGCCGATCAATTGGGCCTGAGCCAACTGGCCGCGCGGCGCGCCGAGTTAGTCTCGAAAGCGCAGACGGGCAAACTTCCGCTGAACGATCTGAGCGCCGGCACCTTCACGATCAGTAATCTGGGGATGTACGGCGTGGATGCGTTCAACGCGATTGTCAACCCGCCGCAAGCCGCCATCCTGGCTGTCAGTCGCATCGCCGAGCGAGTCGTGCCGCTCAACGGCCAGCCTGCCGTCCAACCGATGCTCACGCTGAGCCTATCGTGCGATCACCGCGTGGTCGATGGCGCGCGGGGAGCGCAATTCTTGCAGGCCCTGGCTGACCTGATCGAAGAGCCGATGCGGCTTTTGGATTAGGGTTTATCCACGAAGGAACACGAAGTTTACACGAAAGGTCTGATAACTTAGTGTTCCTTCGTGTCCCTAGTGGATCGGAATTTGTTGAGGTAAATATGCACTACGTTTCTAAGATCGACGAAGCCGAGGCGCAGACGCCGAAACTGTATGAGAAGCACAGCGCCGGTTTCCGGCGGGCTGCCTACGTGGATCGCGCGGTCGGCTCGGTGCACATGGGCACGGGCATTTGCTACCTGGGGCCTGGCGGCGTGATCCAACCGCACCTCCACTCGTTCGAAGAGAGTTTCTACATTTTGGAAGGGAACATCATCGCGCAGATCGGTGAGCGGGCGGCTACGCTGGGGCCGGGTCACTTCGGGTTGATCGGCACCGGCATCCGGCATGCCTGGCGCAACGCGAGCGATCGGCCCGTACGCTGGCTGGAGATGCAAGCGCCCCAACCGCGCCCCATCGACGCGCAAGCGAGCCGCGATACCTTCTTCGTCGGCGGCGATATCCCGGCGCAGGCTGCGCCGCCCGATTTGCAAGACGAGACTAAATTGCTCGGCCACTTCGATGAGTCGCAGCTGCCGCGCCCCGGCGGGCCGTCGCAGATGGAAGGTTTCAACCCCACGACCGGCGTCGCCATCAAGATGTTCGTCGATCGTTCCTTCGGCGCGATTCATCAATCGCTATTTCTCATCCAGTACCAGCCTGGCGCGAAAATCGATCTGCACGATCACACCTTCGAGGAATCCTACTTCATCGTCGGCGGACGCGTGCGCGCGACGGCGGATGGCAAGGTGTACGACTTGGGAGCGGGCGACGTGATTTGGACGAGCGTCGGCTGCCTGCACAGCTTCGCGAATGTGCGCGACGAGCCGGTGCGCTGGATCGAGACGCAGGCGCCGCTGCCGCCGGCCAAGGAAGTGTTCCGCTTCGAAAGAGACTGGGCGCAGTATGCCGAGAGCGAGCCCGCTGATTAATCGGTTTGCTGTTCACAAACGGCAGGCCATCGATCGTACCTTGTGGTCAGCCGTTCGCGGACGGCGTTGTAATCACTCATGCGACTCACCTTGGAACGGGAGGTAGGTACTGAGCGAACTCCACGCATCAGGATGTTGAAATCATATTGAGTCTGGCTCATGTTCAGACCAAGTGTAGGGATAGTAGCTTAGCCCCCTGCTTGCGCCCCCTTGTGGGGTTGTGGGCGCCTTCGGCGGGCACAAGGCCCTACGCTACAGCGCACTTGTGATGCATGAGCGTTCAGTTTCGCCACACGATCTCGCCGCAGCCAGTGGCTATTCATCCTAATCCCAGGCACAGAGGAGGCAAACATGCCACACCAGCGCACGTTACTCAAGAACGGGACGGTGCTCAGTCTCGATAAGAAGGTCGGCAACTTCAAGCAGGCCGATGTGCTGATCGAAGGCTCCAAGATCGCCGCCGTAGGGCCGAACCTCAGCGCCGCCGATGCCGAAACGATCGATGCCTCGAACATGATCGTCATGCCGGGCTTCATCGATTCGCACCGGCACATCTGGGAAGGCATTCTGCGCAACATCGGAACCGATGTCCCGCTGGAGGGCGAGGTCAGCTATCTGGCGTTCATATTGAACACGCTGGCTCCGGTCTATCGACCCGAGGACGCTTACGTTGGCGATCTGGTCGGTCTCTACGGCGCGATCGATGCCGGGATTACGACGATCCTCGACTGGTCTCATATCCAGGCTACACGCGAGCATGCCGACGCCGTCATCCGCGCCCTGCAAGAGTCGGGCCTGCGCGCCGTCTTTGCCTATGGCTACCCCTGGTGGAAGTATCCCGACGAGCATCAGGACGATTGGATCAGAGAGGTCGCCAAGCAGTATTTCTCTTCTAAAGATCAGCTACTGACGTTTGGAGTCGCGCCGCCTGGGCCGGAGTTCACGCCGTTCGAGGTGGCGAAGAGCCAATGGGAGCTCGCGCGCGAGCTGGGCGCCCACATCACCGTTCATGTTGGCGTGGGCACGGCCGGTAAGCACGGGAAGCTGGCGGAAATGGGCAAGGCGGGTTTGCTCAAAGATGACACGACGTACATTCACTGCACGACGTTGAGCGAAGACGAAATCCAGATGATCGTGGACACGGGCGGAACGTTCTCGCTGGCGTCCCCGGTAGAGATGATGATGGGACACGGCATGCCGCCCACACAGCGTTTTCTCGATCGCGGCCTGCGTCCCAGCCTGAGCGTCGATGTGGAGACCAATGTTCCGAATGATATGTTCACGCAGATGCGCTCGGTCATCTCGCTGCAGCACTGTCTGGTCTTCGACCAGGTGTTGCAAGGCAAGGACAATTGCCCACCGTGTATCACGACGCGCGATGTGATCGAGTTCGCCACGATCGAAGGGGCGCGCGCCAACGGTCTGGCCGACAAGACCGGCTCGCTGACGCCGGGCAAAGAGGCGGACCTCATTCTGCTGCGCACCGATCGCCCCAACGTCTTCCCCATCAACGATCCGATTGGCGCCGTGGTCTGGGGGATGGATACCAGCAACGTGGACTCGGTCTTTGTGGCCGGCAAGGCGCTGAAACGCAACGGGCAGTTGCTGGGGGTGGATTTGAACCGTATCCAGAAAATGGCCTACGCGTCCCGCGATTACGTGGTGGAAAAGTCGGGGTTCAAGCTGCCGGAAATTTAGAGCAGTTTCCAGATTGATTTACGGAATGCGCTCTACGGAAATCGTATTCCGTAATCCGTAAAGCCAAGAGGAATTCCTCTAATCGCTGTCTTGATGCTGGAGTAATTAGGTGATGCGCACTAAAGCAGCGCCGCCTTCGATCCTTACCTCTGCCGTCATCGCATCGCGCTACATCCCTGTCTGGATCGCGCTGGCGCTGCTCGTGCTGGTCGCTCTGGGCGTTGCCCCGGAGACCCTTTCGCGCACCTCCTTCGCCAGCGCAGTGTTGCCGCTGACCTCTTTCCTGGCGATCGCCGCGCTCGGCCAGATGCTGGTGATCATGACGGGCGGCATCGACCTGTCCGTTCCCGGCAGCATGACGCTGGCGGCGATGGTCGTCGTCGGGGTGGCGCGCGGATCGGATGACAGGCTCGCGCTGGCGATCATGGCGTCACTTGGCGTCGCGGGTCTGGTCGGATTGGCGAACGGTCTCCTGGTGGGCGTATTGAAGTTCAATGCGCTCATCGTCACCCTTGCCATCGGCCAGATCGTCGGCGGCGCTACGATTGCCTACTCCGACAGCATTGCGAACGAGTCCGCTGTGCCGGTTCTGCTATCTACCTGGGTGACCAGGCAATTTCTGTCCGTCAGTTGGATCTTCTGGGTAGCGCTGGTTGTCACGTTGCTCCTGGTGTTCTTCTTTCGCTACACCGAATTGGGGCGGAAATTCCAGTCGGTGGGCGCCAACCCATTGGCCGCGTGGATCGTCGGGATACGGGTCAATGCATACGTGATCTTCGCCTATGTTGCCGCCAGCTTGTTGTACGGCTTGGGCGGCATCCTGCTGGCGGGGTTCATCCGCAGTCCGAGCCTGGGTCTTGGGGCGCCCTACTTGTTGGGACCGATTGCCGCCGTCGTCATCGGCGGCGCTTCACTGACGGGCGGGCTGGCCAGCGCCCTATCGACCTGGGGAGCGGCGTTCTTCCTCACGTTGTTAAGCCAGATGCTCCGCGTGTTGGGTCTACCATCGGCGCTACAGTTCGTCGTCTTCGGCGCTGCGATTATTGGCGGCATGGTCATCTCAGGCGATCGCATCATCACGGTGGTTGAGAGGTTGCTTCGGAACACTTCCGGGTTCAAGGAGGGCGATGTCGAATTGTCGCAAGCACAGGGCGGGGGCCCAACGATCTCGTGACGGAGTCGGCGACCGTCACGGGCGCGATCCGCATCATTTCATTCTAAGTGAGGAGGAGATAGAGCAATGAACCGGTTAGCACGTATCATCATGGTCGCAGTTCTTGTGTTTACGCTGGCGGCCTGTGGGCCGTCCGGCGCGACGCCTACCTCGGCGCCTGCTCCCGAGCCAACCTCGCCTCCTGCGGCGACCACACCCCCCGAGGATTCGGGCCTTGACCAATACGGTGAGCGGTATGACGCCGACCCGGCCCTGCTAATTCAGGCGACCGGTCTCAACGAGGGCTGGCCTCAAATCGCCCTGGCGGCCGTCTACCGGGCCGGCTTGCCCGTGGACGACGCCATGCGCGACTTGGCGCTGCAGTGCTGGCGGGACAAAGTCTGCGACACCGGCACGGGCGGCGAACTGACGCTGGCGATCGCCGACGGCTTCGGCGAAAACGTCTGGCGCGAGATTACCTTGATGGAGGCGATCCTCCAGGCGCTGACCTACCCCGAAATCGGCAGGATCATGTACTCCAGCGCGCGGTATGATACGCAAACGGCGATTTCCGATATCCGCGCTTTTATCGCCCAGGATGTGGACATCATCATCGGCTACCCCGACGGCGGCGATGCATTGCTGCCCGCCGTGCGCGAAGCGACCGAGCGTGGCATCCCCTACGTGCCTTACTCGTACGGCAAGATCGGCGAGCCGGGCACGGACTATCTGACCTTCGTCGGCGAGGACGTGTGCCAACTGGGGAAGAACTTCGCCGCCGTACTCAACGAGGAAGTCGGCACAGGCAAGGTGGCCTTCCTGGGCGGCACGCCGGGCAATCCGCTCTCGGCCGCCTGGCAAGCCTGCGAGGAAGAAGCGCTGGGGCCGGGGCTGGAGTTGATCGGGCAGGGCGACACCAACTGGACGCGCGAAGGGGCGCTGCAGGCGGTGTCCGGGTTTATCAGCAGCGATCCCGATCTGAAGGGCATCAGCTACGAGTATGCCGACGGGTTCCTGGGCGGAGTGCGGGCATATGAAGCGGCCGGACTGCCCATGGATATCGTGCTCACCCTGCGCACCGATGAGGTCGGGTTGTTCTGCGAGTGGGCCGACATGAGCAATCCCAACTTCAAGATCTTCTACTCGGCCGGCGGCAACTTCCAGTCGCGCATCGCGCTGACGGCCGCCATGATGAAGCTCAAGGGCGCTGAGATTCCGGCCGAGGGTATCATCGTGCCGGCCACCATGCGCCCGGTGACCGAGTCGTCGTGCAACCGTGACGTTCCGGGTGAGTATCCCGTCTCATCGCTTGTTCCGATCGACATCGTCGCCGCGATGTACCCATAGTGGGCGAGTAGCACCTAGCTTGCTTGTCACCGCACAGGCGCAGACAGCCGCCGCCTTTCACACTTGCACCTGCGCTGCAAGCGCAGGTGTTGTTGCCGGACCCCCGGCCTTCGGCGGGGCGGGTGAGGGCGGCGGTTGCGTTGAGCCAATTCAGAACCTCTGCGCGCTCTGCGTCTCGGCGCTGAATAGCCACCTGCGCAACAGGATAGAGCTAAATGGGCAAAACGCCGGGCAGCGAAATCGTTCTGTCGCTTCAAGGAATCTCGAAGCAGTTCGGCGCGGTACAGGCGTTGTCGGACGTCAGCCTGGAATGCCGGGCAGGCGAAGTGCACGCCGTCGTCGGCGAGAACGGCTCCGGCAAGTCGACGCTTCTGGGCGTGGCCAGCGGTTTCGTGGCCCCCGATCGCGGCGCGGTGCAGATCGGGGGCCGCGCGCTGCGTAAGGACTCGCCTGCCGAGGCCCGCCGTCTCGGGTTGGGAATGGCCTATCAGGAGAACTCGCAGGTCCTGGGGCTATCGGTCAAAGAGAACCTGTACCTGGCAACACCGCCCCGGCTGCGCCCGCCTTACTCTAAAATGAAAAAGTGGGCGCGACAGATGCTGCCCGGATTCGAGCTTGATCTTTTCCCGGACGCGCCGGTAGGCTACTTGTCGCTGGCCGAACGGCAACTGTTCGAAGTCGCCAAAGCCCTGATCGCCGATCCGAAAGTACTGCTGCTCGACGAGCCGACGACCGCGCTGGGGCCGGATGAGGTTGACTTGTTGCACCGAACCATCCTCGCCTGCGCCGCGCGGGGTGTAGGCGTGGTGTATGTGAGCCACCGCTTACCCGAGGTGCTCACCGTCGCCGATCGTGTGACCGTGCTGCGCGACGGCAGGAGCCAGGGCACCTACGCCGCCTCCGGCATGTCCGAGCCGGAGCTCGTGGCGCTCATGATCGGTCGCCCCTTTGATTCGGCCTTCCCGCCGCACGCCAATCGCTCCGGCGACGCGGCACACGTCTTGACGCTCAGCGGGTTGCAAGGGCCGAGCTTCGGGCCGATCAGCTTGTCGGTGGGTCGGGGGGAGATTCTGGGGATCGCCGGGGCCGAGGGCAACGGTCAACCGGAATTCTTTCAATGTCTCTCGGGCAGAATCCCTCCGAAAGCCGGCGTGGTGATCTGCGCCGGAGAGGAATTGGATTTGATTTCGCCTGCCGAGGCGGTGCGCGCGGGCATCCTCCTGCTGGCCGGCGAGCGGCGGCACGAATCGCTGTTCCACGTGCTCGGCGTTCGCAACAACTCGACGATCCAGGTGTTGAAGCGGTTCAGCCGCGCTGGCTGGGTCAACCGTCGCCAGGAGCGTCAGGCCGTCATCCGGCTGGTCGAGCGTCTCAAGATTCGAACCCCCTCGTTGGAGCAGCCGGTTCGCTTTCTATCCGGCGGCAATCAGCAAAAGGTGGCGTTGTCACGCACTTTCCTCCGAGGCGCGGTGAACGTCATCCTCGCCTACGAGCCGACTCAAGGCGTCGACGTGCGGGCGCGCTTCGATATCTACGAGGCGCTCCGCGCGAAGGCCGCCGAGGGCACTGCCGTGCTGGTCAAGTCGAGCGACCCGATCGAGTTGTCGGGTTTGTGCGATCGGGTGGTCGTGATGTCGCGCGGACAAATCATCGATGAGATTCAGCAAGCCGATCTGAGCGAACAGCGGATCATCGAGGCCATCGTCGGGGGGGTGGGCTTCGGCCTGCGTTCGAGGGCGCCTTCTCCTAAAGTTAACGGGTAGTCTAGGGCCTCGACGCCCACAACCCCGCAAGGGGGCGCAAGCAGGGGGCTAGGCTACGACACTGCACTGCGAACGTCCCAGAGTAGTCTAGGGCCTTGTGCCCGCCGAAGACGCCCACAAGGGGCTATGCTACAATACTATGAGCTTCGACGATATTAGCCTCCGCCGAAAGATACGGAATGCGATTCGGGATGCCCAGAACCCCGACGTGTTATGGCGGCATCTAAAAAGGATATTCCGGATCAGGCTGTGGACGCCCATCGCTCTCCAGGCGATACTGATCCTTCTCCTCAGCAACTACGTGTCGACGAAGTCGCCCACGTTTTTATCGGAGTTCAATCTCAACAGCCTGCTGCGGGCCACGCTTCCACTGGCCCTGGTCGCGATGGCCCAGGTGAATGCACTGCTGGTGGGCTACCTGGATATTTCGGTCGGAGCGATCATGACGGTCTGTGTCATTGTCGCTTCCTCGATCGTGACCGCCGGCGCTCCACCGGAAATGGTTGTCGTAGGGGCGATCGCCATCATCGTCGCCGGGCTGGCGATCGGCTTGTTCAACGCGGGGTTGGTGCGTGGGGTCGGGCTGCCTTCCATTATTGCGACGCTGGCGACCTTGAGCATCCTGGAGGGCGTGGCGCTGGTGCTGCGCCCGATCCCCGCAGGCGTGATCGATTTCGACGTCTTGCGGCTGTTGACGACGAGCGTCGGTTTTGTGCCGGTCGCTTTCATCGGGGTCGTTGCGCTGGCGGTGGCTTGGGACCTCTGGCTGTATCGGACGGCGGCCGGCTTGACGTTGCGCGCCGTGGGGCATGACCACCGGGCCGCGCGCCGGATCGGCGCCGCCACCACCCGCCTTCGAGCTGGCGCGTTAGTCACTTCGGGCGTCATGGCCGCCATCGCTTCGTTCTTCCTCGCCGCGCAGGTGGGGGTAGGGGATGCCAGGGCCGGGTCGAGTTTCGCCCTCACCAGCATCACCGCCGCCGTGCTGGGGGGAACCAGCCTCGCCGGGGGACGCGGGTCTTTTGTTGGGGCGGTCGTGTCGGCGCTGTTCCTATCGCTGATCGTGAACGTGCTGCCTTTCCTGGGTTGGAGCGGTGAAGTCGGCCTTATCAGTATCGGTGTGCTGATGCTCATCGGCCTGGTGCTGTATCAGGTGGACGAACTGCGCGTGTTGGCCAAGCAAAACTGGAAGAAGATCGAACGCCTGCTCAAAGGCGCGCGGCCGGCCAGGCAACAGGCGTTTCCAAAAGTAACCTTTGCGGACACGGTCGAGTTTCCGCCGGCAGGCAAAAGGACCTTGCTGAAGGGCGGGACGGTGCTCACCCTCGACCCGCAGCTGGGCAACTTCAAGCAGGCCGACGTGCTGATCGATGGCGCCAAGATTGCCAGGGTGGGGTGCGATCTGGTGGACGGTGAGGCAGAGGTCATCGACGCCTCGAACATGATCGTCATGCCGGGTTTCGTCGATACGCACCGGCACATCTGGGAAGGCCTCCTGCGCAACATCGGCGCCGATGTTCCGTTGGAGGGTCGATCGAGCTATTTGCGATTCATCCTGGGCAAGCTCGCCCCCGTCTATCGGCCAGAGGATGCTTATGCCGGCAATCTGATCAGCGCGCTGGGGGCGATTGACGCCGGCATCACCACGCTGCTCGATTGGTCGCACATTCAGGCTTCGCCGGCCCATACCGATGCGGTCGTTCAAGCCCTGCAAGACTCGGGCCTACGGGCCGTCTTCGCTTATGGGTTTCCCTGGTGGGGCGACTGGGAACCGAGGCAACCGAGCTGGTTCATGCGGGCTGCCCGACAGTACTTCTCTTCCAAAGACCAGCTGCTGACGCTGGCGCTGGCAGTTCCAGGGCCGGAGTTTACCGACTTTGAGGTCGCGCGGGATCACTGGAAGCTGGCGCGCGAGGTGGGCGCGCGCATCACGGTTCACGTCGGCGTGGGCACCTATGGTCAAGAAGGCAAGGTGCAGCAGATGGGCGAGGCCGGGCTGCTCAGGGATGACACCACCTACATCCACTGCACTACGCTCAATGATACGGAAATCCAGATGATTGTGGATACCGGCGGCACGGTCTCGCTGGCGTCGCCCGTCGAAATGATGATGGGGCACGGCCTGCCGCCTATCCAGAAATTTCTCGATCGGGGTCTGCGCCCCAGCCTGAGCGTCGACGTGGAAACCAACGTACCGGCGGACATGTTCACGCAGATGCGCTCGCTCATCGCGCTCCAACACGCGTTAGCGTTCGAGAAAACATTGGCCGGAAAGAACCACGCGCCCGACCGCATCACGACCCGCGACGTGCTGGCCTACGCCACGATCGAAGGCGCGCGCGCGAATGGTCTGGACGATAAGGTGGGCAGCCTGACGCCGGGCAAAGCGGCCGACATCATCCTGCTGCGCACCGACCGCATCAACGTGCTGCCGATCAACGACCCGATTGGCGCGGTGGTGTGGGGCATGGACACCGGCAACGTCGATTCGGTGTTCGTCGCCGGCAAAGCGATGAAGCGGCATGGCGAGCTGCTACACGTCGATTGGAATGCCGTGAAAAAGATCGTGACGGAGTCTCGCGATTACGTGATCAAGAAGTCGAGGTTCAAACTGCCGGGAATCTAAACAGACACAGAGGAGGTGCTATGCCTATCGCGCCGTTTCAAGAGGTTCTCAAGGACGCGTTTGATCAGCGCTATGGAGTCCCCGCGTTCAACATCGTGAACGATTTGACGCTTGAGGCGGTTCTGTCGGCCGCCGAGGAGGCTCATTCGCCCGTGATCATCCAGACCTCGGTCAAAACCGTCAAATCGATCGGCCTGGACGTGTTGTTCGGCATGTGGGTCGAAATGACCCGCCACATCCAGGTGCCGGTCGCCCTGCATCTGGATCACTGCCCGGATCGCGCCGTGATCAGCGCCTGCCTGGCCAAGGGCTGGAACTCCGTGTTGTTTGACGCGTCGGCCTTGCCGCTGGAGGAAAATCGCCGCCAGACGATCGAGGTCGTCGCCGAGGCTCGCCGCTACGGCGCCGGCGTGGAGGGCGAGATCGAGGGCATCAAGGGCGTCGAAGACGGCATCGGCTCCGATGCCGAGTCAGAACGCAAGACGCTGGAGGCGTCGCTCGACTTCATCCGCGCCACCGGGATCGACTGCTTTGCCCCGGCCATCGGCAACGCGCATGGCGTCTACAAGCAGACGCCCAAGCTGGACGCCGAGCGGGTGACGGCTATCACGACCGCGATCCCGATTGCGATTGCCTTGCACGGCGGAACCGGCCTGACGAAAGAACAGTTCCAGGATTTGATCGCTCGGGGTTGCGCGAAAGTCAACATCTCGACGGCCCTCAAGATCACTTTCATGCAATCCAACCTGGCGTTCCTGCGCGAGGCGGAAGCCAAGAACAAGTGGGATCCACCGTCTCAGTTTAGTTTCGTCCGAAAGGCGGTGAAGGAGATGGTCACCGAGTACTTGCAGATATTCGGGTCCGCAGGGAGGGCGTAATGCCGGCGCTGATCTTTGACTGTGACGGCGTGCTGGCCGATACCGAACGTTACGGCCACTTGCCGGCGTTCAACCAGACCTTCCGCGAGTTCAATGTGCCGGTGCAGTGGTCCGAGGAAGAATACGGCGTCAAGCTCAAGATCGCCGGGGGCAAGGAGCGCATGGCCAGTCTGCTCACCCCTGAGTTCGTGAAGCGCGCCAACCTGCCTGGCGACCCGGAAGCGCAGAAAGAGATGCTGGCCCGGTGGCACAAACGCAAGACGGCCATCTACAAGCAGATGAATCTGGATGGAGTCCTGCCGGGACGACCCGGCGTCGCGCGGGTGGTGCGCGAGGCCATCGCAGCGGGTTGGCAACTGGCGGTGGCCTCTACTTCGGCGGAAGAGTCGGTGCGAGCAGTGCTGGAATCCGTGGTTGGGAAGGACACGGCGGCCCATTTTGAAGTGCTGGCCGGCGACATCGTGCCGAAGAAGAAACCCGCGCCCGATATCTATCTGCTTACGCTGGAACGTCTCAAAGTCTTGCCGGAGAAAGCCCTGATCGTTGAAGACTCCCGCAATGGTTTGCTGGCGGCTGCCGCCGCCGGGGTTCGCTGCGTGGTCACCTTGAGCAGTTACACCTGGGAAGAAGACATGCGCGCAGCCCTGCTGGTCGTCTCTGACCTGGGTGAGCCGGGCGCTCCCATGAAAGTGATCGCTAACCGGAGCGCAGCACGGCCGGGTGACTACATCACTCTTCCGGACCTGGCCGCCTGTTTGGATTCCTGAGCAACCGATAAGGACAACTCTAATGAGCCAATCCAAAGATGTCGAGTTTGTCGTCAGGCTGATTGCCCAGACCGCGCTGGATAACGAGAAATACTTCTGCGAACTGGATGGTGTAGTGGGCGATGGCGATTTCGGCTATTCCCTGGCCCGAGGCTTCGAAAAAGTGCTGGAGGATTGGGATCAGCTGGATCGCAGCTCACCGGGCAACTTTCTCAAGAAAGTCGCGTCGCTCATTGTGGGTCGGGTCGGCGGTGTGTCGGGCACTATCTGGGGCACGGCTTTCTTACGGGCCGGGATGACGTTGGGAACGAAGACTCTGTCGGACATCACGCAGGACGATGTGATCGCCATGTTCCGCTCGGCCATCGAAGGCATCAAGAAACGCGGCGAGACCGACCTGGGTGACAAGACCTTGTTGGATGCGCTGGCGCCGGCCGTGGATCAACTTGAGAAATCATTCAAGGAGGGCAAAGATTCGACAACTGCAATCGAAGAAGCGGCGAGGGTAGCACGGGAACGCGCGGAAGCGACTCGACCGATGATCGCCAAGCGAGGACGCGCCTCGTATACCGGAGAACGCAGCATCGGAACGTTGGACGCAGGCGCAGTCGCCATAGCGGTCATGTTCGAGAATGTCAGTCAAGCCTGGCAGGCATGAGTCTCGCTCTTGCCTGTCAGTCATAGGAGGCCCACAATGAAAAAGTTCGTCAATGACCCCAAGCAATTTGTCCCGGAGATGCTCAAGGGTATCGCTCTGGCGAACCCCACGACCCTGAAGTATATCCCGGAATACAACTTGATCATGCGCGCGGATATCCCCAAGGATGACAAGGTGTCCATCATGCAGGGATCGGGTTCGGGCCACGAGCCGGCGCATGTGATGATCGTGGGCCGGGGCATGCTCGATGCCGCCTGCCCGGGTGATGTCTTCTCAGCGCCGGCCGCCGACTACGTTTACAATACGACCAAGCTGGTAGCCTCGAAGAAGGGCGTCTTGCACTTGATCAACAACTATACCGGTGACAAGATGTCGTTCGACATGGGCCGTGAGATGGCCGAGGCCGATGGGATCGAAGTCAAGATCGTCGTCGTGAACGACGACGTGGCCGTGAAGGACTCGACCTGGACGGTCGGGCGGCGCGGGGTCGCCGGCAATTTCTTCGTCATCAAGGCGGTCGGGGCCGCTGCCGAACGAGGCGCCGGCCTGGATGAGCTGGTCAAACTGGGTGAACGCGTGGTGGCGGTGACGCGCACGATGGGTATGGCACTGACCGGCTGCACGCCACCGGCCAAAGGCACGCCGATTTTCAGCCTGGCCGAGGACGAAATGGAGATGGGCATTGGCATCCATGGCGAGCCGGGCCGCAAGCGCGTCAAGATAGCGGCGGCAAACGAAATCGTGGATGAACTGCTCGAGGCGGTTGCGTCTGACTTGCCCTACAAATCGGGCGATGACGTGGCGCTGATGATCAACGGCATGGGCGGCACCCCCATTTCCGAGCTCTACCTTCTGTACGGGTACGCCCACGAGCAGGTTGCGAAACGCGGCATGAAGATCAAGCGCAACTATGTGGGCGAGTATTGCACCTCGCTCGAAATGGCGGGGTTCTCGCTGACTCTGGTCAAGCTCGATCCTGAGCTGGAAGGCCTGCTGGCTGCGCCCGCCGAAATCGCCGTGCGCACCTTTTAAGATTGAGGCAACGTGCCTTGTAGTTTAGCCCCTCGTGGGCGTTGGGTAGAAGCAAACGCGCACGCGGCGCTAGTGCTCTGCCACAGTGATTTTGATGCGCGTAGCGTAGGGCCTCGTGCCCGTCAGACGCCCACCAGGGGCTAAGCGACCCGTCATTTTCCCTGTGGTAAGGTACTAGTACTTCGACAACTTGAAGTTGCATAGTTCCTGCCGCAGTTGCAGTGCGAAGCCGCCCCGTGGGCCTGCGGCGGATGGCAGTGCCAGCCGCCGCCTTTCATTGCCTTCTAAAGAGGGCGGCGG
>DATDPU010000102.1:0-15965 GCA_035292585.1 Anaerolineae bacterium | reverse complement strand
GGCACAACCCTCTTCGCTGCGCTCGTGGGCAGGCCGCCGCCCGTCCTTATAGCTGGCAATGAAAGGCGGCGGCTGGCACTGCCGTCCGCCGCAGTTCAACTGCGGCGGGAACTACGCAACTTCAAACTGTCGGAGTACTAGTAGTCAGTCCATCTGAAATTGATGGGCCGTAGCATAGCCCCCTTGTGGGGTTGTGGGCGCCTTCAGCGGGCACAAGGCCCTAGACTACCCATCAAAAACAACTGGACTGACCACTAGCAAACATCGAAAAATGCGCTCAAGAGAACACCTCTGCCGCACAGGCGTCCCCGTATGCCTGCGACGCCTGGGTTGCTCTGAAGAGCGCCCTGGCGCATCCCCCGACATTGAGGGGATTGGCGCATTGACCGACGGCCTGCACGACAGCCTGGGCATACTGTTGTGCTGCCTGTAAGCACGCTGAACTTATCGCCGGGATGACCTGGCCTGAAAGACCAATAGCATTGGGCCGCCAGACGGTCTCGTAGACTCGCCCACTTGCGAGCGCGGCTTCTGCGGTGAAACCGGGCATGTTCATCGGATTCGCCTCCTTAACAATCAGAATATCGGCTCATGCCACAATGGTCTTAGCACAAACCTGCAAAGCGACAGGCATCCAGGCAATCGCGACCGCTACTGAGTCCCCGCAAGTTTCTGGCGCAGTTCTGAAAACAGTAGTTGCACGGGTTGAGTATGATATCAAAAATCGATTGGGGTTGAACGCCCCCTTCATTCTTGAGGCTCTGTACTCCCACACTTGCCGTAGCATATCGTCCCTGCGTCGCTTCAAGCGAGGTTTCGGCGGTGAATCCCGGCATTCGCATTTCTCTCTGCATCATTCACTTCCCTTTCTGAGTTACGCGATATCCGCGAATCGACCCGGGGCAGGCGTCTGTCGCTCTGTCTCACACCCCTCACCGGTTGTGACGACTTTGATGCGCGAATTTCAACGGTCAAAGAACGGCGCCAACCGGCTGACCAGGAAGGGAAATTCCTCCGTCACGTCTACGCGTACAAAGAACTTTTCCGTCACATCCGTCTGGCGATGCGTGTAGGCAAAGATCACATCCACAATATTGCGCGTGCCGCTCAACCGTGAGGGGCGCACCTCGACGCCTTCTAATGAGGCATTGCGTCCAAAGGCGTCAGCGGCTGAAGCATAAATGGCCGGATGGCGCACCGCCAAATAGTTCAAAGCCCGGTGTTCATCGGTCGCGCCCGCATTGTCGGCTAGCTGGATGATGCGATTGAACAGTTCTTCCGCCGCCGGATCGAACTGTTCGGCGGCCATGCTTTCAGGACGCGGGATGGATTTGATCAGCGCCGTCGTATCGAAGGAATAGATCTGGTCGAATACTACGATCGGCGCCATCAGCCCGTTGCACATCTCCGGCGGCGCGATCGGCCCGCGCACGCCGATCACAATATCGACATCGCCAGGGTTGGGAGCCGGGCGAATGGCCTCGATTAATTGATCCAAATCGGCTGGGTCGCGTGGCTGCAAGAGATAGGTTTCAAGTCCTTCGATCGTCATGACCCAACACAGTAGCCGCGCCAGATAACGGTTCTGGCGCTGCGCCAGGACCGTCTGGAGCGCCTGGCGATCGGTGAGTCCGCTGGTCTCGGCCCGCCCCGTCGCTTGAGCAAACTCCTTCTCAACCTCCAGCCTCGGGAAACGCGGCTCGATGCGGCCCAGCGCATAAACGAAGGGATTGGCGCTTGCAGAATTGTGATTATGCGACCCCGGAATCTGACAGCCGGGTTGACCACAATGTTGCGGAATGAGACTGGTACCCGCCGGTACCGGAGAAGACGGGGGCACGACTAAGGCCTCGCCCGATCCCTCGGGCTGATCGATGGATGGATTATTCGTGTCAGATGGCTGCATGAGATATCCTCCTCTGAGAATGGAAGCATTCGATGCGCGGGAGTAACCATAGGCCCGGCTGGGCCGGCCCAATGCGGCTTCGGCATTGAAACGGGGGAATCTTCTGGTCATTGACGATACCTCAGTGTTTGATAAGCTGCCCAAGCGTTGAGCAGCGGGGGCACGACTGTGGTTCGGTGCACGGTATGCGTTGGCACAGCCGCCAGTTTTACCTCGGCAGCTGTCGCCGTCGGAGAGGCTGACCACAACAGCGCCATCGCGCCGGTCACAAACGGGGCGGCCATACTCGTACCACTGAGCGTATGCGGCTTCCCAGCGGTTCCCAGACTGGTGATGCTCTCACCGGGCGCACTCAATCCGCGTTTGCCAATTGAACCTCCCAGATTGGAATAAGCAGTCGGTCTTCCGTGGAGATCACAACTCGCTACCGGGATGACCCAGGGATGCCGGGTGATGGCAGAACTACCCAGTGTGCCTTGATTGCCGGCTGCCGCCACGACAATGACACCACGCCGCGCCGCATAATCCAGAGCCGATCCAAATTCGCGTTCACCGTGGGATGAGGGCTGGGCCAGGGCAACGCTCAGGTTGATGATGTGCGCACCAGCATCAATGCAGTCGATCATCGCCGCCGCAACGTCTGCCGGCTTGGCGCTTGGCATCAGTCCATTACGAGATGTCGTTTCCACAAATATGGGGCGTACCAGCAGAGTGCAATTAGGGCAGAGAGCCGGAGCACTAGAGCCACGCCGGCCACTCAGGATGCCAGCGACAAAGGTTCCATGAATACAAGCGGTGCTGCTGGCCCGCGCACAACTGCCGCGTAAGCTACCGGGAATCTCTTGGATGTGGTCACTGACAAGGTCGGGGTGGCTAATAACAACCGGGCCGTCGATTAACGCCAGTTTGATTTCTGGTCTACCACTGGTGACTTGCATTAACGGCGTCAGGTGAACCAGCCCCAAGGGGTCCATGAATGTGATCAGCCGGTCTTCTCGAATATGAACTCAGGCAAAGCGAATCGAGCAAACCTGGAGACGGATGAAGGCTCAAAAAAACCGGTAACACAATAAGTGTCCCAGCCGGTCGGACATTTTTCTCCTCCGTACACTACGGCAGCTATCAACTTTTAAGACACATCAAGGTACTGAAGTAGGGGAATTTGTTTCGGGCAGCTCTGTTATTTTGTAGATCAAATCTTGTAAAAAAGCAACAATGTGAACTACTTCACGTGCAATTTCAGTTCAGTGGCGAAGTGGGCGCATCATAGGGCGCCCCTGTTTGGAGGTGGCTCATGGCGCGCAGCCGTACGGAACTGAAGGCGGAATTGCTGGCCCACGCGGATGGGTTGATCGATGAGTTGCCGGACTGGACTGAACAGACCGGGCAACCGACCTTGACCCAGATCGAAGAGGTGGTGCTCCAGGCGCATGAGGCCCAACGCCCGGCGCCGGGGCCACTCTGCCCGGAGCGCCGATGCGCAATGCACTACAAAGAGCAGCGCCAGCACCTCGTACGGGTCATTGTGATCGCCGGCCCTGATCTCGGTCGTTGTCAGGATAAAGCCGCGCTTGTCTGTCACTGGTACGCGAAGCGTGTTGCTGGTTTTGGACTTTTTTCGATCCTGGTAGGCAACCGATTCGCCCCCTTTTAAAGACGCTCGCAGATGAACTAAAAGCACCGCAGATTACGATCTGCGATGCTGGGGAGTAGCGGGGACGGGATTCGAACCTGCGGCCTCCGGGTTACCCCAGCACCTGCCGGTGTGGGACAGGTGTGAGCTGCAATCTTGCAACGTCTATTGGAGACCGTCGGTTCAGCCGTTTGAGGTGAGCCTGACGAGCGCCAGTCTGGACAGACTGGCGTGACATGATCGACTGCTTCTATACCCGAGTATGCGCCGGCTGTCAAGCGCCAATCCGATATCGCTTCTCATCTGGTGATTGCTTTTCGCCCGAACTGCCTTATACTGAGAGCGAATTGCAGTACGCTCTTCCTCGATTTCAAGGAGGCGAGCAACCGCGCACGGGCCTGCCCAGCAAGGATTCGTTTATTCGTTGTAAATTCGTTGCAGCGATCTCCTTGAAACACCGATTGAGCCTTGCAGTAAACAACCCAATGCCTCGGGCGGCATGCGCGCACCGAGGCCATAGCCAAGGTGGAGATTGCCTTGGTGGGAGAGCCTATACCGCCCGCCCACCGACGTGGTGCGCGGGTGTTTTGTTGCCTGGCAAATTGGAAGGGTGAGTTCGACCTACAGAGAGGTGACACATGGCCTGGCAAGCACAACTCAAGGGCCACTCATTGTCGTGGCTGCTGGAAACGGAATCACCCGGCGTGCGCTATCTGGCTCTGCGAGACATAGTCGGTCTTCCAGACGACAACCCCGAACTGCGCGCCGCTCGACAGACAGCTCACCAGCAAGGACCGATCGCGACCATCCTGGCCGAGATGGATAAGGCAGGGTATTGGGCCGAGCCTGGGCCCGGTTACAAGCCCAAGTATCGGTCCACGGTGTGGTCGGTCATCCTGCTCGCTCAACTCGGCGCGTCTGTGGAAGAGGACAAACGGCTCGCGCGTGCCTGTGCTTACCTCTTGGATCATGCCCTCACGGAGGGTGGACACTTCACCGCATCCGGGGCGCCTTCTGGCGCCGCCGACTGTTTACAGGGAAACCTCTGCTGGGCATTGGTCGAACTCGGCTATGACCATCCACGGCTTGAGTCGGCCTACGAATGGATGGCGCGCAGTGTCACCGGAGAGGGCGTCGCCTCGGCCAAAGACCGGCAGGCGGCCGTGCGCTACTACGCAGGCAAGTGCGGCCCCACCTTCGCCTGCGGGTCGAATAACAAGTTACCCTGCGCGTGGGGAGCCGTCAAAGTGATGTTGGCCTTCAGCCGCTGGCCCGCCAAACGGCAAACTCCGGTGATCAAGCGCGCGATCAAGCAGGGCGCCGAGTTCCTGCTCGGCGCCGACCCGGCAGCCGCCGATTATCCGGCGGGATTCAGCGCTAAGCCGAGTTCAAACTGGTGGAAATTCGGCTTCCCGATCTTCTACGTGACGGACCTGCTCCAGAATGTCGAAGCCCTGGCCGGGCTGGGCCACGGCGATGATCCCCGGCTGGCGAACGCACTCGCGCTTGTCCGCGACAAACAGGACGCCCAAGGGCGTTGGTCGCTGGAGTATGACTACGCCGGTAAGACCTGGGTGGACTTTGGACCGAAGAAGCAGCCCAACAAATGGGTGACGCTGCGCGCCTTGCGCGTGCTTAAAGCGGTCGGGCCATAGCGCCAAAGCAACCGAACGCTGTCCGTTGAGCGGTGTACTCATTTGCACACCTGTCTGCTGACGCAGGTGGAAAGGAACGTGAAACCTATGAGCATCGGCGCCTTCACCGACAAAGAACATCAGCCCACACCTCCCGAAATCCGTGACGCGCTCGGCTCCAGACAGCCTTTATGGGACAGCCTCGCCCAGTACATCGCAGACAACTATCAGATGCAAGGGGAACTGACTTTCGGCGGCAAGAACTACGGTTGGAACATCTGGTATCGCCGCAGCGGCAAAACGCTGGTCTCCCTTTATCCACAACGAGGCTATTTCGTCGCCCAAATCATATTGGGCAGAGAGCACGTCGAGCAAGCCCGCCGCCTGAAACTCGGGAAGAATGTGAGAACCGTGCTCGAAGAGACGCCGCAGTTACACGATGGGCGCTGGTTGTTCATCAAGGTCAGAAGCGGAAAAGACGTCAAGGACATTCAGCAACTACTCCAAGTCAAGCAGCGACCCAGACCACAAGGACCGGGGTGAGCACACTTCGTTTGCCCAGATCATTGAGTCGTTCGGCAATGAATAATGGCGTTGGCATGGCTCCAAACACGCTCTCCAAGACCGATCTGACCTTTCGACCAGTGACCACTAGGGAGTGGGCCGATTTGCAGGCGCTCTTCGCCGAGCCGGGCGTGCAGTCCGGTTGTTGGTGCATGTACTGGAGAATCAAGCGTGCGGATTATCACCGGCGCTATGGGGCAGACAACAAAAATGCCATGCGGCAAATTATCGAGGCTGGCCGCGTGCCGGGAATTTTGGCTTACCTCGATGACCGGCCAATTGCGTGGTGTTCCATCGCGCCACGAGAGGCGTTTCCGGTTCTCGATCGCTCGCCCACCCTAAAGCGGATCGATGACAGGCCGGTTTGGTCGATCGTCTGCTTCTTTGTCGCAAGGCGGCATCGACGCCAAGGCTTGACCCAAGCGCTCATTCAAGCCGCCATCACATATGCGAAAGAACGAGGCGCCGGGATCATCGAAGCCTATCCCCTCATACCCGGCGGCGCCCGGTATCCCCGGTATGAACAGTACACCGGCGTGCTCTCGACGTATGAGAAGGCTGGTTTCAACATCGCGAAGAGTAGAACTCCTCCACGCGTTCGATGAAAAAGCTGAAAGTTGATGAAAACGCAGGGCTACACAGCAGCAGAAACGGGCAAGATACTCTGTGAGGCGATCCTGGCCCGTTGCCACGAGCCGCCACCGCCGGGGACAGCGAGTCGGCTGAGGCGCACCTGCGCGCCGCGCTGGCTGAAATCGACGAAAACGAGGATGCGTCCGATTACGCTCACCGGTTGTACAACGTGGCCCAATTTCACTGGCATCGCGGCGAGTATCGTGAAGCGTTCGACGCGGCGCAAAAGAGCCTCGGCATCGCGGAGCACCTGAACGAGACGGGCGCGATTGCGCGCGCCTTCGAGATGCTGGCGCTGGCCTGTCATTCGCTGGGCGAATGGCAGACCGGCATTCAATACGAGCAGCAGCGCGCGTCGCTGGCCGGATCGGGTCTCGACGTGACCGAAGCCTTCGACGTTCACCTGTGACTGTGGGAATATCACCTGTATGGTGATACAGGCTACGCCGAAGTGAAGCAGATCGTCATGACGACGCAGGCGCAGGCGAAGCGGATGAATGCGCCGCGCGCCATCGCGTTATGCCAGTGCTTCAACGGCGCACTCGAGTTTCAGGCGGGGCGCTGGGATGAAGCCGAGGCCGCGCTGCGCAATTCGATCCAGCTGCACCGCGAGATCGCCGCGGCCTCCGGCGAGGCGCTCGCCTGCCAGCGATTGGGTGTGAGGATTCTATGAGGGAACGATACGGAATCACCTGCCCACGGCCATTCAGACGCTGGGCGTCCACCATCGAACGGGTTGTCCTGCGCGCCGGGTTCCTAATCGACTACACCGTGCGGCGGCGTGGCAAGCGCTGTCTTCACTGTAGGGGGGAACTCCGCTCCCGTTTCTTGAAGTGGACTACATCCCCAATCCGAATTCTTGCTTTTGCCGGTGAACGAGCGTGCGCACGTTGCCAAGACAACAACTCCCCTGCGGGTTGCGAATGTCACACGCACATTTGCCTGCCTGTATCCCGGCGTTGATCGCGTCGATCACAGTGGTCGCGCCGGTGGCGCGCAGCTCGGCCCGAATGTCGCCCACAGTACGCCGGAAGCAGTAGCACACGAGCGCGTCATCATCGATCGGGTGTTTGTGATAGACGCGCTCGCGAAGTTCGGTTTCGCGAAAGAGCTGTTTCCCGTCGGCGCTATAATACACTGTCGGGCAGTTGGGATCACGACAGAAACGGTAATCGTCTGATGTGATTCGTGTGAGTGGGACCGCCAGCAGCGCTTTCAGAGTCAGCGTGTCGACGGCCTTGCCGACCTGTTGATTGGTGGGGCACGGGATTTTCACCGGGGCGGCGCGCAACTCACACGTCGCCGTTCCGGCTGGTGGTGGACATCCGCAATCGTCAGTCATGGTCGAGCCTCCATTGTTTCCCTGTGGGCTGCTTGACTCATCGTTTGTCTACGAGCCACCGCTGGCGGCGGAAGTTGCGTAGTTCCCGCCGCAGTTCAACTGCGGCGGACGGCACGCTTCGCGCAACTGCCGTCCGAACCCCGCAAAATTAAGTGGTCGGGGTACTAGTATTACATCCTTGTAGGTCTTGAGGAACGGTTCCTCCGGTACGCGCCCGAGCGGCCAGGTGTTGTACAACAGCGAGCCGACCGGGTCAACGCCGATCACGTTCACCTCAGGATTCTGTTCTTTGAGATATTTGCCGGCGCCCGTGATCGTCCCGCCGGTACCCATACCCGCGACGAGCGCCTTGACTCGCCCATGTGATCTGGACTGGCGTCGAGTTCTTCCACTGTGTCTTCAGCGACGGTCATAACCATGGTGCACACTCCCGTCATTCAACAACTTCATGCCTGATGCAGGCAAGGCGGTCCGCTGCATTCGCGCGGTGCGTGGGTATTTCCAGTCAGAAGGGTGAAAGTGTTCCCCCCTCAGGGATTCGTTGGATGTCGTAGGGTGTGAGTTGATACACATAGTAGTTCAACCAATTAGCGTACAACAGATTGGAGTGCCCGCGCCAGCGGACAAGGGGTGCTTGCCGGGGATCGTCATTGGGATAATAGTTCTGGGGAATGGCAATAGGCAACGCTTTTTGGACATCACGGTCGTATTCACCTTTCAGCGTCAGCGGGTCGTACTCCGAATGACCGGTGACGTAGATCTGGCGACCGTGCTGCGACGCGACGATGTACACACCTGCTTCGGCCGATTCGGCGAGCAGCTTCACCTCCGGCACGCGCGCGACATCTTCGCGCCGAATCTCCGTGTGCCGCGAATGGGGCGCGAGGAACTCGTCGTCGAACCCGCGCAGCAGCTTCTCGTGCTGGCGCACGACGCGATGGGGAAACACGCCAAACATCTTGGCCGACAGCGGATACTTCGGAACGCCATAGCGATGATACAGCCCGGCCTGCGCTGCCCAACAGATATGAAAGGTGGAATAGGCGTGTGTCTGCGACCAGTCCATGATGGCGCACAGTTCAGTCCAATAGTCCACTTTCTCGAACGCCAGCTGCTCGACCGGCGCGCCTGTGATGATCAGCCCATCGAACTTTCGACGCCGCACCTCTTCAAACGTGTGGTAGTGGTTGAGCAGATGCTCCTGCGGTGTGTTCTTGGACTCGTGCGACTCCATGTGGAGCAGCGTGATCTCGACCTGCAAAGGCGAATTGCCCAGCAGGCGCAACAGCTGCGTCTCGGTGGTGATCTTGGTCGGCATCAGGTTTAAGATCGCGACCTGGAGCGGACGGATATCCTGGTGAATCGCGCGCTTTTCACCCATCACGAAGATATTCTCGCTCTCCAAGATGGTGCGCGCGGGCAAGGTATCTGGAATCTTAACCGGCATGGCGTTGGCCTCCTCTTACTTCAGAGCCTGGTCGAGATCCCAGAGGATGTCCTCGATGTCTTCGATGCCGACGCTGAGACGCACAAAGTCGGGCGTGACGCCGGCGCTGAGCTGTTGATCGGGTGTGAGTTGGCTGTGGGTTGTGCTCGCGGGATGAATCGCCAGGCTCTTGGCGTCGCCCACATTCGCCAGGTGGCTAAACAGCCTGAGGCGATTGATGAAGGAGCGCCCAGCCTCCAACTCGCCCTTGATGCCAAAGCCCAAGATCGCTCCCGCGCCCTTGGGTAGATATTTCTTTGCCACGGCATAATCCGGGTGGCTCTTCAAGCCGGGGTACGTGACCCAACTCACCTTCGGGTGCGTTTCCAGGCATTCGGCTACCTTCTGCGCATTCTGCACGTGGCGCTCCATCCGCAGGCTGAGCGTTTCCAGTCCTTGCAGGAAGAGCCAGGAGTTGATGGGCGCTTGGCACGCGCCGATATCCCGCAGGATTTGGACGCGCGCCTTGAGAATGAAGGCCGGAGCGCCCAGGGTGGAATAGACCAGGCCGTGGTAACTCTCATCCGGCGTGTTGAAGTTGGGGAAGCGGGGATTATCGGCCCACTGAAAGTTTCCCCTATCCACGATGACGCCGCCAATGGCAGTGCCGTGCCCGCCGATGAACTTGGTCGTCGAATGCACCACGATGTGCGCGCCCCACTCAAAAGGTCGGTTGAGATACGGCGTGGCAAAGGTATTATCAATCACGATCGGAATCCCGTACTCGCGGCTAATCTCCGCTACTTCTTCGAAGGGAAAAACATTGATGCGCGGATTGCCCAACGTTTCGCCCCAGATGATCTTGGTATTCGGGCGAATCGCGCGGCGGAAATTCTCCGGGTCCGCCGGGTCCACGAGCGTGACATCAATCCCAATGCGCGGGAAAGTGTAGACGAATTGATTGTAAGTGCCGCCGTACAACGTGGACGCCGAAACGATGTGGTCGCCCGCCCCGCACAAGGTGAGGATGGCCATCGTCTGCGCCGCGTGACCGGAGCTCGCCGCTAAGGCCCCGACCCCGCCTTCCAGATCGGCGACGCGCTGCTCGAACACGTCGCTGGTCGGGTTCATGATGCGTGTATAAATGTTGCCCGGTTCCTGTAGGGCGAATAACCGCGCCGCGTGATCGGTATCCTTGAAGACGTACGCAGTCGTCTGGTAGATCGGCACCGCCCGCGCGTTCGTGGTTGGGTCCGCTTGCTGTCCGGCGTGGAGCTGGCGGGTGTTGAACCCAAACTTGTGAGGTTGACCGTTGTCTGCCATTGAAGTGATCTCCTTGTTTGGTATTAAATGAGTGCTCGAAATGAAATAGGTCGGACAAACAAAAGAGCCTAGGGGCAAAGCCCAAGGCTCCGTTCTTGCCTGTGACCCAAGCGCCCCACACTCTCAAGTGTGTGATGCGGGGACAGGTCACGCTGAGTTTTCGTTGGTCTTTAGTTGCCGCGTCGCAACAGCCGCCGAACGAGGTGATCTTGCCCCCGCTTCGGACACATGCACATACAAGCTGTTGCGTGGAGGCGCATTCCAGAAACAATCATGAAAGTGACTCGTGGGTGCGGCTTATGGCGTGTAGACTATTCCGATCAACCGGGGATTGTCATGTGACAAACAGCCTGTTCATGCCGTGACATTCAACCGATCCACATCCAATCGCTCCCTACCCCGCCAAATGACCTACTCGAAAACAGGCCAATTCCGACTGTTACGCTCGCCGCGGTCCGCTTAGAATCGACACAAGTCTGGATACGGCGCTGGCCCGCGACGGGTATCGGGCCGGTGCGCTGTGTGGCCGCCACAGGAGGAATCTTCATGCGAAGACAAGCACGCGCAGCACGCCAACGCGCTGAACGACGCCAAAAGCGCTTTCGCGCCGCGACCTTTGCCGCGATCGTGATGCTCGTGCTCGGCCTGACCGGTTACTTGTTGGTCTCGGCCTTCTCGACGCCGGAGTTGCCGGAGATGGCCGGCGGCGTGATCGACATCGCCGCCGACATGAGTGGCTTCGACGTGAAGGAAGTCCGTGTCACGGCCGGCAAGCCGGTGACGGTTCGCCTGACGAGCCTCGACAACACGCACCACCTAAAGAGAGACAAGCCGGTCACCCTGGAAAACACCATAATGGCATATAAGACACTTGGGCCAACCAGCTGGGAATCTCGTCTGGCCGCGCCAGTGCAGGCTTGGCCCCATGCGAACGGTGTCTTGCGAACAGTGCGGCGGCATCTGCGCGAACTGGGTTTGATGTAGATGCGGCTCGCTCTCGGCCAGTTGCGGGCCTCGTCCGCAACATGAATCGAGAAGCGATTCCTACCGGCTGCCAGTCGAGAGCGGCTTACCAAAGCGAAGTTTGACGTGGCGGCGCATCGGCTGCGCCGGAGAACGACTGGCGCGCGATTTCAGCCGCCAGCGTGTCGAGATCGAGCGAAGCCGGATCGAGAGGACGCGCGCCGGCTTCGATGAGCCGCTCCGTGCCGATGCTCCCCGGCGCGGCATACACCAGCCGGCCCTGCTTCTTCGCTTTGGTTGCCGTGTCGAGGCTGCCACTCTGCGCGCCGGCTTCGACGACGATCACGGCGCGGCTCAACCCACTGATGATTCGATCGCGCGCCATCAACTGCGGTCCACGCGGCGGCGCAGTCGGGTGCAGTTCGGACAGCAACGCGCCACAGCCGATAATGGCCTTGGCCAGTTCCGTGTTCGCTTGGGGATGGATGACGCGGATGCCGGAACCGAGGACGGCCAGCGTGCGCCCCGATTCGATCGCGCCGCGATGCGCCGCCGTGTCGATGCCGAGCGCCAGCCCGCTCACGATCGTCAGTCCGCGCGAGGCCAGCTCCCGGCCCAGTCGGGCCGCCAGTTTGGCCGCACGCGCGCCGGGAGTGCGTGTCCCGACAATCGCCACCGCCTGCTCATCCGCGCGCTGGAGTGTTCCGCGCACGAACAAGACGAGCGGCGCATCGGGCAATGCGCGCAGGTGCGCCGGGAAACGATCGTCGTCCCACGTCAGCAGATCGATGCCCTCGTCGCTGAGTGACAACAACTCGGTTTCCAGTGGCTCGATCGACATCGCCAGCAATTGCCCAGCGAGGGTCGGCGTGATGCGCGGAATCTCGATCAGATCGGCCAGCGACGCGACGAAGATCGATTCGACGTCGCCGAATCGTTCGAGCAGTTTCCGCGCCGTGACCGCCCCGATGCCGGGCAGTGTAGCGAGAGCCAGCCAGTGAACAGTGGTCATTTCGGATTTGCGATTTTAGATTCCGGATTGAGCGATACGCGATCACGCATCCGCATGAATGGTCTTGGTCAGCGTGAGAACGATCAGGCTGGCCGCGCCGCCGCGCATGAGCACGCGCGCGGCTTCCTCAAGCGTTGCCCCTGAGTCATACAGATCGTCCACCACAATCAGGCGTTGGCCGCGCACACTGCTTTTCAGCGCGAATGCCCCCGCCACGTTGGCCCGTTTTTGCGCCAGCGCCTTCATCGCTTTCTGCAACTGCGTCGCGCGTGTCTTGACGAGCGCATCGGCGCACGCGGGAATTCCCAGCCGCGTGGCCAGCGACTCGGCCAGCCCCGCCACCGGATCGAAATCGCGCCGCGTCGAAGGCGGGATCGGGATCACGGCATCGGGTTTCGGCAATTCAGGATGCGCGGCCAGCAGTTCGACCCAGTGATCGGCCAGGTCGGCCGCCAAATCTCGCTCACCGCCGTACTTGTAGCGAAAGGCCAGCTCGCCGACCGTACTGCGAATTTGTCGATCGCCGTCGAAGCGCGAATGAAAATCGAGCGCCCATCCGGCCAGCCACGGCCCGGCGAGCGGACGCGGATGAGGGCGGGTGAGGAACTCGGTGACCGGATCATCGCTCGGTGGGTTGGAGGGCTGCTTGCGCCCCGCACTATACGCAGGTACGGTTTCCGCGTGCGCTTTTTCTCGGCGCCACACACGCAAACTGTGGAACAGATCGTTGCCAGAAAGCGAAGACGATACGGAAGGGGAATCTGCCGGCGATGTGGCCGTCAAGACGAGACGCCCCTTCACATCCTGCGTCAGCCATCCCTGTTCGAGCAAGGCCTCCACCTGTGCCGTCACGTCTGTTCGGCTCAGGCCCGACAAGCGGCCATACGACGAGTGCGTGCGGAACTTCTCGACGCGCTCAGACGCCGAGCCGACCAGCAACTTCGCCGCGCCGCTGCGCGGCAACTTGCCGGGCAGCGATCGCACACACTCGAGTATGGCCTCGCTGATTCGACTGGACCGCCAATTCTGCACAACGACAATGATCTCGTCACCAAACTGGTCGATCAGTTCGACGCTCAAGCCTGAAATCGTACGCAGCTCGCTCTTGGTGTGCGGGCGACGGCGCGCGAGCTCGCGGAGCGCGCCATCGCCGAAGAGAGTGTAATCAGGCTGTCCCTGCTTCGTCGCCAATGCATGCCGCCAGTGACGCAATGGCTCGAAGGGCAAATCCACAAGTGCGACTGGCTGCACAGTGAGTGATGCGCCTCGCTCAGGCTCTGGACTTGGTTGTGCCTGAGCGGCGACAGTCTGCTCGCGCTTCCAGGCTTCAACCACGCACCGAATCACGCTATAGTCGATGGCTTCGGGAAGGATAACCTTGATCGGCGCAAGGTAACCGGCTGACCCGACCGTCTCAATCGCTCTACGAACCTGTTGCTGCACAGCGATCGAGACGACGGCATCGACTGACACTGCGCCATCGGCGATCAGGCGAGCCAAGTGTGCATAGATCGTGCCGGGCGTCAAACCGCGCTCGGCGGCGATTTGTTCCGGCGAGAGGCCGCGCGCCAGCAGCTGACCGGTGAGCGCGATCGTGCTGCCCGCTTCACGCGCTGTCGCGATCCGGCGCGCCGCGTCCGGTCGGGTCAGGCGCAGATCGACGCGAATGGCCGACCGCGTCTTGAGCGCCGTCTCGCCGCTCGGCGTGAGTTTGAGCGTGGGCCGGTCGCTGCCGACTTGTTTGAGATACCCGGCAGCGATCAACTGCTCGACCAGAGATTCGATGTCCGCAACGCGGAGAGCGGCGAACTTCCCGTAGTTGCGGACTTGATCGTAGTCGAACCGTGCGATCGCTTTCGCTGCCGAGCCTTTGAGGATTCGGGCCAGTTTGCCTCGACCGATCTCCCACTTCAAATGGGCGACCGTATCGAGGACAATCAGGGCGGCGCGCTCAGCCTGGGTCTGCGCCGGGCGCGATTCCGTCTCGACCGATTCGAAGCGCGACAGACAATTATCGCAGCACAGCGGCGCTTCCGCCGATCCGGTATCGCCGAAGTGTTCCAGGATCGTGCGGCGGCGACAGGCGTTCGTCTCGGCGTAGTCCACCATAATCTCGAGCTGCCGATACTTGTGCTCACGTCGCGCGGCTACCTGCGCCGCGACCGTCTGCAACGCCGATTCGAGGAGCGGCAGCGTCTCCACGCGAATCTGGCCGCGCGGCGCATCGGGCAGCCAGCGCACAGCGCTGGCGATCTCCAACTGCTCAAGCGCGACGCGAGTCTTGATCTCCGGCAGGCCCGTTGCGCGCTCAATGTCGTTCAGGTCGGTTTCCGGTGAGTATCGCAGACACGCATAGACCTTGCGCAATTCGTCGGCGGAAGGCGAGTCGTTTTCGATGAAGAACTCGTGCAAGGCGGTATCTTTGGGCGAATACAGCAAGATGGCGCGCGCCGGGAGGCCATCGCGCCCAGCGCGGCCGGCTTCCTGGTAATAGGCTTCCAGAGTGCCGGGCAGGGTGTAGTGCAGGACGAGGCGCACGTCGGGCCGATCGATGCCCATGCCAAAGGCGTTGGTCGCGACCACCAGCGGTAGGTCGCCGGCCAGGAAGGCGTCCTGAGTGACAGCGCGCACATCCGGATCGAGCGCACCATGGTAATGCCGCGCCTCGACGCCCACAACCTCGCGCACAAACTCGGCGACTTCTTCAGCGTCACGGCGTGTGCCGGTGTAGATGATGCCGGCGCCGTCTGCCGCCGTGAGCAGGTCGCGCACGCGATCGAGTTTGGCTTTGACATCGGGCGCGGAGAAAACTTCCAACGCGAGATTGGGGCGGTTGAAACCGGTGACGATGCGTTCGGCGTGCGGCAGGCCCAGTAAGTGGATGATGTCATCCTGCACACGCGGCGTGGCGGTAGCGGTCAGCGCCAGCGTCACAGGCGCTTTGAACCGCATCCGCGCCTCCGCGATGTGCAGGTAGTCGGGGCGAAAATCGTGTCCCCATTGCGACAGGCAGTGCGCCTCGTCGACGGTCAGCAGGCTCAACCGCACGCGAGCGAGCGCGTCAAGAAAAGCCTGGCTGCGAAGACGCTCCGGCGCGATGAGGACGATCTGGTATTGCTCATCGGCCAGGGCGCGCAATCGGTAAGCCTGTTCTGCAGGATCGAGGCTGGAGTTGATAAAGGTAGCCGCGATGTCACGCCGTGTCAATCCGTCAGTTTGGTCTTTCATCAACGCCACGAGTGGCGAGATGACCAGGGTCGTCCCCGGCAGGAGCAGCGCCGCGAGCTGATAGATCAGCGACTTGCCCGAGCCGGTGGGCATCACGACAAGCGTATCGCGTCCGGACAGCGTATGACGGAGCGCCATCTCCTGACCCGGTCGAAAATCGGGTAGTGTCCCTGTAACGTGGGAAGCCTGATCACCAACGCGATTGGGGTGGCACCCGAAAGCTGAGCAATTCATCCATGGTCCACACATGATCGGTGAGGCCAGCAGCCATCGCGGGAGTGACCGGTTTCCATTTCTTGTA
>DATDPU010000101.1:0-90918 GCA_035292585.1 Anaerolineae bacterium | reverse complement strand
ATTTGAGTGTATCTTTCGACATGGGCTTGCCCTCCGTAGATTGTTGGTGACCACCTTCAATCTTACACGGTTTGGGCAAGCCCGCTTGCTGGTCATGCCGCCAAGCGGCTTATCACCGAAAATTTGGATCTACTGAGACTTCAAAGATACCGAGGGCCTGACCCGCGAAGCGCTGGAAGGCGCGCGGCTGGGGTTCGGCGGGAAACAGATCATCCATCCGCATCAAGTCGAGCCGGTGCAGGCCGCCTTCACGCCGTCGGCGGAGGCGATCGCACACGCGCAGCGTGTCGTCGAAGCTTTCGAGGCGCACCAGGCGAGCGGCGCGGGCGCGTTTGCCCTGGACGGGAAGATGGTGGATATGCCGGTGGTGAAAGCCGCGCAGCGGGTGTTGGAGAAGGCGCAGGCGGCGGGGAAGGCATAGGCTCAAGGCAAGCGGGAGGATGCCGATGGAGCAAATTGAAAAGTTACGCGAAAAGATTCTACCCGTGCTGCTGCCTTATGGGGTCAAAAGCGTTGCGTTATTTGGCTCGGTCGTAAGAGGTGAAGATACGCTGAAAAGTGACATTGACATCCTCGTTGAACTCAAGGCGCCAGGCGAGCGACCGCCGCTTGGACTGAAATGGTTCGGGTTGGAAGAAGAACTGAGTCGCATCCTCGGTCGAGAAGTCGAGCTCGTGAGCGCGCGCGCCCTCAGCCCGTATGTCCGGCCGTATGTCGAGCGGGAAAAGGTGATTATCTATGAAGAAAGATGATACTGTTTTCCTGAGACACATCCTTGATGCGATACACGACATCAATAGCTACCTAGCAGGCGTGAGCTACAATGACTTTCTTCAGCATAAGCTGATTCAAGATGCCGTAGTTCGCCAATTGGAAATCGTTGGCGAAGCGGCCACCAACTTATCGGTTACTCTACGACAAATGCACCCCGGAGTTGCCTGGGGAGAGATTATCGGAATGCGGAATCGTCTAATCCACGCCTACTTTCAAATCGATGTGGATATTGTATGGGAGGTTGCGCATACCGATCTACCATTGTTGAAAGAGCAGGTCGAGCGCATGCTAGCGACACCCGGCTCGAGTACTGGAGAGAAAAAAGGCGGCAACGATATTTCGGAGAATAGCCGATGAAGATTCTGATCGCCGCTGACATGGAAGGCATCTCCGGCGTCACGCATTGGGATCAGGTCACACCGGGGCACGTCGAGTACGAGCGTTTCCGTCGCATCATGACCGCCGACGTGAACGCGGCGATCCGGGGCGTGTTTGAAGCCGGCGCCGACGAGGTCAGCGTCACCGACGGCCATTGGAACGACCGCAACATCTTGATTGAGGAGCTCGATCCGCGCGCCCGCTTAAACTCCGGCGGGCCGTTGTCGATGGTGCAGGGCGTCGATTTCGACGTCAGCGGCGCGATGTTCGTCGGCTATCACGCGCGCATGGGCGCGCCGAACGCCGTGCTCGATCACACCTGGTCGGATGAGCGCGTGGCGAACGTCTGGCTCAACGGCCAGGTCATCGGCGAGATCGGGTTGAACGCGGCGGTGTGCGGTCACTTCGACGTGCCCGTGATCCTGATCTCCGGCGATCAGACGGCGTGCGCCGAGGCGGTTGAAACGCTCGGCGCGGTCGAGGTGGCAGTCGTCAAGCAGGCGACCGGGCGAATGACGGCGGAATGCCTGCCGCTCGCAGCAGCGCACCAAAAAATCCAAGACGCAGCGGCGCGCGCCGTCAAGCGCTTGCGCCTGGGCCAGGCGCCGCAACCTTTCCGCGCCGAAGCGCCGATCACGCTCGCGATCGAGTTCATGCAGTCGGAGATGGCCGATCGGGCGCTGCTGCTGCCCGGCGCGCGCCGGCCCGAAGGTAAACGGATCGAGATCACTGCCGAGGACATGCCGGCGGCGTATCAAGCCTTTCGAGCCGCGGTGGTCCTGGCGAAAGGGTGAAGGGTGAGGGATGGGGGATGAATCGGGTTCAAAGCTAGCGTTGGAGTTTCATCCACTCACGTCCGAGCGCTGGCGCGACCTCGAAACACTGTTTGGGCCGCGCGGCGCGGTCGGCGGATGCTGGTGCCTGTGGTGGCGTTTGAAGCGCTCGGAGTTTTCGCAAAAAGCGGGCGCGGGCAACCGGCGCATGTTCAAGCAGATCGTCAAATCGGGCGCAGCGCCGGGCATTCTGGCCTACGCGGGCGGCCAACCGATCGGCTGGGTCGCCGTCGCGCCGCGCGAGGCTTATCCCGTGCTGGATCGATCGCCCACGCTGAAGCGCGTCGACGATCAACCGGTGTGGTCGGTCACGTGCTTCTTCGTCGCCCGCTCGTATCGACGCCAGGGCGTCACCGTCGCGCTGTTGAAGGCCGCGGTCGAGTACGCGCGCCGACGCGGTGCGCAGATCGTCGAAGGCTATCCGATCGAGCCGAAGCGGGAGAGCGTGCCCGACCCCTGGGTCTTCACCGGGCTGGCCGCCGCATTCCGCAAGGCAGGCTTTGTCGAGGTGCTGCGCCGCTCGGAGACGCGACCGATCATGCGCTACTTCTTTGAACCGCAATCCCCCAAAGGGGCAGGCGAACGCAAAGGACGCAAAGCGAACCACCCAACCAACTAACTAACCAACCGATTTACTTCACGCTCTTGACGCCTTCACAATGAAATCACTCCACATGGAAACATCTGAGTTGAACGTGGTGACCGGCGCGTTCGGCTACACCGGCAAGTACGTCACGCAGCGGCTGCTGGCGTTGGGGCAGCGCGTCAAAACATTGACCGGCCATCCCGACCGGCCCAACCCGTTCGACGGCCGAGTGAGTGTCGCGCCGTTCAACTTCGATAACCCGGCGGCGCTGGTTGAGAGCCTGCGCGGCGCGACGACGCTGTACAACACCTACTGGGTGCGCTTCGCGCACGGGCAGACCACTTTCGATCAGGCGATCGAAAACACCCAGACGCTGATCAGGGCCGCGCAGGAAGCGGGCATCCAGCGCCTGGTGCACGTGAGCATTGCCAATCCCTCGGAAGAATCACACCTGCCGTATTACCGGGGGAAGGCGCTTCTGGAAAAAGCCTTGATCGAATCCGGACTCTCTTACGCCATCCTCCGGCCAACGGTGATCTTTGGCGACGAAGATATCCTGATCAACAATATCGCCTGGCTGCTCCGGCGCTTCCCCGTTTTCGCGGTATTGGGCGAGGGCGAGTACAAGCTTCAGCCGATCTGCGTAGAAGACATGGCCGCGCTGATGGTGAATGCGGGCCAGCGCCGGGATAATCTGATCGTCGATGCGGTTGGCCCGGAGGTGTACTCCTTCGATCGGCTGGTCGGCCTCATCGCCAAGATCGTTCGCAGCCGGGCGCGTATCGTCCACCTGCCGCCGGGCCTGGGCTTATTCCTCTCGCGCTTGATCGGTTACCTGGTGGGTGATGTGGTGCTCACGCCCGAAGAAGTGGATGGGCTGATGTCGAATCTATTGGTGTCGAGCGGCCCACCGACCGGCCGGACACGTTTGAGCGAGTGGTTGGCGCAGCACGCGAACACCGTCGGCGTCAAATACACGTCTGAGGTCAAAAAGCATTATCGATAAGACAGCGCTCTGGCGGTGAAAACATGCCTGTAAGTCGAGAGCACACACAGATAACGCTACAGGCCAAACCCTTGTGGACCTGCCCGAAGTGCGGACGCCCGTTCGCCAACCGCAACCAATCGCACTCGTGCGGGCGCTATACTGTCGCAGCGCACTTGAAGGGCAAAAGCGAGCGAGCCATCGCGTTGTATAATCAGTTCGAGCGTTGCGTGAAAGCGTGCGGCCCGGTTAGCATCGTGCCGGCTAAAACCCGCATCGGCTTTCAAGTGCGGATGATCTTTGCGGCGGTGAACAAACTGAGCGATCGCCAACTCGACGCGCACGTGATATTGGCCCGGCGGCTGGAGCACCCGCGCTTCACGCGCATCGAGTCGCTCGCGCCGCGCAGCCACGTCCACCATTTCCGTCTGCGCTCGGTCGCCGAGATCGATGCGGAGGTCGCGGGTTGGTTGCGCGAGGCCTATCGCGTTGGAAAACAGGAACATCTATGACGACCCTCTTGATCATCGAAGATGAAACCACCGTGCGCGAGACGCTGGCGCGCAACTTCAAGGCGGAAGGCTTTGAAGTGTTGAGCGCCGCCGACGGCATCGAAGGGTTGCGCCTGGCGCGCGAGCACAACCCCGATCTGATCGTCCTCGACCTGATGCTGCCGGAGATGGATGGCCTGTCGGTGTGCCGCATCCTGCGCAAAGAGAGCGACCTGCCCATCATCATGCTCACCGCGCGCGGCACGGAGATGGATAAGATCGTCGGATTGGAGACTGGCGCAGACGATTACGTAGTGAAGCCATTCAGTTTTGGCGAGCTGTTGGCGCGCGTGCGCGCGAATCTGCGCCGGGTCGATAGCGATAGCCGCCAGGCCCGCACCCGTCTGCACAGCGGCGATCTGCAACTCGATCTGATCGGCCGGCGGGCCTACCGCGCCGAAGCCGAGCTGCGCCTGACGCATAAAGAGTTCGACCTGCTGGCCGAGCTGATCCGCAACAAGGGCGCGGTGCTCTCGCGCGATTTGCTCCTGACACAAGTCTGGGGTTACGACTACGTCGGCGACACTCACACCGTCGATGTGCACATCCGTTGGCTGCGCGAGAAAGTGGAAGATAATCCGTCCGAGCCTAAACGCATCACCACGGTGCGCGGCGTCGGCTATCGGTTCGAGGGATGAGCGATCCACTGGTCATCACGGTCGCCCTTCTGCTCGTGCTGGCGATCGGATTCACCCTGTCGCAGCGCTATCATGGTGAACTGAAACACCTGCGCCGCCGGCAGGCGCAGCTGGCCCGCGAGCGGGAGGTCGAAACCCAACACCGGGCGCAGGTCGAAGCGCAATTCGAGGCGTTGGGCCTGGCCGTCCTGGAAGTGCTCGTCGTCGTCGATCGCGAACTGCGGGTGATCTACGCCACGCCCGGCGCCCGCGCGCTGTTCGGATCGGGCAAGCAGGCGCTCGGGCGCAGTTTGATCGAGTTTACCCGCTCCGTCGATCTGGATCAATTGGCGATCGACGCACTGGCAGCCGACGAAGCGCCCGGCCGCTTCCGCGATGAACTCGACCGCGTGATCTCGATCGCCAACCGGCCCTTTCGGGCGCGCGCCGCCGCCTTCGACGGCGGGGCCGTGCTGGCGCTGAGCGACGTCTCCGAGTTGCAACGCTTAGGCCGCGCCCGGCGCGATTTCGTCGCGAACATCTCGCACGAGCTGCGCACGCCCCTCACCTCGATCCGCCTGCTCCTCGAAACGCTGCTGGCCGATAGCCCGCGCGACCCGGAAGAGACCACCGGCTTGTTGCGAAAGATCCAGGTCGAAGTTGAGGTGTTGCAGCAGATGGCGCAAGAGCTGCTCGACCTCTCGCAGATCGAATCGGGACGGACGCCGGTGCGCCTGGTGCCGACGCCGGTGACGCAACTCATCAGCGGAGCCGTGGAGCGCCTGGCGCCGCAAGCTGCGCGTAAGCAGCAACGCGTCCGCGTGGACAGCGTGCCCGAGCTGGCCGTGCTGGCCGACGCCGAACTGATCAGCCGCGCGCTGGGCAACTTACTGCACAACGCGATCAAATTCACGCCGGCCCAGGGGCAAATCTGGGTGCGCGCGTCAGCCTCGGACGGCGACGTGGTGATCGAAGTCGCCGACACCGGCCCCGGCATCTTGCCCGAAGACCTGCCGCGCGTCTTCGAGCGCTTCTTTCGCAGCGACCGCTCACGCACCGGCGGCGGCACCGGGCTGGGGCTGGCCATTGCCAAACACGTCGTCGAAGCGCACGGCGGCCGCATCTGGGTGGAGAGCGAAGGCCGGCCCGGTCGCGGCGCGACCTTTCGTTTTACGCTTCCGGCCAGCGATCGCCCACCGCTTTAGCCCAACTCCTCTCCCCGGCTGGTGATTGCACACAAGCAGTTCGTTCCGCAGTTGCACTGCGGAACATGGACAGCAGTCCCAGCCGCCGCCCTCCTTCCATAATTTACAACGAAGGCGGCGGTTGTGCTGTCCGAACTTCTGAGTAATCACCCGCTCCCCAGCCACCCACAACCTCAGCCGATCTACACCTCGTTCACGTGACATCCTTCACTCTTGCCCGCCCGCCGGGCGGTATATCCTATATTCGCATTCCCGAATGTAGGAGAACGAGTGAAGAAAGCCCCCGCGCGGTATACGCTGGAAGCCGATTTGCTGAACACGCTCGCGCACCCGACCCGCCTGCAAATCCTCGACCTGCTGCGCGCCGGGGAGGCATGCGTCTGCCACATTCAAGCCGCCTTGCGCCAACGCCAGGCTTACGTTTCGCAACACCTGATGGCCCTGCGCCAGGCCGGCCTGGTGGCGAGCCGCAAAGAAGGGCTGCGCGTGTTTTACCAGCTAAATGAACCGCGAGTGGTGCAGCTGTTGGAAAACGTCGAAAGCATCGTGCCCGCGCCGGGTGGCCGGGGCCAATCGAGTGCCGATCTAATTCCGCCGCCGGGGCACTGTAATTGTCCACGCTGCCTGGGCGAGGCTGCACCCGAAAGGACATGACATGCCGGAGTTTCTCGAAACCACCGTCGATAAGTTCACCTTCAAAGTCGCCCTGGATCGCCGCTACACGAGCGAAGGCGTGTGGGTGTTGGCCGAGGGCGATCGGGTACGCATCGGTCTCTCGGATTTTGTGCAACAGCGCAGCGGCGACGTCGCTTTTGCCGAGGTCAAGCCGATCGGCGCGCAGCTCGCCATAGGCGACGAGGTCGCCGTGATCGAGACGATCAAGGTGAACGTCAGCCTGGGCGCGCCGGTGGCTGGAACGATTGTCGCGATCAATCCGCAGTTGGAAACCGCGCCGGAGATCATCAATCAAGACCCGTATGGCGCGGGCTGGCTGGCGCGGCTCGAACCGGGCGATTGGGAGGCCGACCGCGCGCACTTGCTCGAACCGCAGGCTTACTTCGATCTGATGCGAGGCCAGGCCGAAGCGGAAGCGAAGTCAGCATGAGCGAAGACTGGCGCGTGATCGTCGTGCCGTGCAGCGGCATCGGCAAAACGTACGGCTCGGTGAGCCGGGAAGCTGCCTACGCAGTAGTGGAAGACCTGCGCCCGGACGATACACACCTCATCGCGCTCTCACGGCTGGTGCTGGGCGACGAGACCGCGCGCGCGGCAGTGCGCAACTGCCCGGCGGTGACGATCGATGGTTGCCAGCTGGCTTGCGCGACGAAGATGGTTCGGGCGAGCGGCGGGACGGTGGCGCACAACTTTGCCGTGCTCGAAGTGTACCGGCGCTATCGCGAGCTCAAACCGCGCGGCATTGCCGAATTGAACGCGGGCGGCCAACAGCTGGCGCACGCGCTGGCGGAAGAAGTCGCCGCTGAAGTGGATGCGATCCTGCGGTGCGAACCCGATGGGAGTGTGGGCGATGCCTGAGCTGCCGAAGAAGAAAGTCGGGATCGTGGCATGTTCCGGCGAAGAGCTGCCGGAAGGAACCATCACGCGGCTGGCGGCGCTGAAAGTGTTGGAACAGCTGCGGCCCGGCGATACGGTGACGATTTGCCTGCCGCTGTTCCTGGCCGGCGGCGCAGGCGATCGCGCTTTTGCCCGCTTCTACCCCACGATTGCTATCGATGGGTGTGACCAGCGCTGCGCCGAACGCGCGACGGCGTTGTATTCCAGCCCGCCTGCGGCCAGTGTGCTGGTGAAGGATGTGATCGACGAATGCGGCCTGGACCAGCCCGTTGGCCGGCGGCGCTTGAACGCAGCGGGACAGCAGGCGGTCGACGCGCTAGCGGATCGGGTGGCGGAGCGGGTCGATGAGTTGCTGGGGCGGCGCTGGAATCGATCAACGGGAACATTTGAAAACGCCGGGCCATCCAGTGCACCTGAGTCGGAAGCGACCTGTTCCTGCGGCTCCAACATCCCCATACAGCACGTCAGCATCAACGGGCAGCGCGTCGCGTTGGTCGGGCTGCCGCTCATCTTCCAGCAATTTCGCGAGTCGGGCAAAGCGCCCGATACAGGCATGGCCGCCGAACTGTTGGCGACGGTCAAGATTTATAACGCCGTGCCGGCCGAAGAGGACGAGACCTATCGCGCCATCTTGCTCCAAGAGTACCGGGCCTACTGTCAGACACAGGAGAAGTTGGGATGAGCCGCACGGCAACTTACTACGCCACCGTCGTATGGCGGGGCGAGCATTGGGGACGCGTGGCCCTGGGCAACGGGCCGCAGCTGGATTTCTCCGCGCCGCCCGACGCGCAAGGTCATCCGAACGTGCTCACGCCAGAAGATGCCTTCGTGGCCTCGGCCAACACCTGCATCATGCTGATGTTCATCTGGGCGGCCGAGCGCTTCAAACTCAACCTGGTAGCGTACGAGTGCCGCGCCGAGGGCGCCAAGCGCATCGAACTGGATCGGACGGAGAGGTTCACGCAGCTGCGCTTGTGGCCGGTCGTTCGCATCGCGGCCGGGGCGGAAACTCCCTCGGCGGTGGAGGCGCGCGCGCGCCGCGCGCTGCAATCGGCGCAGAAGTACAGCCTGGTCGCCAATTCGGTAAAGTCGGAAATCCTGATCGAGCCGACGATCGAGATAGTGGACACGGAAGACACTCAAGTACCCAGTCAGGAATGAACCAACATGATTTCATCGAAGCCAAGCGTATGGGCAGACGTGGATGAGCACGGGCGTTTGGTGCTGCCGCCGGAACTGGCCGCGCAGTATGGGCTGACGCCGGGTGCGCGGGTGCGGCTGGACGAAGACACGAACAACGTGCGGCTGCACCGGCCGGTGACGCAACTGGCCAAGGTGTACGTCGAGCCGACCGACCATTGCAACATCGAGTGTCTCACCTGCATTCGCAATGTGTGGGACGAGACGATGGGTCGGATGAGCGAAGCAACGTTCGCACGCATCCTAGAAGATGTGAGCACAATCGCGCCCCGCCCGACCCTCTTCTTCGGCGGCCTGGGCGAGCCGCTGTTCCATCCACGCACGCCGGAATGGGTGGCGCAGGCCAAAGCGGCCGGCGCGGCGGTGGAACTGATCACCAACGGCACACTCCTCAACGAGCAGAAGGCGCGCCAGCTGATCCGGGCCGGGCTGGATCGCTTGTGGGTCTCGATCGACGGGGCGACGCCGGAGAGTTACGCCGACGTGCGGCTGGGCGCGGAATTGCCGCGCGTACTGGAAAACGTCAGCCGCTTTCGCAAGCTGCGACCGGGCGCGCACCGGCCTAAGCCGGAGATCGGTATCGCGTTCGTGGCGATGAAACGCAACATCGACGATCTCCCAGAGGTGATCGCGCTGGGCCGCCGGCTGGGCGCGAAGCATTTCAAGGTCAGCAACGTGCTGCCCTACACCGACGCGCTGCGGGATGAGATGCTGTATCCGAACGTGTTGAGCGATATCACCTACCTGCCCTCGCCGTGGCTGCCGCGCCTGAGCCTGCCCAAGATGGAGATCAACGATGAGACGTACGATGCGCTGTTCAAGGCGTTGCGCAGCGGCTACAACGTGACTTTCGCCGGGAACAACCTGGGCGGGGCCAACGACGTGTGCACCTTCATCGAGAGCGGTTCGATCTCGATCGGTTGGGATGGCAGTGTCAGCCCGTGCCTGCCGCTACTGCACAGCCATGTCCACCACATTAACGGCCATAAACGGCTGGTGCGGCGACACCTCATCGGCAAGGTGACCGAGCGCGGACTGCTCGAGCTGTGGCTCGATCCCGATTACGTAGCGTACCGCGAGCGCGTTCACAGTTTCGCCTTTGCGCCGTGCACCTTTTGCGGCGGTTGCGAACTGCTCGACGACAACACCGAAGATTGCCTGGGCAACACGTTTCCGGCCTGCGGCGGCTGCCTGTGGGCGCAAGGCGTAATCCAGTGCCCGTAGCAAAATAACCACCGATGACACGGATTTCACGGATGGAAGAGCAGAAAGATATATCTGTGTCATCCGTGTTATCCGTGGTTAGCACAAATCGATGCCCTTTGGAGGCGACATGCTTACGATCAAAGTTTTAGGGTCGGGCTGCGAAAACTGCAAAAAGCTGGAGCAGGTTGCGCGCAACGCGGTCGCCGCGTTGGGCGTCGCGGCGCAGTTCGAGAAAGTCACCGAGCGCGTAGAGATTGCGAAGTACGCGATCCTGGCGACGCCGGGCCTGGTGATCGACGGAAAAGTGGTGAGCGCGGGGCGCATCCCCAGCGAGGCCGAGGTGACGACCTGGATCGTCAGTGCGCTGCAGAGCAACGGCCAGCCAGCCTGAGCCGCGTCGCGCACAAAATGGGCAACGTTGTTCAAGCCGGGTTAATCCGGCGTTGACCTCTGTTTGAGATTCATTGTCCTCGAATCAAATCCTTGCCACGCGCCCGGGCCTTACCCGCGAGGCGCGTGGCAGGTTTACGTATCGTCTGGCAGGGGCACAACCGCCGCAACGATTGCCAGCACGGCCAGCGCAGCGAGCAAAACCAACAGAACTCGTTTCACCCATTTGAAGAGGCGAGGCATGAGAGACTCCCTCGGCTACAGTGAACAGTGGCTAGTGAACACTACCCACCGGCCACTGCTTACTTCAATCCGGCTTGAGGATCGACCATTCGATGTATTGCACCGCATCCAGATCGGGCAAGCGCGCGCCGGAACGGCTGGCGATGCCGGCGAGCAACGGGCCGACGATGATCGTGTCGGCTATCAGCGCGTGGCCGGCGGCGCACTGTTGCGTAAAAACGTGTCGGCGTTGCGTTTGCAGCGCCGCCGCAGGCGGTGAGCAGTGCAAGCTCAGCGACGGCGAGACTTCAATGGTGCATATTCGAATAAAGCCCCGGGATGTGCGTCACTATAAAGTGAATCGAGGAAATGAGCGAAAGGAGGGAGGTGCAGCCGGTCATTTGGTGTTACAATAGGCGAGCCACTTTTATCGGAGGTGTCCTCCCCAATGCCCATCTTGAGTTTCAAGGGCAAGAGCATTGTCCGCACTCACCATTTGACGGTGCCCTATCGCCAATTGACGTCCGACCCGGCGCGGTCGCTTACGGGCACGCCGAGCCTGCACGACAACCTCATCATTCACGGCGATAACCTGCTGGCGCTCAAGGCGTTGCTGCCGTCTTTCGCCGGAAAGATCAAGTGCATCTACATCGACCCGCCCTACAACACCGGCAACGAGAAATGGGCCTACAACGACAACGTCAACAGCCCGATGCACCACGAGTGGCTCAAGAAGGTGGTGGACAGGGAAGACCTGACCCGTCACGACAAGTGGTTGTGCATGATGTGGCCGCGCTTGACGTTGCTCCGGGAGCTGCTGTGCGAAGATGGCGCGATCTTCATTTCAATCGACGACAATGAAATGCACCATCTGCGAGCGATCATGGATGAGATATTCGGGCAAGATAATTTCGTAGCAACTATCATCTGGCACAAGATATACGCCCCGAAGAGTTCAGCGCGGCATTTCTCCGAGAGCCACGACTATATTCTCGTCTATGCAAGAAATGCGGAGAGATGGGAACGCAATTTGATCGAGCGGAGCGAGAAGCAAGATCGTGTTTACAGGAACCTTGATGATGATCCGCGTGGGCCGTGGCGCCCCAACAATTTGGCTGCACGCAACTATTACAGCCTGGGGACCTACTCAATAACTACACCTTCCGGACGTGTTATTCCCGGCCCTCCCAAGGGCCAGTATTGGCGTGTTTCAAAGGAACGCTTTGAGCAACTGGACAAAGAAGGACGCATTTGGTGGGGAAAAGATGGGAATAACGTTCCGGCCCCAAAGATATACCTCTCCGAAGTTCAGCAGGGTGTAGTACCGCAGACAATATGGCACTATGATGATGTTGGGCATACCCAAGAAGCGAAGAAAGAGATTGTGGAGTTGATGCCAGATGCATCTGACGTGTTTGCGACTCCCAAACCTACTCGTCTGATTCAACGCATAATAGGGATCGCTTCAGATGATGATGACATCATTCTTGATTCCTTCGCTGGCAGCGGCACGACCGGCCAGGCTGTCCTTGCCCTCAATGCCGACGGCGGCAACCGGCGCTTCATTCTCGTTGAGCAGGAAGATTACGCGGACAATCTGACAGCAGAGCGCATTCGGCGCGTGATCCAGGGTGTGCCGAACGCGAAAGACGAGGCGCTGCAGCAGGGATTGGGCGGCACGTTCTCGTACTTCACGCTCGGCCCGGCGTTGGACGATGAATCCGTCCTGAGCGGCGACGAACTGCCTTCGTACCCCGCGCTGGCGCGCTACGTGTTCTTCACGACGACCGGCGAGCAGTCGGATGAATCGCACATCGACGAGGCGCGCTGGTATTTGGGCGAAAGCCGCCAGTATCAGGTCTATTTGCTCTACAAGCCGGACGTAGAGTTCTTGAAGACGACGCCGCTCAATTTGAGCTTTGCGGAGAGCCTGGGCCGGCCGGGCGACAAGACGCGGCTGGTCATCGCCTCGCACAAGTTTCTGGACGACGACCGTCTGCGCGAGATGCGAATCGAGTTCTGCCAATTGCCCTTCGCCATTTACCGCTTCCGGGCATAAGCCATGCAACTCAAGCAGTATCAGGCAAAAACGCTCGAACAACTGCGGAAATACTTGCTAGCGATCAAAGAAGCTCGCGCCAAGCAGGCGCAGGCTGCGGCGTTGGGCATCGATTTCGAGTGGGACAAGCAGGCGTGGAAAGCGGTGCGCAATTCCCCGTATACGCCGCACGCCAACGGACTGGGTCAACCCCTGCCGTATGTCTGCCTGAAAGTGCCGACCGGCGGCGGCAAGACGCTAGTCGCGATCAAATCGCTGGACGCCATCAACAGCCTGTATCGTGGAGCGCAGACCGGCCTCGCCTTGTGGATCGTGCCTTCCACTCAGATTTACAACCAGACCTATCGCGCTTTCCGCGACCGCGCCCACCCTTACCGGCAGGAATTGGACATGGCGAGCGGTGGGCGTACGCTGATTCTGGAGAAGGATCAGGTCTTCTCGCCCGAAGACGTGCAAGCAAACTTATGCGTGCTGCTGCTTATGCTGCCCTCGGCCAACCGGCAGAACAAAGAGACGCTGAAGATTTTCCAGGATCGCGGCGGCTTCGAAGCTTTCTTCCCGCCCGAGGATCAGCCGCAAGCGCACGCGGCGTTGTTGGAAGGCCTCCCCAACCTCGACGCTTACGGCGCGGACGCCGGGGTCTTCAGCCGGCTGGTCAAGACTTCGCTCGGCAACACACTGCGCCGGCTCAACCCCGTCATCGTCCTGGACGAAGGTCATAAGGCCTACGGCGAGATCGCTCAGGACACACTGCGCGGTTTCAACCCGTCGTTCGTCCTCGAACTGTCGGCCACCCCGCCGGCGGGCAGCAACGTGCTGGTCAGTATCAGCGGGCAAGAAGTGCTGCGCGCAGGCATGATCAAACTGCCGATCAACGTCGGCATGAAGGTCAGCGCCGACTGGCGAAACGCGCTGCGGGCGGCGCACGATAAACGCGTCGAGTTAGAGCAGTTGGCCCAGACGCATCGGGAGATGGTCGGCGACACTATCCGCCCGATGTGTTTGATTCAAGTCGAGCGCACCGGCGAGAAACAGCGCATCCCCAGGTTCGTTCATGCCGAAGATGCGCGCGACTATCTCATCACGCAGTGCAACGTGCCGCCCGAGCACATCGCGGTCAAGAGCAGCGAGCGAGACGAGATCGAGAATATTGACCTGCTGGATGCCGACTGCCCGGTTCGATACATCATCACCAAACAAGCGTTGCAAGAAGGTTGGGATTGCCCATTCGCCTATGTGCTGGCGACGCTCGTGAACACCCAAGCGCCCGTGAGCATGACGCAGCTCGTGGGGCGTGTGCTCCGCCAGCCCTATGCGCGAAAGACAAATGTGCCCGCACTGGACGAAAGCTACGTTTTCTTTTGCAAAGATCGCACCGGGGATTTGCTGCGGCGCGTCCATGCTTCGCTTCACGACGAGGGTTTGGATGACGTGCAGGGAGGCATTCGCATATACGAGGATGGGCCGGGCCAACAGGCCGAAATGATGGATGTATCTATTCGCCCGCAATTCTCAGACTATGCCGGCAAAGTGTACTTCCCTTGCTTTGTCGTGTCCGACACGCCCGGTCACTTCCGCGAGATCGGCTACGAAATGGACATTCTCAGCCGGATCAACTTTGAGAAAATTGACCTGGGCCTGTTTGACACGCTTGAACTCAATCCAACCGAGACCGGCGATAGCACTTTCCGCGTCGGCCTCGAAGGTCCGGAAAGCCCCATTCACGTGACGAGCGCAGCGGATTTGCCGCTGGACCTGACTCTCGTCACGCGTCAGATTCTGGATGTTGTGCCCAACCCGTGGGTCGCTTACGCTATCGCCAGAGAGGCCATTAACCGGCTTCGACGACGTTATTCGGAAGACTCCATCCGGCGCGATCTCGGCTACCTCATCGAAGAACTCAGAAAAGCGTTGGTCGCGGGAAAGAACAATCAAGCCAGAGACATATTTGTAGAACTGCTCAACAGCGAGCAGCTCCACTTCTGGCTGATTTCGGGTTGTGCGGGTAACGCTGTCCCCGACAGGATTCGCGCCCATGCCGGTCGCAAGCTGCGCTACCCCCAGACCGACGAGCTGCCTCAACGCTCTCTCTTCGATTACGTGGAAGAGGAATTCAACGAAACAGAAACTGCCGTCGCTTTGTATCTTGACGGCCAGCGCAACCTCCTGGCATGGTTCCGTAACATGGTCAAGACGGGCTACAGCGTTCAGGGATGGCAACAAGGCCGAGTGTATCCTGATTTCTTTGCTTTCCTGAGCGAACTCGATCCGGCGGGTCTTCGCCGATTGTCCAGCGTGCGCGTTTTGGAAACCAAAGGTCTACATCTGAAGAACAACGAGGATACGACCTACAAGCAGGAGCTTTTCAACCTTTGCAATAAGTACAGTGAACCTAAGCCTTGGGATGAAATTGCTCAACAATTCGCCGATCACACTATTAAGTTCCACGTCATTTTTGAGGATGAATGGCAGCGGGTGTTGAACGCGATGCTCTCCTCGCCCTAGCTTTTCGCCCTACAACTCTTTGACGCATTTCACCATCTCGCTGCTCAACATCCTTGAATTTGAAGAAGGTTATGCGCCTCAACACAATTGCCGTTCCCTCCTCACCCCGCGCAACGGTTCAAGTGCGCTTCGACAACGGCGTGGGAACCTACGAAGCGCCAGCCGGCGCTCCATTGGAAGCGTTTGTCCGCGCCGCCAAACCCGGCTCGTTCGATCTCGCCGTGGCCGCCATCGTCAATGGCAAACTCAGCGAACTCAACACGCCGATCGTCCGCGATTCTGAGGCGACGCTCATTGGCCGGGGGTCGCGCGACGGCAGCCGCATCTACCGCCGCTCGCTCACCTGCCTGCTCGTCGTCGCCGCGCACGAGTTGTTCCCTGACGCGCGGACGCTGGTCGATCACTCGGTGCCGTACGGCGGCTATTACTGCGAAATCACCGGGCACAGGCCGATCGGCCGGGCCGATCTGGATCGGTTGCAGCAGCGCATGCGCGATATCGTCGCCGCCGACGAACCGATTTTCAAGCGGCGCGTCCCGCTGGCCGAAGCCGAGACGATCTTCAAAGAGCAGGGCTATCAGGACAAGCTGCAACTGCTCAAATATCGCCAGAAGGATTATCTCACGGTCTACACGCTGCGGGGCGTGACCGATTACTTCTACGGCTACATGCTGCCCTCGACCGGCTATCTGCCCGTGTTCGATCTGATCGAGTTCCCGCCGGGTTTTGTGCTGCGCTTCCCGCGCGCCAGCCAGCCCGATACGCTATCGCCGCCCGGCGCGTCCACCAAGCTGAGCACGGTCTTCCGACAGCACGCCGACTGGATGAACGTGATGGAGGTGCAGGATGTCGGCTCGCTGAACGGGGCGATCGAATCGCAGCGGATCTCCGAAGTGATGTTGGTCAACGAGGCATTGCACGAGCAGCGCCTGGCCCAGATCGCCGGACAGATCGCCGAACAGCGCGATACGATTCGCCTGGTGCTGATCGCCGGGCCGTCGTCATCGGGCAAAACCACCCTCGCCAAACGGCTGGCGGTGCAGTTGTTGGCGAACGGCATCCGGCCGCTTGCCATCGGCATGGATGATTATTTCGTCGATCGCGAGCTGACGCCGCGCGGCCCGGACGGCGAATACGACTTCGAAGCTTTCGAGGCCGTCGATCACCTGCTGTTCAACGCGCATCTCTTGCAGCTGAGTGAAGGGCGCGAGGTGCAGCTGCCGCACTTCGATTTCAAAACGGGCGCGCGCCAGCCCGGCCCCTGGGTGCGCATCACGCGCGATCACGTCATGCTGGTCGAAGGCATTCACGCGCTCAACCCGCGTCTGTTGCCCGACGTGGCGCCGGAGCGCATCTGCCGCGTGTACATCTCGGCGCTGACGCAGCTCAACATCGACGATCATAATCGCGTCCCCACCACCGACACGCGCCTGGTGCGGCGCATCGTGCGCGACGCGCGCGAGCGCGGCTACTCGGCGCGCGCGACCATCGCGCGCTGGAATAAGGTTCGCGAAGGCGAGACGCGCAACATCTTCCCATATCAAGAGAACGCCAACGTCATGTTCAACTCGGCGCTGGTATACGAGCACGCCGTGCTCAAGCCGATCGTCGAGCCGCTGCTGCGCCAGGTGCGGCCGGGCACGCCGGAATTCATCGAGGCCGAGCGCGTGCTGGCCTTCCTCGAATGGTTTCTGCCCTGTTCCGGCGAGTTCGTGCCGGACAACTCGATCCTGCGCGAGTTCATCGGCGGCTCGAGCTTGCGGGAGTTCAAAGTCTGGGAGTCGAGGTGAGGGATGCCTCAGCCCATTCGCCGTCGCCGCTTCACGCGCGAGGAATTTGACGCGCTGGTCGCCGAGGCGGTCGACAGTCTGCCGCCCGCGCTACGGGCGCGGATCAACAACGTCGCGATCGTCATCGAGAACGCACCCGCGCCGGCGCAACTGCGGCGCAATGACCTCGCACCCGGCGCGACGTTGCTGGGGTTGTACGAGGGCATCCCCCTGACCCACCGCACGGCGCACTATGGCAACGTCGTTCCCGATAAAATCACCTTATTCCAGGCGCCCATCGAGGCGGCCGCGGGATACGATCCCCAGCGCATTCGGGAGCAAGTGCGGAAAACGGTGATTCACGAACTGGCCCATCACTTTGGGATCGACGACGATCGGTTGGACGAATTGGGAGCGTATTGAGCCTAGCGCATGGCTCCCCTTCAGAATCGGATTGACGGCAGCCGAACGGCGCTGAACGACCTCGCCAAGCCGAGGGCGTTGTAATTCCTCCGTAAGACCCAACGCTTATGCTTGAGGCATGTTGGCTACCCTGATGAGCGGGCAACACATCTTGATCGTAGACGATGAACCGAACGTCGGCGAGATATTGAGCATCTATCTGCGCCGCGAGAACTTCAGCGTGTCGATCGCGCACGACGGCCAGGCCGCGCTCGCCGAGATCGAGCGCACGCCCCCCGATCTCTTGGTCCTCGATTTAATGCTGCCGCAGATCGACGGCCTGCACATCCTTCGCCAGCTGCGCGAACGCGAATCGTCCGACATTCCCATCCTGGTGCTCTCGGCCAAAACCGAGGAGTCCGATCGGATTTTGGGATTAGAAATTGGCGCGGACGATTACGTGACCAAACCGTTCAGCCCCAAAGAGGTGGTGACGCGGGTGAAGGCGATGTTGCGGCGGACAAAGAACACGACGATCGCCCATGAGAAACCGGTAACCTTCGGGCGGCTGCACATCGATCCGCGCACGCGCGAGGTGCAGCTCGATGGTCAGCTGTGCAGCCTCACCGCCAAAGAGTTCGACCTGCTGTGGTTCCTGGTGCGCCACCCGCGCCAGGTGTTCACGCGCGATCAGTTGCTGGAGTCCGTATGGGGTTTTGCGGAATACGTCGATCCCAGCACGGTGACCGTGCATGTGCGGCGGTTGCGCGAGAAGATCGAAGACGATCCCAGCCGGCCGCAGTTTGTGCAGACGGTGTGGGGCGTCGGGTACAAGTTCGAGGCGGAGTAAGTTCTTCCACGAAGAACACGAAGGGCCACGAAGTGTGGATATTTGATTTTGGAGCAGAATGAGTTCTGAGTCGGTTCGCCTGCAACGCATGGGGTCGCCGCTGGCCTTTCTCGGCGGTGTGGTCATCACGCTGATCGTTGCCATCGTCATCATCGAGCTGGCGATGCAGCCGCCGTCGGCCGATCTGGAGCAGCTGATCGTCGGCCTGCTGCTGACCAGCCTCGGTTCATTCGTCGTCGGTTACGCCTTGTATCGTCTGGGGTGGTGGCGCTGGCCCAGGCGCATCCTGCACACGCTCATCCTCGGCTCGGCGCTGCAGGCCGCGCTGGTATTCTTCAATGTGTGGATCACCGCGCGGAATATGTTCCTCAACGCGCACGACCTGGAATTGGCGATCGTGTTGTTGCTGTTCGGCGCCGGCATCGCCGTGTCGTTCGGCGCGTTCGTGGCGGCCAGCCTGGCGCGCGGCCTGCGGCGCGTGGAGCAGACCGCGGAACGGCTGGCGGATGGCGACTTGTCGGCGCGCGTGGAGATCGACGGGCGCGACGAGATCGCGCGTTTGGCAACCACCTTCAACCGCATGGCCGATCAACTCGAAGCGGTCGCGCGCCAACAACACGAACTCGACACGCTGCGCCGCGATCTGATCGCCTGGACCTCGCACGATTTGCGCACGCCGCTCACCAGCATCCGGGTCATCGTCGAGGCGCTGGCCGACAGCGTGATCGACGATCCCGACACCGTCCAGCGCTACCTGAACTCGATCCGTTCCGATGTCGCTCATTTGAATACGTTGATCGATGATCTCTTCGAACTGGCGCAGCTCGATGCCGGCGGGTTGCGTTTCGATAAGGTGCAGGTTTCGCTCACCGATCTGATTTCCGACGTGCTCGAACGGATGCGGGCGCTGGCCGAGCGCCGGCGCGTGCGGCTGGAAGGGCAGGTCGCGCCGCAGGTCGATCCGGTGACGCTCGATCCACAGAAGATCGAGCGGGTGTTGACGAACTTGATCGGCAACGCCATCCGGCACACACCGGAAGGGGGCCAGGTGATGATCGACGCGCAACGGCGAGATGGAACCCTTCGCGTGACGGTGAGCGATAGCGGCGAGGGTATCCCCGCCGAAGACCTGCCGCACGTGTTCGAGCGCTTCTATCGCGGCGAGAAGTCGCGCGCGCGCGCCGGCGGCGGCGCGGGCCTGGGGTTGGCGATCGCCAAAGGCATTGTCGAGGCGCACGGCGGGACGATCGAGGTGGCGAGCAACGTCGGGTCAGGGTCGGCGTTTACGTTTACCCTGCCTGGCTAAACGAGAAGGTTCAACCGCAGAGAACGCGGAGGGCGCAGAGATTTTACAGCGGTTTCCAGTTTGATTTACGGCGATAACCGACTGCGGACCGCTGACGGCGGTCCGCAGTCGGCCGTCATTGAACCGTAAGCCAATTCGGTATTCGCTCTAATGGAATGACTCTTGCAGTTCTCCGCGTTCTCCGCGCCTCTGCGGTAAACTATGGACTGTACGTGATTTTGAAGATGTGCCCTGTTGCCCAGTCGGCGACGAGCAGCGCGCCATCGGGCGATTGCGTCACATCGATCGGCGAAGCGAAGCCCAGCGCGAAGTCGCTCACGGCGGTGGGGAAGGTGGAGACCCGGACGACTTTCTGCGCGCCGGGGAATGCGCTCCACAACACGACGAACAGATCGTTGTAGTAATCGGATGGAAATGCGCTGGCCGTGTAAGCAGTGATGCCGGTGATCGCGCCGTGCGGGATGAACGTCGCGATCGGCGGCGTGATGACCAGATCGGACGGCGCTTTCTGGCAAATATCGCAATCGTAGTAGGGATAGCCATAGTAGCCGCCTGGCACGATGTGATGCAGCCGCTCCGGCGGCCCGTAGTCGGGGCCGTTGTCCGTGGCGAACAGGCGGCCGTCCGCGTCGAAGGCGAGATCATACGGGTTGCGCAACCCGACAGCGTACCGCTCCAGCCCGCCGCCGTCCGGGTTGAAACGCAGGATGCCCGCTTCGTAAGGCGTGAGCGTGGCGGGCACATCGGGTTGACCGGGTTCCTCGCCGTGGTCGGCGCGCGCGCCGATACTCAGGTAAGCTTTCCCATCCGATCCGAAAGCGATGCTGTTCGGCTGATGCTCGGTCGAGGTGTAGCAGCAAGGCAGATCGATGACGATATCCTGCTTCGATCCGTCGGGGCGGACGATCGTCACCTTGCCCGCGTTGGGCACGGCGTCCGGCGGAGACGCGCGCGAGGCGATGTAGAGATCGCTTGTGCCGGGGCGAAAGGCCAGGCCGATCGGAAGATAGAAGCCGGCGGTATAACGAGTCGGGTTACCGGCTGCATCAAAGGCGTAGACGTTGCCTTCCATCGTCGCGGCATAGAGCTGACCATCAGGCCCAAACGTGATCGACGTGATGTGCGCGCCGTTCGGCGCCTGGGCGACGTGCGCGACGGTGAAGCCGGGCGGAACCTGAATCCGCGCGACCCAACCGGCGATGTCATCGTTGCACGGGTACTTGCCGCACGAGCCGGAGGCGGGAGGGGAGTTGGTTGGCTGGTTGGTTAGTTGGCTGGTTGGTTGGGCGGTTGAAGGTGCGGGTGTATCGGTGTGCGGGAGTGCGGTGAACGATGCCGTCGGTTGAGGCGTCTGGGTTACGACGCGCGAAGGCCGGGGAGTGACCGTCGCCGCGAGGATGGGCACGGGCGTATCGGTATTGTGAACCGCAATAGCGCTCGTCACGCTCGGCTGCGCTGCCGATGTAGGTGAAGCCGGCGTTGCCGCGCATGCGCCGGCGAATATCACTGACATCGCAAGGCCAAGTAACCGCTGAATGTCTTTCATCCTGCCTTTCACGTGCAAGAGAGCGCGAGGAGGACCCTCATGCTCAACGCCAAGAGTATACCTGTATACCAACTACCTATTTACCAGTATACAGGTATGTGGTCAACCCTCAGCCTGCTTGCCCCGCCTCCCGCTCCACGATGATCGTCACCGGGCCGTCGTTGTGAATCTCCACCCGCATCATCGCGCCGAACACGCCGGTCTGCGTCGGCACGCCCTCGTCCCGCAGAAACTCGACGAACTTCTCGACGAGCGGCGCGGCGATGTTTGGCGGCGCGGCCCGGATGAAGTCGGGGCGACGGCCCTTGCGCGCATCGGCGTACAGCGTGAACTGCGAGATGACCAGCGCGCTGCCGCCGATATCGCGCACCGAGCGATTCAGCTTGCCCTGGTCGTCCTCGAAGATACGCAGCCCGGCGACTTTCTGCGCCAGCCACTTCGCCTCGGCCTCGGTGTCGTCGTGCGTGACACCCGCCAGGATGCACAACCCGTGGCCGCACCGGCCCACGACTTCACCGTTCACCGAGACACTGGCTTGCGTGACGCGCTGGAGGACGAGGCGCATGGGTGTCCTGAACAATGGATCGTATGAATTCAGCGGATCGATTCGCGTGGCTTCAGGAAAATGGGCTTGAGTTCCGTGTCATGGAAGTTCGCGAGGATGCCGAGTGGAACCTCTTGAACACACAGCCACTCCCGCAGGTTATCGAGTTGGAGATCGGCGGTGCTTCGAATCGCGCTCGGAAAGACAATGACCGTGTCGCTGACGCGCAGGTGCGTAAACTTCAGTTCACCGAGCGGGGCGCCCCGATAAAAAACCTGAATTGACTTCTGAGGCTTGGCCGGCAGGCTACGCAATTGGAGTTCGTGATAGCAGGCGTTCGCATAGACGCGATGAATGAAACCCGGCCCCAGTGTCGAATGGACTTCAAACAGGCCACCGATAATCTCGTAAACCAATTCAGGCGCGATGCGGTCGGCCGATGAGGAACCAAGGGCCGCACGCTCGATGTGTGCCTGGGCAACCCGTGGTTCGCGCGGGGCGAAGAACAGCCGTTTGAACTCAGGTTTTGGCCCGCCAAAGTTGAGCAATAGCCCAACTTGCTTGCCGGTGACTTTGAGATACGAGAGCAATTGGGCCTGGTGCAGCCGGGTCAGGCACGGCGCGACTTTATCCTCGACGACGACCTCTTTAGCGATCAGGATATCCAGAATTTGCTTCCCGACTATTCTGTCTCTGTAGACAATTTCGTAGGTGGGCTGTTGAACGCATCGAATTTTCGATAGGCTCAAATCGTGTACCATCGCCCGATCGTAGAACCGCTCCGGGTAAATCCGCGAAGTGCCGTTGTAAACGTCGTAATAGGCACGCAAGATGATTTGGGTAAGGTCTTTGTGAAGTAGCTCGGTCATGTTGTGGTCAGTAGCGAGCGGGGCAGGAAGAACAACGGATCAAGCGAATGATGCGGATTGCGAACGGCCACAATCTGCTCCATTCGCCGCATCCGTTGTTCGATACGCTGGCTCATTTGACACGTTGGATGACGAGACGCATGACTACGCCTCGCCGCGTGCTGCGCGCGGTATACGTCGAATACGGATTCCGCGTGGTGTGACGACCACGACCGTTTGCAACAACTGTACGACGGCCGTCGGCAGGTCTTCATCAATCTTGACTTTCGTCATCACGGCTGGTTTCCGAGCGGCGACAGCACATCGGAGCGCAGCGTTTCGGCGGCGTAGGCAAGCGCGGCCTGGATATCTTCGTTCGTCAATTGCGGATAGGCTTGGCGAATCTCGTCGAATGTCATCCCGTCGGCCAAACTGCCTCCTTTGACCCCCGCCTGATTTTAGCACGAATAGTCGCCGCCTGACGATAAGCAACGCATGGATCGACACGAATACACGGCCCTCGCAAGGCTTTTCGAGTCAAGCAGTGTCAAGTTGATCATTGAAAACTCAGGAGTTCAATGGAAGAGTCAATGCAACGCGTGTGCCGTGCCCGGGCGCAGACGCGACCGAGAGGGTGCCATTGATGAGTTGCGCTCGCTCGTGTATGTTGACCATGCCGAGGGCGCCGCTCCTATCGTACGACGCTTGGACCGACTGCACCTCGAAGCCGAGGCCGTCATCGCGCACCTCGGCGTGCAGCGCGCTGATCGCCGCCTGCGCCTGATAGGGTCCCGGATCGCGCAGGGCGAGCGCCTCGTCCAGAAGCGCCATCCCCTCGTGGATTTTGGCTTGGTCCCCGCGCGCCCGATCCTGTTCGTCGCGCAGGACGAGTTCGCCCGCCGCGTTCAGCCGCGTCTCGCGCCGCGAATCGTGCAACAACATCAGCGCCAGCAGCCCGCGCGCCTCGGCGCGCGGCGGGAGCAAGCCCACTAACACGCGGCCCAGCCGGATCGCTTCCCCGCACAGTTCGCGCCGGGTGAGCGTATCGCCGCTGGTGGCGACGTACCCCTCGTTGAAGATCAAGTAGATCACCGCCAGCAGCGCGTCAAGCCGCTCTGGCAGCAGGTCGGCGGGCGGCACGCGATAGGGGATGCCCGCGTCACGGATTTTCCTTCGCGCCCGAGCCAGCCGTTGCGCCATCGTCGGCGCCGGGACGAGGAAGGCGCGCGCGACTTCCGGCGTCGATAAGCCGCCGAGCGTGTGCAGCGTCAGCGCGACCTGCGTGTCCCGCGCTAGCGCGGGATGACAGCAGGTGAACATCAGCTTCAGGCGATCATCGGGAATCGCGTCGTCCATTTCAGGCTCGTCCTGGGTGGCGAGAGGGTCGAGGGTGACCGCATGGCGCTCCCGCAGCGCCGCGCGGCGCAAGCGGTCAATAGCGCGGCGCTGGGCGACGGTCATCAACCACGCGCCGGGGTTGCGCGGAACGCCGTCGATCGCCCAGCGTTCCAGCGCATTGACCAGCGCATCTTGCAGCGCGTCCTCCGCCAGCGTGAAATCGCCGAGCTGGCTGATGAGCGCCGCCAGGATGCGTCCATGTTCTTCGCGGAAGATCCTCTCGACCTGTTCCGCTGCGGTCATCCGATCTCCAACTTTATGAACCCGGAGACCACAAAGGCCGGAGCTCGATCGAGCCGTATTTCGCGGTCGGGATCTTTTCCGCCCAGCGAATTGCTTCGTCTTTACGGAGGCGGTCAGCTTGCCTCCGCCAACGTCCTTGATCTCCGAAGCATCGAGCAGCTGGGACTCGTTTGGCGCACGAGGGTGCGCGTTCTCGTCACGCGGGAACGCCTCGTCCCGACCGAGGCTCCCGCCTGGGGCGAGGCCCGTGGCGAGATCAGTCCTCAGTTCGCCGCTCTCTTCACGAGCGCGGCGATCCTTGCCTCTTCGGTAGCGGTCAACGCCTTCAGCGCGAAGGAGGTCGGCCACATGGCGCCTTCGTCGAGATTCGCCGTGTCGTTGAAGCCGAACGTCGCGTACCTCGATTTGAACTTATCCGCGCTCGTGAAGTAGCAGACGACCTTGCCGTCCTTGGCATACGCGGGCATCCCGTACCAGGTTTTCGGCCAGAGGTCTGGCGCGCTGGCTTTGATGATCGCATGGAGCCGCGTGGCCATGGAGCGATCCGGTTCCGGCATCTTGGCGATCGTCGCGAGTACGGCGCTTTCCCCTTCCGCCCTGTTCTTGTTCATGCGCGCTTCCGCCTTCAGTTCTTGGGCGCGCTCCTTCATCGCGGCTCGTTCCTCGTCCGAGAATCCCTTGGACTTCTTGCCGGTCGCGGTGGTGCTCTTGGCGGACTTCCGCGTGGCCTTCTTGGTCGTGCTCTTACCTTGGTTCATGAGAATCTCCTTATCTTTAAATTGTTGGATTACGGCTTACGTATTTTCCTGTGTTTTGCCTTTCTACAAATACGTCGAACTGGGAAGCGTCCAAATGACAGATCGACAGGCGTTTTCCTCATTTACTGGCAAATTCCCGTCCCTGGCTGGATTACGTTGAAATCTTAACACAACCTGGCGATACCGGCTATAAAAGCAACCCATCCAACCAACAAACCCTCCAACCCCCCAACTATCTCACTATCGCACTATTCCACGACCCAACTCCGTTGTGCTATAATTCAGCCGTGCCCCCGTAGCTCAATTGGATAGAGCAGTTCCGTCCTAAGGAAACGGTTGTGGGTTCAAGTCCTGCCGGGGGCGCCTGGTTCTCACCCACACCTGCACCTGCCGCATTTGTGCAGGTGTCACGTTTTTGTATCGTGGGTACTCCGATGGTCTACACTTCTGACGACCTGCATGCCCTGTTCCTCGACGAAATCGCGCGCGCCGGGTTAATCCTGAACGCCAACTCGCTCTACGTCGCGTCGCTGGACGATCACGTCTTGATGCCGGTCAGCAGCATCGGCCTGCTGCCGATCAACCCGGCCAAGCCCCTGGAAGAACGTCCGCCCGAAGCGCGCCTCACCCTCATCACCGTCGCCCCGAACGAGGTCTCGCTCCACATCCTGTACCGCTGCTTCATCACCCGCGCGCTGCACGGTGAATATCGGGCGCGGCTGAACGACGTGCACAATTATTTCGGGCAGTGTCTGAACAAGCCGCACCAGGATCAGCACATGTTCTCCGCACTGACCGTGCGCGCCGAGTTGGCCGCCAGCACCGACGGCGACGAGCCGGAATGGTACGTCAGCCTGTGGCCGTTGCGCATCGGCGTGTACGCCCACCTGGCGCGCCTGTCCTCGGAGGGCACGCTCGACGAGATGACGATGGATAGTCTGCGCGCGCGTATCCCGCCGGTGCTCAGGCACATCCGCGAGCAGCTGGCGACGCTCGGCGGCGCCGTGGCGACGTGGCGCGGCGCGCAGCGACCTTAGCCGATAGCCCTCCCGCCATGCGATCCTGCGGGAGGTTTTGTTTGCGGTTGCGTCTGCCTGTGCTAAGATTACATCGATGAACGTCGACCTGCTGATCAAGAACGCCGCGCAGCTGCTGACCATCCCGACCGACCACGGCGGCCCACAACGCGGCCAACGGCTGGGTGAGCTGGGCCTGATCGAGGATGGCGCGCTGGCGATCCTGGACGAGCAGATCGTCGCCGTCGGCCCGACCGCCGATCTGACCCCGCGCTTCCAGGCCGAACACGTAATCGACGCAACCGGCAAAGTCGTGCTGCCCGGCTTCGTCGACCCGCATACGCACGTGTTGTGGGTTGGCGAGCGCGCCGCCGAGTTCGAGCAGCGCATCGCCGGCGCGAGCTATCTGGAGATCATGCGCGCCGGCGGCGGGATCATGTCCACCGTGCGCGCCACCCGCGCGGCCAGCGTCGATCAGCTCGTCGAGGAAACGCGGCCCCGGCTCGATCGCATGCTCGCGCACGGCACGACGACGGTCGAAGTGAAGACGGGCTACGGCCTGGAGACCGCCGCCGAGCTGCGGCTGATCGAGGCGCTCGATCGGCTGATCGAAGAACATCACATCGACCTGGCGCCGACTTTTCTGGGCGCGCACGCGATCCCCGCCGAGTACACCGATCGCGCGGACGCTTACACCGATCTGATCGTGAACGAGATGCTGCCGGCGGTGAAGCAGTTGCAGATTGCGGATTTTGGATCTCCGATTGGGAGCTACCGTCGACAATCCGCATTCCGCATTCCGCAATTCTTTTGCGATGTGTTCTGTGAGGGCGATGCGTTCACGCTGGCGCAGGCGCGCCGGATTCTGGAGCAAGCCCAGGCGCTGGGGTTAGGCTTGAAGATTCACGCCGACGAGTTCCAGCCGCTGGGCGGGACACAGCTCGCGGTGGAACTCGGCGCGGTCAGCGCGGATCACCTGGTCGTCACGCCGCCGCGCGAGATCGAAGCGCTGGGCCGCTCGAACACCGTGGCCGTGTCGCTGCCCGGCACGCCGTTCGGACTGGGCCATACGGCCTTCACGCCGGCGCGGGCGATCCTCGACGCAGGCGGCATCCTCGCGCTGGCGACCGACTGCAACCCCGGCACGACCTGGTGCGAATCGATGCCGATGATCATCGCCATCGCCTGCCGTTACCTGCAGCTCACACCGGCGCAGGCGATCGTCGCGTCGACATTGAACGCGGCGTATGCGATCGGGCAGGGAGATCGGGTCGGGTCGCTGGCAGCCGAACGACAGGCCGATGTGCTTGTGTTGGACGCGCCGGATTATCGGCACATGGGTTACCGCTACGGAACGAACTTAGTCGAAACCGTGATCAAGCGCGGGCGAGTGGTCATCGACCGGAACGCCTGAGTTCAATACAGGAGCAGCGCCATGAACGTACACGAGATCATGACGATCGACGTCGTCAGTGTGAAGCGCGATACGCCGGTCAACGAAATCGCCAAGTTGATGGGGGCGCGCGACATCAGCGGCGTGCCGGTCGTCGACGATGCCGGCCACGTGGTCGGCGTGGTCACCGAGCTGGATTTGATCCAGCGCAACACCCGACTGGATATGCCGCACTTCTTGCAAATCCTGGACCTGGGGCGCATCCCGCTCGAGCTGCCGAGCCAGTATCGGCATCGGATGCAGCATATGCTGGGGGCGCGCGCCGAGGATGTGATGTCGCACGAGGTGATCACGATTGGGCCGGATGACAGCGTCGAGCGGCTGGCGGAGCTGCTGGTGAATCGGCGCGTGAACCCGGTGCCGGTCGTAGCGGAGGGCCGGCTGGTCGGCATCGTCAGTCGCGCCGACCTGATCGACATGATGGCGGCCGAGATGGGCGCGCCGCCAACCGGAACATCAGAGAGCGCGTCTTAAACCCGCGTTCGACCCGTGAGGTCCGGTGGTCTAAAGGCGTGGACCGAGGTTAAGAAACTATCTCAAAATTCGGAGCCGCGCATCCCGATGCGCGGCGGCGGGCAGGGGGATGCCCGCCTGCGAGCGTTTTAAGATAGTCTCAAGGGGAAATCAATGGATCCACAGTTGACGAATCTGATCGTGGCCGTAGGAATCGGCCTGGTGGCTTTACTGATCATCCGCTTTGTGTTCAGGATCATTCATCTGGGATTCAACTTGATCCTGCTCGGCGTCGTGGCGGTGGTCGCCTATTTACTCTTACGCGGCGGCTGAAATGAGATCGCGCGTCCGGCCAACTTTATTCCTGATCGTTTTCATCGCGGTGGCCTGGTTCGTGCTCAGCCGCGTGCAGCTCGTCCTCTTCGTCCCGACCTCGCCGTTGGCGCTACTCGCCTTCATTGCGATCACGGCCGTGGTGATCTTCCTCGCCGTCGATCACCTGCTCAACCGGGCGCGCTAATTGAGAAACCCGGAGAAACCCGGTTTCTCAGAGAAACCGGGTTTCTGGGGCTGCTTCGAACACCGGCTCGACCTCGAACCGAAAACGCGCGCCGAAGCGCCGCAACGCGCGCAAGATCGGCAGTCCCAGCCAGGCCAACAAGGCCGTGTTGCCGAGCGCGCTCGCCACGTCCCACCACAGCGAGGTGGCTGCATAGAAGGCGGCGTATCGCCCCAGCGTGGCGCCAAGCCCCAGGCCCGCCTGCCACGATAACCCTGCACCCGCATCGACGATCGGCCAGAAGTACAGGTTCAACAGCGCGCCGTAGAGAAAGCCCCACAGGAAGCCGAAGGGAAGCAATAACAACAAATCGAATGGAGAATGGAGAATGGAGAATTGAGAATTCCCCTTTCTCCATTCTCCATTCTTCATTCTCAATTTCCCCAACATTCCTGCCGTCAAGCCCACCCAGCCCGCGCCGAACATTTCGAAGGGCAGCCACGGGCCGACGCCCGCCGTCACCAGCGCCGACACCAGCAGACTGAACGCGCCGAACAGAAAGCCGAACCGTGCACCATAGGCGTAGCCGACCAGGATGATCAACAGGAACACCGGCGAGAAGCCGCCGGGCAGCGGCAGCACGATCGTCTCGGCCAGCCGCAGCACCGCGTTGATCGCGCACAGCACCCCCAGCACGGCGATGCGCTTGGCGTCGATGCGCAGCGCGCCCAACAGCGCGAAAAGCGCCACCAGCATCACCCCTAAAATAAGCGGCGCGTCGCCGGCGCGCGCGGTCGCTTCGCCCGCCGCCGCTTGCGGGTAAACAAACGGATAGACAAACGCGGCCAGGCCGACGAGCTGCACCGCGATGAACAGCACATCGCCCAGCCAGTGCGAGAGGGGATTCTTAGCGGTCATCAGTTACCCGTTATCAGTTATCAGTAACTCACCTTACGCAGTCTGCTCCCCGACCGCGTCCCACACGCCTGCGGCGGGTGCAGTGCTCCCGTCGCGGTCGGGTGAACGGCTGGAAACGCCCGCGAGGACGCGGGCTTCGAGCGAAGTTGAACGGCGGCTGCGTAAGGTGAATCAGTAAATAGTAAGCCGTTGTCACTTATCACGTTTCACGCATCACTTCCAGCGCGTCTTCCACCGTCAGCAGTCCGGCTCCGGCGAACAGCTTGTTAATCTGCGTCGAGAAGATCGCGCTTTCGCCCAATACTTCACGCGGCGTGCCGTCTACAATGATCTCGCCCTCGGCCATCAAGACCACGCGATCGGCGGCGCGGGCGACCAGCTCGACGTCGTGCGTCACCATCACGATCGCCGTCCCGGCATGCTGCCAGCGCCGGAGCGTTTCAATCAGGCGTTCCTTGCTCAAATTGTCCAGGCCGCGCGTCGGCTCGTCGAGCAGCAGGATTGGCGGTTGGGTGATGCAGATCGAAGCCAGCGCCACCCGTTGGCGTTGGCCGGTCGACAGGTCGCGCGGGTAGGCTTGCGCCAACCCATCGAGTCCGAGCGCGGCCAGCAGTTCCGCCGAGGCAGCTTGACCGTCTGGGATGCCATGATTCTTCAAGGTAAAGCGCAGCTCGTCGCCCACCGTATCGGCAAACAGCAGCGTGCTCGGATTCTGCGGCACGTACCCGACCCGAAGCGCCACCTCGGCCACCGGCTTGTCGCGGATGTTTTCGCCGAGCACGCGCACCTCGCCCGCTTTCGGCTTGATCAGCCCGACGGCGCACTTCAGCAACGTCGTCTTGCCCGATCCATTTCGCCCCATCACCGCCACGAATTCCCCGGCATGCACTTGCAGTGAGGCATCGCGTAAGGCCATACGTTTATCGTAAGCGTGAGAGACATGCTGTAGTTGCAGAATCGGCGGTTGGGCGTTGCCACGACCTGCTCCCTGTCTACCTGCTACCTGCCTACCCGCTCCCTGTTTACCTGCTACCTGCCTACGCGCCTCCTTCACCGTCAGCGGCAGCGGCTCCCACTTCAACGCCTTGCCCAACGTCGTAACCGGCGGCGTCAAGGCGATCTGCGCCAGGATTTCGCGCGGCGATCCAGCGAGCGGCGGCTCGCCAGGGTTGAGCGCGATCACGCGATCGGCGTGTTGGATCACGCGCTCCAGGCGATGCTCGCTCAACACGATCGTCAGGCCGAGGTCGTCGTTGAGACGGTCGAGCGCGGCCAACACCTCTTCGGCGGCCAATGGGTCGAGCTGCGAAGTCGGCTCGTCGAGCAGCAAGACCTGCGGCTGCAATGCCAGCGCGGAAGCAATCGCCACACGCTGTTGTTCGCCGCCCGACAACGAAGCCAGCGGTCGATCGCGCAGCCCGGCAATGCCTAACAGATCGAGCACTTCCTCGATCCGCTTGCGCATGATGAGCGGCGCTACGCCCAGGTTCTCCAGGCCAAACGCCAGCTCGTCTTCCACGCGCTCGGTGACGAATTGCGCTTCGGGGTCTTGAAACACGAACCCCACGTGTGCGGCCAGCTCAGCCGGAGCGTGCGCGCGCGTATCCAGCCCATCGACAGTCACTCGTCCGGCCAGCCGCCCGCCGCTGAAATGCGGCGCTAAACCATTGATGCAGCGCAGCAGCGTCGACTTGCCCGAACCGCTCGGCCCGACCACTAAAACAAATTCGCCGCGCGCGATCTGCAAGGTGACGTCGACCAGGGCGGGCGTGTCCACGCCGGGATAGGTGAACGAGGTGTGCTCGAAGCGAATCATGGTGAATGACGATTGACAAACGATGGAACGGAATCAGCGATACTGCCAGGCTTCCATCCTTCGGTATTCTTTCAGCTTCAGCCCCGGCGCGATCGATATCAACAACGCCAGGAGGATGAGAGGTTCGAGCGGCGGGAGCATCACCCGCGGATAGGGGTAATACGCTAACGCCGTGGGATGACTTGCGCTGATCAGCAGCATGAAAGCGATCGAGACGAGCAGCGCCAACCCGACCAGGCTATCGGCGATCGACCAGTATTCACGCCGATAGCGTGTCACCCGCCCGGCCTCGCGTCCCGACACGATCAACCAGCCCACGCCGAGCGCGATCGCGATCCAACCGGCGATCGACTCGCGCCAGTACAGCTGCAGCGTCGCGCCGAGCAGCAACGCCAGCCACCCGACACCCGAGCGGCGATCCGTCGCGCGCCCGTAGCCGCGCGCCTCCATCGCTTCGGCGATCTGCGCCGCAGCTTCCAGGCTGTTGAGCAGCAATGGCGCCAACAGCGCGGGGAGATCGCGCCAGCGGCGCGTCCGGTGACCGCGCACCGCCTGGGCCTCGCGCACTTCGCGCGCGGTGCGCAGCGCGTGCGGGAAGAACATCAACGCGAGCGATACGACCAGGCCGGCGTGCCGCAATGCGCGCGGCGCGAGCGACAGCACTTGATACGGCGTGACCGCCGCGCTGAACGTGCCGAAGGCCGCGAACAGCAGCCACACCGCCAGCCCGCTGGTGAAACCGAAGATCAGCGCTTCGAGCGTGAGCGGGCCGCCGATCAACGGCAAGGCGCTGGGCAGCGTCAACAAGAGCGTCTCGCCGTAATGCACTGTCAACGCATTCCACGCCGTCGCGGTGGCTGTGATCAGCAAGCCTAAGCGGCCTAGCGGCAAGACCCGGCTGCGGCTATCCTCGTCGAGACGCGAACGAACCACCAGCACCGCCAGCAGCCCGACTGTCAAGTACAACGGGTTGCGGGTGAAGAGCGCGGGCAGTGATGCCGCCACGACCCACACGGCCCAGACGCGCGGATTCATCTCACCTGTTTTCAACGACTGAAGTCATTTCGTAACGACTTCAGTCGTTACGACCAACGATTTTCTTTACGGCGAACTCGTGAGAACGACAGGCCAGGTCACTCCGCGATTCCCTTACGCCGATCGGCGACGAACCAGTAAGCCTTCAGCGTCACGCCGACCACGATCACCCCGACCGCCACGTAATTCAAGACTGTGCCGAGATCGGGCGGCGGCTGACTCCCGGCGTCGGCGGACGGCGCAGCTGGCTCAGAAACGCCGGGCAGGAAGGTTTGGAACTCCGGCGACGGCGTCGGGCTAAGCTCTTCCTCACACGGTTGATCGGCGCTGCACCGGGCCGGCGTCGGGAGCGGGCTGTCGGGCGGATCGCCGAACGGCCCGGTCAATGGGCTATCCTGCGTAAGCAACGTGTGCTCCGGCGCGCGAGCGGTCACCGGTGAGAGCAGCGACGGCGCAGCCAGCCACACCCCGGCGCACAGCGCGGCGAGCAGTCGAGCAAGTTGAGAAAGCGTCATATTCACCTCGCAACCTTGCGCCAGCCTCAAGGCCCGCGCAAGGTTGCAGTTTACCACTCGGTTACAAAACACGCACGCGGCGACGGGCCGTGTATCCGGCGGCCAGCAGCGTCAGGCCGAGCGCGAGCGCCGGCAGCGCGTCGAGCACGCCCCCCGCCTCAGGCAGCAGCGGAGTAGATGTTGTGCCTGTGCCCGTGGCCGGGACGACATTGACCTGCACCAGGGTATTGCCATACAGCGCCGGCACCGCCTGTAGCGTCGCCAGGGCGTTGGGGCCGGGGAAAACTTGATTGAACGAGAACGAGCCATCCTCGTTTTGCAAAGCCAGCAGCGCGCCAATCGGATCGCTCGCGCCGGTCGACCAGTTCGCGACGGAATCGCCGGCGGCGAGGATCGCCTGAACGCCCAGCGCAGTCGAGTTGGCGTCGGTATCGACGCCGAAAGCCGAGGGCGACTGGTACGTCCAGCCCGCGTCGGCGTTTTGCACGCGGCGGAAATAGTCTAGCGCGCGGCCGGTATCATCCTTGCGCCCTACCGCGACGAGCGCCTGCACGGCGAGCGAAGTCGTGTTGGAATCCGCTGCGCCGGCTGTCGTCGCGCTGGTAAAGGCCCAACCACCGTCGACCGTTTGCGCGGCGAGCAGCGCGGCCACCGCGGCATCGGGCACGGACGCACCGGCGCTGCGCAGCGCCAGAATCGCCAACGCCTGATCGAAGATCGAGGAGGAATACAGGCTGGTGGTGGAATCGAAGTGAGATTCGAGATCGGAGAGCAGGTCTTGGCCGCCGAACGCGCGCGGGTCTTGCCGGGTTGCGATCAAGGCCAGAATCGTTTTGGCGAGATCGCCGGGCAAGGTGATCTGGCCGGCGCCGGCCTGCGCACGCAGGTAATCGAGCGGCGCTGCGTTGCTTTTCGTCCACGTCGATACATCTTGCCCGCCGGACGTGATGGCAATGATGGCATCGGCCGTTGGGCCAATGGCGCTGCCCGGCCCGAACCCGCTGCCAAAACCGCCGTCGTCGTTCTGCTGTGACTTCAGCCAGGCCAGCGCTTTTGCGGCAGCCTCGTCCGGCGAGGCCGCCCAGGCGGCCCCGCCGGAGATCAACACGAGTGCGAGCGCGAGTAAGGCCATGAGTGTGACCTTGTAGCGTTTCACAGTTGAGACTCCTTCGAATGAGAGGGCGAGTAGGCAATCGTTCAGATTAGATGCGGATGGCGGGGATAAAAAAACTCCCTCGTCAGTCGCAGCGAGGGAGGAGCGATAATAGCATCCTCATAGCACACCTCCTTTTCCGCGAAGGCAGAGTGTTGGCTGATCGGCAGGGTGGGTATCCTGGCTCATTAGTTTGCTGGTGCGCTGGTTTGTTGGTTTGATGGTTGATCAACCAACTATCCAACGCACCAACCAGCTAACTAATCTACAGTTGCGGGACAGCGCCGGACTTCGTTTGCAACGTGCTCACGTCACCGGCTTCCCCGTTATGCCCTGGCATCCGGGCCTTGGGCATCCCTGCCGACTCAGAGATTCGATTGTTAACGACGGGCTTACTCTAGCCTGCCTCACCCAAATTGTCAATCCCCAGTTACGCGGCGCTGATAGAGAAGCATGAGCAGGCAGTGCAGAGCCAGCGGGGGATTCGCCCCCGCATCGGGTTGTGGTATAATGCCGCGCGGAACAACTGTTCCGCGTTTTTCTTCGCCCGACTCTCCACCGCTGTGTAACCGTTTCATTATCGAAGAGGCCGTCGCGTGTCATTCGTGCACTTGCATGTCCACAGTGAATACTCGCTCCTCGACGGCCTGAGCCATCCCGCTCAAATTGTCAAACGCGCCAAAGAACTCAACCAGCCCGCCGTCGCGTTGACCGATCATGGCGTGATGTACGGCGTGATCGATTTTTACACCGCAGCCAAGAAAGAAGGCGTCAAGCCCATCGTTGGCATAGAGGGTTACCTGGCGCGCCGCTCACGCCGCGATCGCGATCCGCAGAAAGATAAATCGCCGCACCATCTGCTGCTCCTCGCGCAGAACGATGCCGGCTATAAGAACCTGCTGCAGCTCGCATCCCTGGCGCAGCTCGAGGGCTTCTACTACCGGCCGCGCGTGGACAAAGAGGTCCTGGAGCGCTACTCCGCCGGACTGGTGGTGACCACCGGCTGCGGCTCGGCCGAAGTGCCGCGCCTGATCCTCAGCGGCCAACTCGATCAGGCGCGCCAGGCGCTGGCCTGGTACGTCGACGTGTTCGGGCGCGAGCGCTTCTTCGTCGAGTTGCAGCTGCACGACGGCATGCCGCAGCTGGTCGATCTCAATCGGCAGCTGTTGATGCTGGCGCGGGAGTTCGAGCTGCGCCCGGTCGCCACCAACGACGCGCATTACCTGCGCCCGGAGAACGCCCACGCGCAGGACGTGTTGTTGTGCATCGGCACCGGTTCTCTCGTCACCGAGGCGAACCGCATGAAGATGACCGACTCGTCATACTATCTCAAGAGCGCGGACGAGATGGCGGCGTTGTTCGGCGAAATCCCCACGGCGTTGAGCAACACGCTGCTCATCGCCGAGATGTGCGAAGTCGATCTCGATTTCAAGGGCTACCACCTGCCCGAGTTCCCCCTGCCCGCCGGTTACACGCCCGAATCGTACTTGCGCCAGCTGTGCGCACAGGGCCTGGCGGCGCGCTACGCCGAGCGCGCGAACGACCCGGCGATTCAACAGCGCTTGGATTACGAACTGCGCGTCATCCACCAGATGGGCTTCGACACCTACTTCCTGATCGTCAGCGACCTTACGCGCTACGCGCGTGAGAACGACATTTGGTGGAACGTGCGCGGCTCGGCGGCGGGCAGCATGGTGGCCTACACCGCCGGTATCACGCTGCTCGACCCGCTGGAACACGGCCTGATCTTCGAGCGCTTTCTCAACCCCGGCCGCGTCAGCATGCCCGATATCGACCTGGACTTCCCCGACGATCGACGCGGCGAAGTGATCGAGTATGCAGTGCAGAAATATGGCCGCGACAAGGTAGCGCAGATCATCACCTTCGGCACACTGGGCGCACGCGCGGCGATCCGCGACGTCGGTCGCGCGCTGGACGTGCCGCTGGGCGACGTCGATCGCATCGCCAAGCTGGTGCCCGCCATCCCCGGCAAGCCGATCACGATTCGCGCAGCGCTCGAACAGGTGCCCGAACTGAAAGAGGCTTACGCCTCGACCGAGTACGTGAAGACGTTGCTCGACACGGCCGGCGAGGTCGAAGGCACGGCGCGCAACGTCGGCACGCACGCGGCCGGCGTCATCATCTCCGACCGGCCGCTGGTCGAGTACGTGCCGTTGCACCGGCCCACCAAGTCCGATGAATCTTCGTCGCTCGAAGCGATCACGCAGTTCGAAATGGGCGTGTGCGAAGCGATCGGCCTGCTCAAAGTCGATTTCCTCGGCCTGTCCACGCTCACCATCATGCGCAAGGCGTGCGAGCTGATCGAGCAGCGCCACGGCCAGAAGTGGACGCTGGAAAATATCCCCACCAACGATCCGGCGGCGTTCGAGCTGATGTCGCGCGGCGACGTGCTGGGCGTGTTCCAGGTAGAAGGTGAAGGGATGCGGCGGGTGTTGACGGAGATGCGGCCGACCAAGTTCGAGCACATCGTCGCCACGCTATCGCTGTTTCGCCCCGGCCCGATCGAATATATCCCGACGTACATCAAGCGCATGCACGGCGAAGAGCCGGTGGAATATAAGCATTCCGCGCTTGAGCCGATCCTGGCCGAGACCTACGGCATCATCGTCTATCAGGAACAGATCATCGAGACCGCCAAGCAACTGGCCGGCTACTCGCTGCCGGAAGCCGACGAGATGCGTAAGGCGGTCGGCAAAAAGATCAAAGAGAAGATCGAGGCGCACCGCGCCAAGTTTGTGAAGGGCGCGGTGAAAAACGGCATCGCCGAGTCGGTGGCCAAAGCCGTCTACGACGACATCGAGTATTTCGCGCGTTACGGCTTCAACAAGGCGCACGCCGCCGACTACGCCGTGATCACCTGCCAGACCGCGTTCCTCAAGGCGCGTTACCCGGTCGAGTATATGACCGCGCTGCTGACGATCGAGCGCAATAACACCGAGAAGATCGGAGGGTTGATCGTCGAGGCGCGGCGCCTGGGCATCGCGGTGCTGCCGCCCGATGTGACGCGCAGCCAGCTGGACTTCACGATCGAGGAGATCGGCGGCGCGCGCGAAGGCATTCGCTTTGGGCTGGCCGCGGTCAAGAATGTGGGCGAAGGCCCCGTGCGCGCGATCCTTTCTGCCCGCGAATCGGGAGAGCCGCTGCGCGACCTCGACGAGTTCTGCCAGCGCGTCGATCTGCGCCAGGTCAATCGGCGCGCGTTGGAAGCGCTGATCAAAGTGGGCGCGTTCGAGCGGTTCGGCCATCGGGCGCAGCTGCTGGCCTCGATCGACCGGATGTTGGGCAGCAGCAGCACGGCGCATCGCGCCGCCGACGCGGGGCAGCTGTCGCTGTTCGGCCAGGGCGCAGCCGAAGGCGCGCTCTCGACGCTCAGCGCGTTACCCGCGCTCGAAGAAGCGCCCTTGCGCGAGCGGCTGGAGTGGGAGAAGGAACTGATCGGGGTGTACATCTCCGAACACCCGGTGGCCCGCGCGCTGGCGCAATTGCGCGACACGCTCACGCACTTGTGCGGCGAGATCGGCGAAGAGCAGCACGATCAAAAGGTGACGGTGCTGGGGTTGGTGACGGCGTATCGAACCACGCAGACGAAGAAGGGCGACCAGATGGCCTTCGTCACGCTGGAAGACATCCAGGGTACGATCGACGTCGTCGTTTTCCCCAGGACGTGGAAGCAAACCCAGCCGCTGTGGCAGCGCGACAAGATCGTGGTGGTGCGCGGCAAGGTCGATGCGCGCGGGCGCAAGCCGTCGATCATCTGCGATTCGGTCAGCGATAACCTCAATGTGACGCGGCCGGTCGACGATGCGCTACCGGCGGCTCCCTATGTCGAGCCGCAACCGATCGAGCCTCCGCTGAAGGTCAGCGAGCCGGCCCCGACTTATTCCGCGCCTGAGCCGCCGGCGGTTGAACCGCCCGCACGGGCGCCTGTTCCACCGCCGGCGCCGAATCGCGAAGCGCCGGCGGTGCGCTTGCACAGCTCGCCGCCGGCTGCCGCGCCGCGCCCGCCCGCCCGCAACGGCGGCAACAACGATCGATCGCTGCGGCCGTCCGGCCCGCGCGCGCTGCGGGTGACGATCCAGCGCAGCGGCAATGGTCACGTCGATGCCCGGCGCGTCGGCGATGTGCATCGCTTGCTGCGCAGCTTTGAAGGGCCGGACCGGTTCACGTTCTACGTCACCGGCGGCAACGGCAGTCTTGAACTCGATTTTCCCAATGACACCACGCTCATCTGTGAGGAGTTGCTGGCGCGTCTGCGCAACCTGCTCGGGCCGCAGGCGGTGAGCCTGATCGAGTGACCAGCTGGAAACGGGAGATGGGAGACTAGCGATTGCGCTCTCCCATCCCTATGCGCTAATTCTCTAACCCCCAAAGCATGAAATCGGTTGAGCGTGTGCGAGAGGCATTGGTCGCGACGGGCATTGGCGACGTGATCATCGAGCTGCCCGATAGCGCGCGCACGGCCCAGCTGGCCGCCGCCGCCCTCAGCAAACATCTCAACCGGCCGGTCGCGGTTGGCGCGATCGTCAAGTCGCTGGTATTCTTAGCCGACGCTCGGCCCGTGCTGGTGCTGGTCGCCGGCGACCGGCGGGGCGACCCGGAGAAGTTGAAAACTGCGCTCGGCGCATCGGACATCAAGATCGCCGACGCCGAGACGGTACGCGCGGCGACGGGGTTCGCCATCGGCGGCGTGCCGCCGGTCGGCCATCGCGCTGACCTGCCAACGCTGATCGATCAAGCGCTGGGCCGCTTCGAGACGGTGTACGCCGCCGCCGGTCATCCGCACGCAGTGTTCCCGATTCCATTTGCCCGCCTGGTCGAAGCGACGCGCGGGCAGCTGGCCGATGTGACGAGCGCTTAAAATCTTACCCTCTCCGGCCGGAACCGTGAGAGGGTATGCTCTAAATGGAGGCAGGTGCCATGATCAAACGAGTAGGCTTACTGACCGGCGGCGGCGACGTACCGGGCCTGAACCCGTGCATCAAGGCGATTGTCACGCGCGCCGAGGAAGAAGGCTTGCAGACCGTCGGCCTCCGGCGCGGCTGGGGCGGCTTTGCCGAGATCAATCTCGACGACCCCGACTCGATCGGTACGAACGCGCTGGAGCTGACGCGCGCGATGGTGCGCACGATCGATCGAACCGGCGGCACGTGGCTGCATACGTCGCGCACGAACCCGGTCAGCATGCCGGAAAAGGAGTTACCCGATCATCTCCGGGCGGGCGCCTTGCCCAGCCCGAAGGCGGGCTGCTTCGACGTGACGCCGCACGTATTGAAAGTGATCGAGAAGCTCCGGCTCGATCTGGTGATCTCGATCGGCGGCGACGATACGCAGAGTTACGCCGTGCACCTGCACAACCAGGGCATACCGGTGCTGTCGATCCCCAAGACGATGGACAACGACGTATACGGCACCGATTACTGCATCGGGTTCTCCACGTCGATCACGCGCAGCGTCGATTTCATCCACCAGCTGCGCACGTCGGCCGGATCGCACGAGCGCATCGCGGTGATCGAGGTGTTCGGGCGGAACTGCGGCGAGACCTCGCTGATCGCCGCGTACCTGGCCGGCGTGGAGCGTGCGCTCATCTCCGAGGTGCCGTTCGATCCAGAGCGCGTGGCGCAGTTGCTGATGGCCGACAAGCGTCACAACCCTAGCAATTATGCCATGGTCACGGTGTCGGAAGGCGCGTCGATGCTCGAAGGCAAGATCATCGAATACGGCCAGGAAGACGCTTACGGCCACAAGAAGCTGGGTGGGATCGGCGGGCATACCGGCGACGTGCTCAAGCGCTTGACCGGCGAGGATATCATCTATCAGCAGCTGGCTTACCTGATGCGTAGCGGCGAGCCGGACTCGCTGGACTTGATGGTGGCGCTGAACTACGCGCACATGGCGATCGATTTGATTTTGCAGGGCTTGCTCAACCGGATGGTGGTGCTGCGCAACGGGGTGTACACCAACGTGCCGGTCACGACGGTGAAGGACGGCGTCAAGCGCGTGGACGTCGATGCGCTGTACGATATTAATGAATACCGGCCCAAGGTCCGTCACATGGACGGCAAGCCGATGTTCTTGTATTAGAACCAGAAACCCGGTCTCTTTCAGAGACCGGGTTTCTTAACGGATGGGCCGCTTCTCCGGCATGCCCGCGCGCCGTGGATACTTCTCCGGCGTCGGCGCGATCTTTTCGATGAGGAGGATCGCCCGCGATTCCATCACGCCGGGCACGGTTGCCGGCGTCACGCGCTGAAGCCGCCCGCCCAACACCTCGATGGCTGCGCCGGCCGCTCCGACCTCGGTCTCCACAGCGCCCGCCTTTTGGGCAATGGCCTGACCCCCGATCCGCACGAATGGCAACAGATATTCGCTCAGCGTCGCCAGCCCGGCGACGGCGCGAGCCAGCGCCGTAGCGTACTGCTCGCGTTGCGCGGGATCGTGCGCGACATCTTCCGCGCGCGCGTGGACGACGGTCACGCGATCGAGCGCCAGCGCCTCAACCATGTGCCGCAGGAAATCGCACTTCTTGCGCGTCGCTTCGAGCAAGGTCACGTGCAGGTCGGGCCGCACGATGCGGATCGGCAAAGCCGGGAAACCAGCGCCGCTGCCCACGTCGATGATGCGTTCGCCCATGTGGAGATCGCACACAGAGAGTATGGACAGGGAGTCAAGAAAATGCTTGTGGACGATTTCGAGCGGGTCGGTGATGGCGGTGAGGTTGATGCGCCGGTTCCAGTCAACCAGCTCGGCGGCGTAGCGCTCAAAGCGATCGACTTGATCGGCGGCTAAGGACAAGTTCAGGGCAGCGGCGCCCTGGATCAGGGCAACGCGCGGCAGAAGGGGTGTTGGCTCACCCATGAATGTCCTCAAGGTCTGGGGGTGGGTGGCGGTCTTTTAGTAGCAGTACCGGCCGGCGTCGGGACGGTCGCTACCGGCGGGGTGGGAGTCGCTTGCGGCAATTGTGTCGGGATAGCCGTTGGCACTGGCGTCGGCGGTGAGAATGTCGCTATAGGCGCCGACGTTGACGTGGGTATCGCGGTCGGGATGGGGACGGCCGTGCTGGCGGCGGTGGGCGAGTCGTTCGAATCGTCGGGTTCCGGTGTGGGCGTCGCATTGCTCGTCGGGCTGGGCGGCGCGGTGGGTCGGGGCGTCGCGGTGCGCGTGGCTGAAGGCGTGAAGGTCGCGCCGGGAGGCGGCGTGTTGGTGAGCGTGGGCAGCGCTGTCGGCGTCGGGATGAAATCCAGATTCCCGGTCATGACCCAACCGATCAGATCGCTGCCGTCCAACAAATGAACCTGCCACCAGAGTTCCTGCCGGGCGAGCAACTCGACCTGTGCGCCATCGGGCAGCTCGGTCAGCACGCGCGACGCCGGGTCGGGTTCTTCGAATAGCGGGGTCCGCCCCATGATCCGCGCCAGCAGGATGCGCGGGGTAGCGGTCGGGCTGGGCATTCGGGTGGGGGCGCCCAACGGCGAGACGTTGTTGAACCAGCCGCCCGCCGATCCGGCGCCGAGGATCGTCAGCGCGGTGGTCGCCGCGATAATCCAGTTGCGCGTGGTGCGCGATAAACGCGGCGGGAGCAGGAGAAACCGACCCTCGAACGCTGTGTTCAAGGCTCTGGCAATCTGATCGATCGTCTGGAACCGTTCGTTGGGAGCTTTGGCGGTCGCTTTGAAGATGATATTGTCCAGGCTGCGCGACAGCCCGCGCCGCAGCTGGCTGGCGCGCGGCAGCGACTCCTGCGAGTGTTTGGCGATCATGGCGAAGGGCGTATCGGCCTGGAAGGGCAGGCGGCCGGTGAGCATCTCGAACAGCGTCACGCCCAACGAATAGATGTCGCTGCGCGGATCCACTTTGCCCGTGCGCACTTGCTCCGGCGCCATATAGGCCGGCGTGCCGAACATGGCCAGGCTGGCGGTCTGAATCGTCGAGCCGGTGATTTTCGCGAGTCCGAAATCGGCCAGGACCACCCGCCCATCCACCGCCAGGATGATATTGGTGGGCTTCAGGTCCCGATGCACGATGCCGGCCTGGTGCGCATAGCGCAACGCGGACAGCAGCGCATCGAGGATACGGCGCACTTCGGTCAGCGGCATTTGCTCGCCGCGTGCGCCGAGCTCGCGCAGGCGATCCTTGAGCGTCGGGCCTGGCACGTACTCCATCACCACATAGGAGTTGAAATCTTGCAAGCCGGAGTCATAAATCTGGACGATGTTGGGGTGTTTGAGCAGCGCCAGGGTGCGCGCCTCGCGGCGAAAGCGCTCGATGAAGCCTTCTTCGTTGACGAGGAATGGGTGCAGGACTTTAATCGCAACCACGCGATTCAGTTCGGTGTCGATTGCGCGATACACCTCGGCCATGCCGCCATAGCCGATGAAGGCGTCGCAGCGGTATTTACTTAGGGCAACACCGACCAGGTCGCGACTCATACTCGCACCCAGCGAAGATACGCTCGGTATAGGTTTCCCGGAGGCATTCACCGCTGGCCGTCATGCCGAGAGGCGGATCGTCGAAGCCTCTCAGGCTGAGACGCTTCGTTCAGCGGGACATACCTCCCTGAAACAGCGGCTCAGGTTCAGAACACAAGCGCCTGGGCGGTAGTTTAGCCTGTGGCGAGTGCGCCACGGGCGCCCGTGTTCGACACCTGAACGAAACAGCAATGGAGCGAGACGGCAAGAGTGGATCCAGTTGACGTATTATAGTCCGTCCAGACAGATTAGATCAATTGGAAATGGTAGGAGAATGTCGCCCGGATGTGCTGGCAATCCTCGGCCGTCGCGCGCTTAGAAACCTCACAGCGACGGACTGATGACGCAAACGCGACTGCGAATGCCAGATTCTGGGCCTAACGCAAGACCGGCCGCCGTGCCGGAAGTCAAGGGCGCGGGTTTTCGACTCCGTCTAGCCCTGCCCGTTAGAGTTGATTTAACCGTAGCGGAGATATCGGGGAGAATGCCATTCGGCCGTGAAAACAAAGCCTTGCTGTTCGAGTAAACAAACTTGTGCTATCATCAGCCCGTCGAAACTATCCGATCACGCGATCCCGCGGAGGCACACGATGTTCGATCCAGCGACGCACTGGTTCTACTCTGCCAAAATGCCGAGCGCCGGCGCCATTGCCGAGAATATGCGGCATGAACTCTGGGAGCTGCACGTTTACGGCGTGTGGTTCACCTGTCTGCGTCAGGAGCTGCCGTACCTCTATCGCGGGATCTGGCAGGGCAAGCTGTTCGAGGTGGAGCTGGAACCGCGCACGTATTTGATCGTCCGCTCCAAAGAAGAATTGCCGTGGATCAGCGAAGGCTTCAAGCGCGCGATGCGCAGCGTGCCGACCTTCAAATACCAGGAGCCGGACGGGCGCTATGCCGTGGAGTGGCGCATGGACGAGCGGGAAACGCGCTGGCAGCTGATCCAGGGCAAGCCAGCCTTCAAAAACCTGAAGCGGTTGGATATGCGACCCAGCGCATCAAGCTAACGGGAGTCGCTCTCCCAAGCGATCGTCGCGGGCGACGCTGTGCGTCGCCCGTTTGCTGTCCGAGGAATCGATCAAAACCGTCGTGCTCTGCGCCCAGGGCTTATCGCGGAACAGCGGCTTCAGGCGCTCCCAAATGCCCCGGAAGAACGAGCTATGCCGGTAAGCCTCCAGGTCTTCTGGCGATTGCCAGTAGCTGATGGTGTACAAGTTACACTCCTCGTCGCTATCGAGCAGGAGTTGCAAGAACGTACAGCCCGGAAACGCGCGGATACGGTCGCACACGCCTTCGTAAATAGCCCTAAATTCAGCGAATTTCTCCGGTTTAACCTTCATACAAACTAATCGAACGATCATGGGAGTTTCCCCCGCTCCGTAAGCCTATGCAGGCCGGTTTTGATAGATAACTATCAGGTGGTTTCGCGGGATTGTCAATAGAAAAACGGTTAAAAGATGGGCTTGTCGCGCAGCAACTAGCGATAGAACCCGGCACTGCCCCCGAAGTTACGGAAGGAGCTCTGTTTGCATAACAGTGAAGAAACCGGGATTCCCGAAGGCCCCCAAACAAAGTGAAGGGGGTGAGAAACCCGGTTTCTGTTTTACAGGCCGATGAGCTTGTGCTTCACTTCAGCCGGTTTTGCCTGATATGATCGCCTGCTGGATTTCCTTGATCGCGAGGGTGATCTGGATACCGCGCGGGCAAGCTTCGGTGCAGTTGAATGCAGTACGACAGCGCCACACGCCTATTGCGTCGCTCATGGCCTCGAGGCGCTCCTGGGTCTGCTGGTCGCGATTGTCAAAGATGAAACGATGCGCCTGCACGATCGAGGCCGGCCCGATGAACTCGCCGGTGGGCCAGTAGATCGGGCACGCGGTGGTACACGCCGCGCACAGGATGCACTTGGTGGTATCGTCATAGCGGGCGCGCGCCTCGGGCGATTGCAACCGTTCGCGCTCGCCCGGCTCGTCGTCATTGACCAGGTAGGGCATGACGGCGCGATACTTGGCGAAGAACGGCTCCATATCCACCACCAGGTCTTTGATCAGCGGCAGACCCAGCAACGGCTGAACGGTGATGCGCCGGCCCACGTCCTTGATCAACACTTTGCAAGCCAGCGCATTCTTGCCATTGATGCGCATGGCGTCTGAGCCGCAAATGCCGTGCGCGCACGAACGGCGCAAAGTGAGCGTGCCGTCGTGATACCACTTCACCTGATGCAGCGCGTCCAGCACCCGATCGGTCTCCTCGATTTCGACCTCGTGCTCGCTCCACCACGGCTTGTTGTCTTTCTCAGGGTTGAAGCGCTGAATCTTGAGCTGAACCTTCATCACGGCTCCTTAGAGGTGAACCACAGATAACACGGATGGCGCAGATAAATATAGCTTGAGCCATCCGTGTTATCCGTGCACATCCGGGGTTAATATGTGCGTTCCTTCGGCTCGAACTTCGTGATCGTCACCGGCTTATAAGTTGCTTCGAGCGCGCCGTTCGTCCGCGTGACAAACGTGTGCTTGAGCCAGTTCACGTCGTCGCGCTTGGGGAAGTCTTCGCGGTAGTGCGCGCCCCGGCTCTCCGTGCGACACAACGCCGAGTGAGCGGTGACTTCGGCCAGGTCTAACAGGCAGCCCAGCTCCCAGGCTTCGTATAAGTCGGTGTTGAACTTCGCGCCCTTGTCCTCGATCGCGACCTGTTTGAAGCGCGCCTGCAGCTCGCGAATGGTATCCAGCGCTTTCTGGATCGTTGGCCCTTCGCGGAATACGCCGACGTGATCCATCATCGTCTGCTGCAGCTCGCTGCGCAACCGCGCCGGCTTCTCCCGGCCCGAACCGTTGCGGATGGCATCCAGCTGGGCGCGCGTCTCGGCTTCGGGATCGGGTGGCAGCGGCGCGAAGTCGGCCTGCTGGCAAAACTCGGCCAGCGCCTTGCCGCCACGACGCCCGAACACGACCAAATCGACCAACGAGTTGGTGCCCAGCCGATTCGCGCCATGCACCGAGACGCAGGCGCACTCGCCCGCGGCATACAACCCCTGCACCCACGCGCCCTGCGCATCGGCCAGCACGCGCCCATCGTTATCGGTCGGGATGCCGCCCATCGCGTAGTGCGCGGTCGGCTGGATCGGGATGCCCTGTTTCATCGGCTCGACGCCCAGGTAGACGCGCGCCATCTCCAGCACGTCGGGCAGCGCGACTTCGAGATGCTCGGCCGTCACCGGCTTGCCGCCCGGCCCGCTTTGATAGCGATTGATCGTCTCCGGCCGCACGTCGATGTACACGTAGTCTTTACCGCCGATGCCGCGCCCATCGCGGACTTCCAGGTAAATCGCGCGCGAACACACGTCGCGGCTGGCCAGGTCTTTCATGTTCGGCGCGTAACGCTCCATGAAGCGCTCGCCCGTGTCGTTGACGAACACCGCGCCCTCGCCGCGCAGCGCCTCGGATAGCAAGATGCCCATCTTGTAGATGCCGGTCGGATGGAACTGGAAGAATTCCATATCCTCCAGCGGCAGCCCGCGCCGCAAGATGCTCGCCACGGTATCGCCCGTCAGCGAGTGCGCATTCGAGGTGACGGAGTACATGCGGCCGAACCCGCCGATCGCCAGCAGTACGGCCTTGGCGTGAAAGACGTGCAGCTCGCCGGTCAAGATTTCAACCGCCACGACGCCGCGACAGACGTGGCCTTCGATCAAGAGATCGATCACGTGGTATTCGTCGAAGAAGTTGACCTGCTGTTTGATGCACTGCTGATACAGCGTTTGCAGGATCATGTGCCCGGTGCGATCGGCGGCTTTGCACGAGCGCATCACCGGCGCTTCGCCGTAATTGCGCGTGTGTCCGCCAAAGCGGCGCTGCTCGATCTTGCCGTCGGGCGTGCGGTCGAAGGGCAACCCCATGTGCTCCAGCTCGATGACGGCTTCGATCGAGTCACGCGCCAAAATCTCGGCGGCGTCCTGATCGACCAGATAATCGCCGCCCTTGATCGTATCGTACATGTACCATTCCCAGTGATCCTCTTCCATGTTGCCCAGCGGCGCGGCGATGCCGCCTTGCGCCGTGCCGGTGTGGGATCGCGTGGGATACAGCTTAGATAGAACGGCCGTATTGACCTGTCGAGAGGCGTGCAGCGCCGCCATCAGGCCCGCGCCGCCCGCGCCGACGATCACGGCGTCGAATTGATGATGCTTGGCCATGCTCGCTATGCCCCTGCCACAAAGGTGGGTATGATGAACAGCACTGCGCCGCCGGCGATCAGCCAGAAAATCCCGAACGCCCCGATCGCGCCCAACACCAAACGACGCGGCGAACCCCGCCGCAGGTAATCCGTCAGCACCACCCGCACCCCGTTCAGCCCGTGCAGCCAGGCGAGGATCAGCATCGCCAGATCGACGGCGATCCAGATCGGGTTGGCCAGAAAGCGATCGACGACGAACTCGCCGGTGACCTCGACGATGTCGCGCTCCAGGTGCATGATATAGAGATGGAGGAACACCAGGACGACGAGCAGCAAGCCTGAGAGGCGCATGAACTGCCAGGCCAGCGCCTCGAAGCGGCTGCCGGCAGGCGTGCGGCTGCTATTCGACGCCGAGAGGATCAGCCGACGCTCCTCGGCCAGGGCCGTGCCGCGCCACAGCAGGTACAGCACGGGCAACGCGACCGGCCCGACGATCAGCGCGGCGTACCCGATGCCGTTGGTGCTGGCGAAAATCTCCGCCAGGCTCATGCCGATCAGGCGATACATCATCGCGTAGGCCAGGATCGGCGTGAGCACGACGAAGACGGCCACGCCGATCCAAAAGATCAGATTGCGATAGCGAGTCGCGCCGGGGAAATAATCGAAGAGCATCACGCGCAGGCCGTTGAAGGCGTGATACGCCACGGCCATGACCAACAGAAACTCGAAGGGGCGGAACCAGGGTTGCCTGTAGACGACCGTCGCCTCTTCATAGGCGGCGGGGCCGCCTAAACCCAGTTGTAACGTTTCAAAAATGTGTAGCGTAAGGAAGTACACTACGGCGACACCGCTGATGCGATGCGCCAGCCAGGTCAACTGGCCAGTGCCGCCTCGATACACGATGGCCTCCTTGACGATAGCGGGTTGGGCGCGGGCGCGACAAAACGAATTATATCCCAGCGATCTGCCTGCGGCAAACTGAGCCAGCCCGACCTCAGGGCAATCGCATTTCACCAGGATGCTATACCCGGCGCGGGAACAATCTGCGGTTTGGCTCACCGACCGCGTCCCCGCGGTCGCTCAGGATAGACGCCCGCGCGGACGCGGGCGTGGAGCAGCAAACAGCGCAACTTGTGCCCGCGCGCAGTATAGAACGGTTTCCTGTTGAGTTGACGCCAAGTCATCCTCGCTCGAAGCGGGTCTATGACCCTGCCAAAGCAGTGGGCGGCGTAAATCGAAATGCGATTGCCCTAAGCCAGACCGGCCAGGTCTCTACGAAGCGGAAACCTGGCCGGTCTTCAACTTATTGAATGCCCCGGATGATCTCGTTAAAGATATTTCCGATCGCCGGGCCGAGCAGCCCCAACAGCGCGAGACTGAGCAATGGGCCTAACACAAACGCGATCACGGCCGCGATCGCCCACGTCGGCGCACTGTCGCCTAACGTGTGCTGCATCACTTGTTCAACCGAGAGCGCGCCGAGGCGGCCATCGCTCGCCACGAGCTGCATCATGTAGATCAGCAAGCCGCTGCCGACGAGCAGGAACGAGAGCGGGAGCGAAAGGGCCGATAGCGCATTGCCACTGATGGGCTGCCCCAGGAGGGCCGCTATCACGCCTTGTAAGATCGTCACCGCGCCGGCCAGGATCAGGATCAGGCCGACCAACTGGAAGAAATACAAGTAGACTTTGCGCCACAGGTAAGATCGCGCCGAGGCGCTATCGCTGCCCGAGGCTTCTGCTTCCAGCCCCCTCCAGCGCCAACGCCAGACACCGCCGCCAACGAGCAGGCCGGGCAAAATATTGACGATCAGATTCTCGATGCGCGGCCCGGCGCCGCCGAGCACCTGGAACAGCATGGCGATGAGCAACTGCACGCTGAACACGGCGATGAACAACGCGATACCGGCGATGAGGTATTCCGCCAGCCGCGCCGTAGTCAGCGTGGGGCGCACGGCGCTAAAGAAGTACCACAGCAGCAACCCGCCGACGATCAGCGACGCCAGCGGCGCGCCGATCGTGACCACGAGCAGATCGCCGCCCGAGCCTTGCAGCAGGCGGCTCAGGATATCGGTGAGCACCTGCTGCGCGCCGTTCAGCGCCGCCAGCGCAGCCGAAAACACCACCAGGTGAACCAACACCCAGCGCGCCCGTGACGCGCGCTCGGTTTCGTCGCCGGCCGCCGCGAGTTTTTGCGAGGGCAGCCAGAACATCCAGACGGCAAAGCCCGCTACCAGCATCTGCGCCAACGGTGGAAACAGCGTCTGCATCCAGCTTGCGCCGGAACCAAAGAATGAAGCGGGCGCCTCTCCACCCAGGTGCGTCAGCAGGCCGGTGATGAAGGTGGTCAGGCCGCCGGTCACGCCAAAAATCCCGAAGGCCGTCAACACGAACCAGTAGCCGCGTCGCAAATCGCCGCCGCGCGGGCCATCGGCTTCCGCTGCCTGGTCGGCGGCCGCAACCCGTTCGTGCCAGCGCCACACGCTGGCCAGCACGGCGGCGACCAACAACGGCGCCCACGGCTTGTAGCCGGACAGACCGAGATCGAACACCCGAATCAGCAGCTCGCTCAACACTTGTTGCACCAGCAGCAGCGCGCTGAGCAGGTTGAGCGTCATCGTTCCATACAGATACAGCTTGCGCGTTCCCGCCGTGCGCTCCTCGCGCAGCGCGCCGGCTTCCCGTTGCACGGTGCGCCAGTAAAAACGCCACGTCAGGCCGCCGGCGATGATGAGCGCCAACGCCGACGCACTGCCTACAACCGAAAAACCCCGAAACGCGTCGAAACCTTGATCAACGATAAGTCCGATCAAGATAAATACCCCGGCCAACGTCACACTCATGCCAATGAAAGAAGCCAGATACAGGAATACGCGTCGGATGGTCGTCATGAGCTGTCTCCTCGTGAGGGTGAATGAAAACGGCGCGACATCAGCGGGTTGCGGATATGGCGGGGCACCTCCTTTCTCGAGCAAGGTGTATCTGAGGATAGGCGAGTTGACGTTGTGGTGTTGCTTGTGCAAGTGCGCGCCGTCGCGTTCGCAGAAAACATTCTCACAACTTGCCGGTGTCGAGAGGCGCGGGCGGCTCGATACCCAAGAATTCTTTGTAAATCCTGTCCTTATACTTCGGGCCGATCTCATTGACTGCAGCGATGAACGCCTGGTAAGTGCCCAGCCCGCCTATCTTTTCCCAAAACTCATCGCCGATCAAGACTACCTCGTCTTCCTTCATGTTGAACCATCGCGCTGGGAAACTCCAGGCATAATTCTCCCGGCGCTTATAGGGGTTATAGGGAAGCGCATAATAAGCTGCCTCTACCTGGCGCGGCTCCATACTGTAGAGTTTGAGTAGTTTTTCTTTGCTGACTTTAGTCTGATCACTGTTGGGCAAAGGGGCTTTTAACTCAAAAGTGTACCTCTTGTTATTCTTTCGATCCTCAGCGTAAACATCACATACGACAGTCACAGGGAGCTCTTTACCCTTACCCTCCAGCACGTAGGCAAGTTCGCTAGACCAATCCGGTCTAACTCTCTGTTTGCCCTTTTGTGGATGCTCAAGCGCATCGAGCACGCGAGTGATACGCCTAAGTCTTTCGGTCTTAACGGTTCCAGTGATGCTATAGTTGGTTACGCCATAACCCAGGCCTTTGGCGGCAGCAACGATTGCCAGTTTCTCCCAGACGCTGCCGAATGGCGTCACGAATCGTCTCTCGAAGTGAGCGCCTTTGAATACCTCATCAGGCACTAAAGCAGCGTAGAGTGGCCTCTTGGCCCGATGCTCATCCGGTAGAAACGGATCATCTACGAGGACCTTCTTCATCACTCGATCCATCATCTCTTCGATGACGGACTGAATAGCAACCTTCATCTGTCTCGGTGAGGGCATTGCTGTAATTCCCGATAGGGTTCACGCTCTTCGCCAAACGAAAACCGACTCGTAAAACTCGCCGGCTCTACGCCCTGTTCGCCGGTTAACGTGGCGCTGGATCACGGCCTCAACTTCCGCCTCACAGAGTCGGGCGATTTCATCGTAAAGCCCATATCGATCACCGGCCACCACAATCAGAAGACCGCCTGTTGGCATCGACTGACATACTCGACGGAAGACTTGCGCGATGGCCTCTTGATACTCTTGGCGTGCCTTCTGACTTGCACCGTGTTTGGCCGCCCCTATCTCAGCATCTGCTCGGTCTTCAAGTCCAAGCAACTCGTAGGCGTAGCGGTGCTGCTCGTGATAGTCAATTAACCCCACATACGGTGGACTGGTGATCACGCCATCTACTTTTGGAATATCTGCGTAACGACTATCTTCGTGCCGCAGCGTTATCTTCGCGCCAGTTCGTCGACGCGCGAAATCTTCGAGCCTTAGTATGGTGTCAAGGCTGTAGCGTTTCAAGAATTGGAAAGCGTCGCGCGTGGGCTCACACATTCGACTGTGCTTATAGCACCAGTAGGGTTCGGTCTGTGGCGATTTCGGAAAGTCCAGATCGAAATGTGTAGTTAGGCGTGCTGAACGCGCCGATCGTGAGAGTATGATCCTGAGTATGTCTTGATCCTCATAGTTCGTAATTAAATCACGATAGGTCAGCAATTCCTGGAGCGCGTTGGGAGCATACCAATTCCGTAAGTACTCGTTCGCCTGAGAAACACGCTCTGACTTTCCGTTTGACCCCCAAAAAGATGGCTGGAAAGAACCCGACTGGGTCGCTAAGCGCACCTTTTCCAAAATGTCTAGAATCTCGTGTCGTACCTTCTTCAGATCGTAACGGTTGGTTTTAGCGCGAGACAGCAAGACATTGAAGGCCGAAACGTCGTAGCCTACAGCGTTCACACCTAACTCGTTTGCTTGTACGAGAGTTGTACCTGAACCTGCGAAAGGATCTAGCACGGTTTGGCCGGGGCGGAAATATTTTCTCAGGAATATTTCTGCTAACTGTGGAATGAACTTACCCAGATATGGATGCAAGCGATGAACATGCTTAGTGCGTTCGCGTTCGGGCAATTCTTGTTCGCGCCAATTCAGATTCAGTTGACTGAGAGGCGTTTCCGGAGTAACGCTGCTTGGAGTTGTCGGTTTTTCCGATGTCGCGTAAAACACGACGCGTCGTTCTTCGTTGGTCAAGGTCATGGATCGCTCGCTTACATTTTCGCAATCACCGCGTCGCCGAACGCGCTCGTTTTCACTTCCTGCGCGCCCTCCATCAGCCGCGCGAAGTCGTAGGTGACTGTGCGGCTGCCGATCGCGCCCTCCACGCCTTTGATGATCAAATCGGCTGCTTCGGTCCAGCCCAGGTAGCGCAGCATCATCTCGCCCGATAGGATCACCGAGCCGGGGTTGACCTTGTCGAGATTGGCGTACTTGGGCGCGGTGCCGTGCGTCGCCTCGAACACGGCGTGACCCGTCACGTAATTGACGTTGCCGCCCGGCGCAATGCCGATGCCGCCGACCTGCGCCGCCAGCGCGTCGGACAGGTAATCGCCGTTCAAATTCAGCGTGGCGATCACGTCGAACTCGTCCGGGCGCGTCAACACTTGTTGGAGCGTGATATCGGCAATAGCATCTTTGATCAGCAGCCGGCCTGAGGTCAGCGCCGCCTTCTGCTCGGCATTCGCCGCGGCCTCGCCTTGATCAGCCTTGGTCCGTTCCCACTGCGACCAGGTGTAAGTCTGGTCGCCGAACGCGCGCTCGGCCAGCGCATAGCCCCAGTTGCGGAACGCGCCCTCGGTGAATTTCATGATGTTGCCTTTGTGAACAAGCGTCACGCTTCTGCGCCCGTTGACCAACGCGTAATTGATCGCGGCGCGGATCAATCGCTCGCTGCCTTCCTGCGAAACCGGCTTGAAGCCGAGCGCCGTCGTCTCGGGAAAGCGGATCTTCTTATACATCTGCGGGAATTTCTCTTTGAGAAACGCGAGCGCTTGCTGCGTCTCCGCGCTGCCGCTCTCGAACTCGATCCCGGCATAGATGTCTTCCGTGTTCTCACGGAAGATCACCATATCCACCTTTTCCGGGCGCTTCACCGGCGAAGGCACGCCTTTGAACCAGCGCACCGGCCGCAGGCACACGTACAAATCGAGCAGCTGGCGCAGCGCGACGTTGAGCGAGCGGATGCCGCCGCCGATTGGCGTGGTCAACGGCCCCTTGATGCCGACGAGATATTCGCGAAAGGCCGCGACCGTTTCATCCGGCAGCCAGGTTTTAAACTGCGTGAACGCTTTCTCGCCGGCATACACTTCCATCCATTTGAGCTGGCGCTTGCCGCCGTAGGCTGTTTGCACCGCCGCATCGAAGACGCGCACGCTGGCGCGCCAAATATCGGGGCCGGTGCCATCGCCCTCGATGAAAGGGATGATCGGATAGTCGGGCACTTGCAATCGTCCATCTTGAATCGTGATGTTCGCGCCATCGGTCGGCACATGCGGTGCAGGGCTGGGCATGGGGACTCCTGATAGAGGTTGCGTATGGCGTAGTGCGTATTACGCTCCACGCGATTATAACATGCGTTCCTGCGCGGCAGCTACTTCGGTTCACGGCATAAACGCGCGCAGCGCGAGCGGCAAATAGATCGAGCGTCCATTGGCGATCACGCTGGTTGGCAGCTGCAGCGCGCCGGCATTGCTCGTCGAGATACGCGCGGTGTTGCCGAGCGGCGTCGGCGCGCCGAGATTAGCATTGACGGCGACGCGATAGACAGCCGTGAGCGTGGTGTTCGGCGTAATCGAACCGCTCCAGGCAACGCCCGTACCCGACCCGCTGATCGCGCCCCCGCTCGCCTGCGGACTGCCGGCGATCAACGTCGTCAGCGGCGGCAGGCTCGACGTGATCGAGAAGGTGGTGGTCAGTGTGCCATAGTGAACCAGGCGCAAGGTATAGGTCAGGGCTTCGCCGGCGCGAGGAACGACATTCGAAGGCGCAAAGGTGGAAGCGTAGATCGTCGCATCGCGGGTGATGCGATAAATGTCACGGTATTCCTTGTTGGGATCGGGGTCTTCGTTGCGGATGAAATAGATGGCGCCGCCATTTCCGGTCTCGACATCGATGTGACACGCGAGGCCGGCCAGGATGGTGTGCGCCGCAATGGCCGTCCGCGCGCCGTTCAGTTTGAAATGATGCAGTTCTCCATTCTTCCAGTGGCACACGAACAAATCGTTCTTCCATTCCGGGAACAAGTTGCCGCGATAGAACATGACGCCGGTCGGCACGGCGCTATACGGCCAGGCGATCAGCGGCGGGAGGGTGTTGTAGTTCGGGTCAGGGCCGCCCGCGCTGAAATCGTCGCAGGCCGGATAGTTCACCCGCCAGCCAGAGTTAGCGCCGGGCAGCAAGCGGTTGATCTCATCATCGCAGGCCACGCCATTGTCGGCGGCAAACAACGCGCCGGTCACCGGATCGAAGTCGAAGTCGAACGGGTTGCGCAGGCCGAAAGCGTAAATGCTGTCCGCCTGCGGGCCGCCGCCGTCGTAAAACGGGTTATCGGATGGGGCCGAAAGCGGCGTCGTCGGATTGAAGCGGTGAATCTTGGCGGGCAGGGTGCTCAAGTTTTGGCCGTTGCCGGCGTTGAAATAGTCGCCAATCGAAACGTACAGTTTTCCATCGGGTCCAAAGCGCATGTTGCCGCCGTTGTGAATCACGCTGCTGTCCGAATCGAGCGGCGCCTTCAACATGAACGTGCGCCCGGAGGCATTATTCCCCTGAATCGTGTAGCGCACGATGCGGTTATCCAGCTTGCCGGTCGTGCGCCTGTCTTCGTCGGAAGTGTAATACACGTAGACGTAGCCGTTGGAAGCGAAGTTGGGATCAACGGCGACGCCCAGCGATCCACGCTCACCTTCGGAACGCGCGGGAACATAGAAGATGGGGTAATGGCTTGAGCCAGAGACAACCCGCACCCAGCCGGTCGTGCGTTCGGTGAAAAACCAGCGTCCATCCGGCGCAAACGCCATCGCTACCGGGTTGCGCACGTGGTCTAAAACAAGCTCCACCCGCGCCCCTGGCGGCAACGGCTCCAGCGCCACCGTCTGTTGGGTGACCTGGCGCAAGGGATCGACCTGGGCGATGGCGCCCGAGCCGGTGCTGAACAACATTAGAAACAGCGCGACCAAAGGTAGTAAGCGACGCATTGAGCTATCCAGGAGGCGGAGCCAGTATACCCTGAGCCGGCGCGCCGCGCAAAGACGGAGTAGGTGTGTATGCTATACTTGCGCCCATAACCAACTCAAGGGTTGCGCTGTATGAACATTCTCGTGACGAATGACGATGGGTACAACGCGCCGGGCCTGCTCGCCCTGAAGACCGCGCTGGCGCAAGTCGGGACGGTACTCGTCGTCGCGCCGGAGCATAACTTCAGCGCCTCCGGGCATGTGAAGACGCTGCACAAACCGCTGCGCATCAGCGAAGTGAGCCTGGCCGACGGCGTGCGCGCTTACGCCGCCAGCGGCGCGCCGAGCGATTGCGTCGCGCTGGTGCTGCTGGGCGCGCTCGATTTCAAACCCGACCTGATCTTCAGCGGCATCAATCCCAACTGCAACCTGGGGCACGACGTGACCTATTCCGGCACCGTCACCGCTGCGATGGAAGGCGCGATCGGCGGCGTGCCGTCCGTCGCCGTCTCCACCGCCTCGGCCGAGACCTATCCCGCTGCGGCCGATTTCGCCGCCCGGCTCGCCGTACGCGTGATCGAGAAAGGCTTGCCGCGCGGCATCCTGCTCAACGTCAACGTACCCCGGCTGCCCCTCCACGGGGTGCGGATTACCCGGATGGGGCAGCGCGTCTATCGAGACGAGTTGGTTGTGCGTCACGATCCGCGCGGCCGTCCCTACTACTGGATCGGCGGCGAGCAACCCTCCGGCGTGCCCGACGAGGGCACCGACATCCACGCCATTGAAAACGGTTACATTTCGGTCACCCCGATCCAGCTCGATCTGACCGCCCAGGTTTGGATTGACCCGCTACAGGGATGGAACCTCAAAGCTTGATTTTTTAATTCTAATCAATCCCAATACAACCCAAATCAAACTTAGCCTCATCTCACAGCCAACGCTGGTCTGAGTTGGTTTGCACTATAGTCCCATCAGCGGGCATGGCAAGCGCCTGCTTGAGGTTTACGGCGTACCTGAAAAGCAAGCCGCCAGCCTCCCTGGTCTATCGCTGTGCAAGAGTGTGAATGGAAACGGAAATAATCCAACTGGGCAAAGTGGTCGTCGTCGCCGTGCGCGGCGAAGTAGACACGACGACGGTCGATCGGCTGCACAACGTGTTTGACGCCCTGGTTACGCGCGGCGAGCAAAACTACGTCATCGACCTGGGCGGCGTCACCTTTATGGATAGTTCGGGTTTGGCCGCGCTGGCCAGCCTCTACAAACGCATTCGGATCGGGCGCGGCGATGTACGCCTGTGCTGCTTGCGCTCGGAGATGCGGCGTATTATCGAGCTCACGCGCTTCGATCGCGTATTCGACATTTTCGATAGCCGCGCGGCAGCCGTTGCGAGCTTTGCAGGTTAAGCCGGAACTGGTCGTGGATATCTCACCGACGTTCAAGTTAGAACTTTGGGGCGGCAACGAGGTCTTGGGGCCGATCCGCGCCTGGGCCGCCTCCACGGCGCTGACGTTAGGCGCGGATGAACAGGCCGTCACCGATTTTGCGTTGGCGATCAGTGAAGCCACCTCCAACGCCGTGCGCCATGCCTACGTGGAGCGCCACCAGGGGCCCCTGGTCATTACTGCCAGGCGGGTTGGCGAGCGCATTGTTTTCCGGCTGCGCGACTTTGGCCGGAAGTTCGATCCGTCGGCGGTGCGCGTGCCGGATATAGAAGCCGGGCCGAACATCGGCGGATATGGTATATACTTGATGCGCGGCGTGATGGACAATGTTTACTACGTGACGGAGCATCCGCGCGGCACCGAAGTGATCCTGATCCGCCGCTGCAGCAGCTAAGGTTCAAGGGCGCATGCGTATCGGCATTGCTCATCTCTATGGGCTGGCAGGCTCCGGCAGCGCGATCTATGTTTCGCGCCTGGCCGAGACGCTCGCTTCGCGCGGACATACCATCGTCGTGCTGTGTTATGAGGAGCATCCGGAGAACTACGCCTTCGTCGATACTGCCACGCGCGGACGGGCGGGCGCGGTGATCACGCTGTTTCAACACCGGCCCGACCCGGCCTGCTGGCTCCACCAGTTGTCCGGCCTGGCGCCGGTCGCCTATCCCCGCGTCGAAGCGCCCGAACGCCCGCTCTTCACGCAACTGACCACTGAGCAGCTGATAGCCTACCTGGACGATCTGACCGGCCAGCTGGTAGACCTGGTGTATCAGCACCGCCTGGAATTGCTGCACGTGAATCATGAAGTGCCGCTGCCGGCGATTGGCGCTGCCGTCAAGCGGCGCACCGGCGTCCCGTATATCGTCACCTGTCACGGCAGCACGATTGAGTTCGTCATCAACCACGATGAGCGCTATCGGCCGTATGCATATACTGGGTTGGCGGCCGCGAACCGCGTGATTGTCTTGAACCGCGATGTGTGGGCGCGCGTGGAGACGTTATGCCCGCCCGCGCGGCTGACCGAAATTCCCGTCGGCGTCAATACCGAGATGTTCTCGCCCAAAGCGGCGCGCGAGCAAGACGTGTTCGATCGGCTGGCCGGACTCAACGTGCTTGAAGAAGACTGAAACGCATGGCTGCCGTCAAACCCGCTTACGACGTTCCGAAATTGGCTGCCACCGAAACCTCGAACGCTGTGTTGGCGATCGTGCTGGCGGGCGGCCGGGGCATGCGGATGAACTCCGATCTGCCCAAGGTCATGCACACGCTGCACGGGCGCACCCTGGTTCAGCATGTAGTCGATCGCGTGCGCGGCGTCGGCATTCAAGACATTGTCGTCGTCGTCGGCTACCAGCGCGAGCGGGTTATGGCCGGTATGGGATCGGGCGTGCGCTATGCGGTGCAAGAGCAGCAGTTAGGCACCGCTCACGCCGTGATGATGGCCCGCCCGTATTTGACCTACTTCACCGGCCGCGTCCTGGTGGTGTATGGCGATATGCCGCTGATCAACCCGCGCACGATGCGGCGCCTGATCGATCGCTGCCGGGATGACGTGAAAGCCGTGCTGCTGACCGTTCAGCTGGAAAATCCGCCGGACTTTGGTCGGGTGGTGCGCGGGCCGGACGGCGGCGTCGTCCAGATCATCGAAGTGAAAGACGCCGATTCGAACACGCTGGCGATCCGCGAAGTCAACGTGGGGATGTACTGCTTCGACAGCCCGGCGCTGCTGGCCGCGCTCGATCGCCTATCCAACAAAAATGCCCAGGGCGAATATTACTTGACCGACGCGATCGAGCTGATCGCCGGCGCCGGAGGTCGGGTGGAGACGATCGTCGCGCCCACCCTCGAAGAGACGCTCGGCATCAACGAGCCGGCGCACTTGCGCTTCGCCGAGTCGCTCCAACACCTGGATTACGCCGAGAGCGTCTACCCGCTGGTCGACGCCTCCCTGGCTATCTCGCGCTCCTCGCGCCGGGGCGGGTCGGCATGAGAGTCCTGGTCACGGGCGGAGCTGGCTTCATCGGTTCGCACATCATCGAGCGCCTGATTGCGCTGGGCTACAGCGTGACCGCGCTCGATAATTTGTCCAGCGGCCGGACTGAAAACATCCACCCTTCGGCGGACTTCATCCAGGCCGACATCACCGAGCCGCATCTGCCGCGCGCGTTGCTCGCTCGCAAGTTTGACGTGATCGTGCATCAAGCCGCGCAAGTCAGCGTGCTGCGCTCGGTCGACGACCCACTGTTTGACGCGCAGGTAAACCTCGTCGGCACGGCGCGGCTACTGGAATACGCCCGCCACTCAGGCGTCAAACGCTTCGTCTTCGCCTCGTCGGCAGCGGTCTATGGCAACCTGAACTTGCCCCCGATTGCCGAAGATGCGCCGACCAACCCTCTCTCCCCGTACGCGATGTCCAAGCTGGCCGCCGAACAACACTTGCGCCAATTCAGCCAGACCGACGAAATCCAGATCGTCATTCTGCGTTACGCCAACGTGTACGGACCGCGCCAGAGCGCCCACGGGGAGGCCGGCGTGATCTGCGCCTTCATGCACCAGATGCTCGACGGCGAACCCTTGCTGATCCACGGCGATGGCAGGCAGACGCGAGACTTTGTTTACGTGGACGATGTGGTCGCAGCGAACGTATTGGCGCTCAAGCCCGATGCGCCGCCCGGCGTCTACAACGTTGGGACGGGACGGCCGACCAGTATTCTTGAGCTGCATCAGACCTTGATAGGGCCAGAGCTCTCGCCCCGCTACGCGCCCTCCCGACCGGGGGATGTGCTCCACTCGACGCTGGACAACACGGCGATTCAGAGCGCCCTGGGGTGGGCGCCGATCGTCTCGCTGGCCGAGGGCCTGGCGCGCACCTGGCGCTATTTCTTCCGCAGCAACGGCTCGACTTCTGCGGCAACTCCCGTACTCACCGCACCTCTCAAGGCTGCTTCGCCAGGCAGACTGTAGGTAGTAGACCTCCCAGGTCTTCGGAGACCTGGGAGGTCTGTCACGGACATAACTTGTCGATCTGGTCGATGAGTTGCGCCGAACTGAAAGGTTTGGTCAAGAAGTGACTGACTCCGGCCGCCTCGGCCAGGCGACGATCGTTCATCCCACCCCGCGCCGTCAACATCACGACCGGCAAGGCCGCCCAGCGCTCATCCGCTCGAATGCGCTGGAGCAGTTCCATGCCGTTCAGCCTCGGCATCATCAAATCGGTGATCACGACGTCCGGCGTCGAGTGCGCCAGCGCTGCCAGCGCTTCTTCGCCGTCGTAGAAGATCGCGACCTGATGACCGGCTAGCTGGAGGATGTGGCGCGCCAGACGGCACACCACCGGATCGTCGTCGACCACAAAGATGAGCGCCAAAATTCCCTCACTCCACCTTCATCACGATCAACGTTTGATCGTCGCGCTGCGGCCCACCCCGCCCGAAATCGTTCACCATCTGCTGCAACGCTTCCACGATAGTTGGGGCCTCGCGCCCCGCCAGCTGTTCGATGACTTCGATCAGCGGGGTGATACCGAGGCGCTCCCCGGCGGCATTGCGCGCCTCGCTGAACCCATCCGACAAGACCACCAGCACATCGCCGCTCTCCAACGTGTGCTCGTGCTCAACGCTGAGCAGGCTCAGCAGCACGCCAACCGGCGGGCCGTCTGCTTCCCAAAGCTCCACCGCGCCGCGTCGATAGCACAGAACGGGCGCCTGCCCACAGTTCACCAGGGATAATTTATGCGCGCCGGGGTCATAAATCGCTACGAACAAGGTCAACAGCATATCCGCGTTCGAGAGATCGGCGGCCAATCGGGCGTTCAGCTGGCGCACCGCTTCACCCGGCGAACGCATCGAGTGAAGACCGGCGCGCAGGATGCCGTGCGCCATGGCCGCGAACAACGCCGCCGGCACACCCTTGCCGGCCGTATCGCCCAGCGCCAGCGCCAACATCCCGCCCGGCAAAACCTGCACATCGAAGAAGTCGCCGCCCACTTCACTCGCCGGTTGCGAGCGCGCCGCCACCTGCGCGCCGGGCACGGTGGGCACCTCGCGCGGCAGCAGGTGGCTTTGAATCTCGGCGGCAATCTCCAACTCGCGCTGGACGCGCGCCTGGTCCAACTCCCGCTGGTGGCTCCGTTCGCGCTCGAGGAAACCGGCCGCGGCATCGGCCAACGCGGCCAGCAGTTTCAGATCGCCGCTGATGAAGTCGGCGGGCTTGTTCACGGCGCACAGAGCGCCGGCGGGACGATCGCCGATCGAGAAGGGCGCGCAGGCCACGCGCACAACCGATTCGGGCAGCGGGCCTAACAGGCTGATGCATTCTTCGCGCGAATTGGCAATGAGCGGATCGCGTTGCGCCGCGAGCGGCGCCAGCACCCGTTCGGCAATATCCGATTCGACCACAGTCTGGCTGGGAAATCCGAAGAGGCGCAGCCCCGCTGCTTCGCGTCCGGGTTCATGCAGCAAGAGCATCGACCATTTAGCGCCGGTCAGTCGCGCGGCTTGCTCCAGGCAGGCGCGCATCACGTCTTCCACATCGCGCAGGTCGCGCGCCGCAGCCGACACTTCGTAGAGCGCAACGAGTTGATCGGTCGTGCGCATCAGCTCGTCGGTCAGCAGGTCCATCTCCCCCTCGCGCCGGAAGACCTCGGCGAGCAGGTCGGCCTGCGCGGTCAGCAGGGAGTGCAGCGCCTGGGTATCGCTTGCGACGCTTAAAGCGCCGCCCAGCAAGGGCGCGCGAAGTCCGTCGCGCGCCGGCAGACCAGCGCCGTACAGCACGCGGCCCGTCTCATCGCGCCAGCTGAATTCGCCACACCCCAGCTGCGTCCACACCGAGGCCAGCGCATCCAGCAACGAGGATTGCTGCGCGACAAATGTGCTCAACTTGTCATACGAGTGCGTTCCCAATTCCACTGCCGCCTCACACTCTGCATTGTACTCGCAGATGGGAAGGATTGTCGATCACGAATTAGCGTCATTTGGAGCGTATTGTCGCAGCGCAAGCCAGCTGCTGTCAAGGCTGGGCCTTATTCTGACTTGACATGCCGGGGGGGAGACACTATAACCGTGGTGATTATTCAATTGTATTACGCTGTGAGAGAAGAATCCGAATGGCATTGACTGAGGGAACGCTTATGAGGCACACGTCCGATCCCGGCGAAGACCGCTTAACCGCCGCCGACGGGGCGGATGGCTCGACCATCGATATCAGCGAAGAACCGGCCGTCGGCGCGGCGCTCCCCCAGAATCCGAGTTCCCTGGAGCTGTTCGTCAAGTATACCCCGGCGGCGGTGGCGATGTTCGATCGCGACATGCGGTATATGTTGGTCAGCCACCGCTGGTTGACGGATTACAACCTGGGCGCGCGTGATATCATCGGGTTGTCGCACTATGAAGTTTTTCCCGATCTGCCTGAACGCTGGAAAGAGGTTCATCGGCGCTGCCTGGCCGGCGCAGTCGCCCGGTGCAAAGACGATCCGTTTTTGCGCGCCAATGGCACGCTCGACTGGGTGAGCTGGGAAGTCCGTCCCTGGCGCGATGCGACGGGCGCGATCGGCGGCCTCATCATCTTTAGCGAGGTCATCACCGAGCGTAAACAGGCCGAGCAGGCGCTGCGAGAAAGTGAAAGCAAGTATCGACAGTTGGTCGAGCAAGCTTCCGACGCGATTTCGATCACCGATGTGCACGGCAATTACCTGGAAGTGAACACGGCGGCGAGCGAGCTGCTGGGCTATCGCCGGGACGAACTGCTGCAGATGAACGCGGCGGATCTGATCCCGGCCGAGGACTTAGCCGCATCCCCCCTTCACTTCGAGCGACTGCGCACCGAAAAGGCGGTGCTCACCGAGCGCCGCCTGCGTCGCAAAGACGGGACGCTGATCACGGTCGAAACTAACGCTCGCAGGCTGGAGGATGGCCGCATGCAGGCCATCACCCGCGATATCACCGCGCGCAAACGCGCCGAGGCCGCGTTGCGCGAGACGGAGAATCGCTTGCGCATGGTGGTCACGCGCGCCCCGATCATCCTGTGGGCGATCGATCGCGAAGGCAACGTGACGCTGCTGGCCGGTCGCGCACTCGATGGCTTAGGCATCCAACCGGAAGAGATCATCGGGTCATCGGTTTTGGATCGGCTCAGCGACGCGGTGCCGGGAATGCGCGCCTGGTTTCAAACGGCGCTCTCCGGCAGTGAAGCCATCGCGATTGGCAAGATAGGCGAGGTGGTTCTCGAGACCTGGTATTCCCCCCTGCGGGACTCGAACGGAGAAATCAGCGGCATCATCGGCGTATCGACCGACATCACCGAGCGGGCGCGCGCCGAAGAGGCATTGCGCCAGGCGCAGAAGATGGAAAGCCTGGGCATTCTGGCGGGCGGCGTCGCCCACGATTTCAACAACCTGCTCGCCTCGGTGCTAGGGCAAGCTTCGGTGGCGCTGGCGAAGCTGCCGCTGGAGCACATTGCCCGCACGCACGTCGAGAAAGCCGTCAAAGCCACACAACACGCCGCCGATCTTACCCGGCAGCTATTGGCCTATTCGGGGCGGGGCCAGTTCAAGCTGCAGCCGATTCACTTCAATGCCTTGATCGAGGAAAATCTGCATCTGTTTGAAGTCGCCGTTCCCAAGCAGGTCGAGCTGCGCTCGGCGCTGGCCGAGCCGCTGCCGTGGGTCGAAGGCGATGTCGCCCAGATGCAACAAGTGATCATGAACCTGATCCTCAATGCCGCCGAAGCGATCGGCGAACAACCCGGCCGGGTCACCGTGACCACCGGCGTGCAGGACGTCGACAGCGGCGATAGTCAGCTGTGGCGCGTCAGCGGCGTACCGCTGACGCCGGGCCGCTACGTCACACTGGAGGTGCGCGACGACGGCTGCGGCATGGATGCCGCAACGCTCTCCCGCATCTTCGACCCGTTCTTCACCACCAAGTTCACCGGACGCGGGTTGGGCCTGGCCGCCGTGCTGGGCATCGTGCGCGGGCACAAAGGCGGGCTGACCGTCACCAGTGAAGTGGGCACAGGCAGCGCTTTCAAGTTGCTCTTCCCGGCCGGCGCGCTCGAACCGTCGACGCCGGTGGGATCACCGTCAGAATATCGAGCGAGCGGAGCGCGCAGCTGGGTGTTGATCATCGACGACGAGGAGCCGGTGCGCGAAGCCATCACCGATATTCTCGAACTCGACGATCTGCAAGCGCTGACCGCCGCCAACGGCGCAGCAGGCATCGCGTTGTATCGCGCACACCAGGCGGAGATCCGGTTGGTGCTGCTCGATCTGTCGATGCCGGGGTTGAGCGGCGAGGAGACTTTTCGCGAGCTGCGCCAGATCGATCCGGATGTGCCGGTGCTCCTGTCGTCCGGCTACAGCCAGACCGAGGCGACGCAACGTTTTGCGAGCGAGGCGCTGGCCGGGTTCATCCAAAAGCCGTACGATGCGAACACGCTGCTCATCGAGATCCGGCGGCACTTAAGATAAGGGAGACCGGCCCCGATCACTGCACCCAATCGAGGAACTTGTACCAGATCGCCGCCACAGGCAAGAACCACGGCCGGCCGGTATAAAGCGGGATTGCGTCGAAGGGCAGTGCGCGGAAAGGGGTCTCAGCCTGCTGACCGAGCACGACCTCGGCCATTTTAGCGCCCAGATAAGTCGCCAGCGCCACGCCGTGCCCTCCGTAGCCCAACGCATAATGCGCGCCGTCTAAGCAGCCCGTGTGCGGAAAGAGATCCCTGGTAAAGCACACGTTGCCGCTCCACACATAGTCCACTGCAACATCCGCCAAATCGGGAAAGACGTCGAGCATGCCGCGCCGCAGAATCGCCGCGCTCTGGCGCGTGCTGTGCGGCGTCGAGGGCGTGAACTGCGCCCGCCCGCCGAACAAGAGCCGGTTATCCGAGGATAGGCGGAAGTAGTACAGAAAGTTCTTGGAGTCGAAGACCATGCGCCGTCGCGGCAAAATACGCTCGGCCTGCTGGGGCGTGAGCGGCTGTGTGGCGATGATGTACGAGCCGATCGGGATCACGCGCCGCCGCAGCGCCGCCGGCATGGCCGCATCGGTATAACCGTTCGTCGCGACGAGCACTGCTTGCGCGCTCAAGACGCCGCGCCCGGTCGTGACTTTGAAGCCCGCCCCTTCCCGGTCGATGCGCAACGCCGGCGTCTTCTCGTGCAGATTGGCGCCGGCGCGCTCGGCCGCCAGCGCCAGCCCGCGCACGTACCTGGCCGGATGCAGCCCGCCGCTGCGTTCATCGACCAGCAGGCCATGATAATAATCGGACCCCAGCTCGCCGGCCTGTTCCGCCTGGGTGAGCAACCGCACCGGGTGAGCGAATTCGCGGGCCAGCACTTCTTGCACGCGCTTGAAATGCTCGAAGTGCGCCGGCTTGAAAGCGGCCTCGAGGTGACCGGCGCGCGTGTAATCGCAGTCGATACGCTCAACGGCGATGAGATTCTCCACATACTCGATTGCCGCGAGCGAAGCGGCATAGAGCTCGCGCGCCCGCGCGCGCCCGAACTTCTTGAGCAACGTCTCCGCGCCTACCTTCAGCCCGGTCAACACCTGCCCGCCATTGCGCGAACTCGCCCCCCAGCCGATCGTCTCTTTCTCCAACACGGCGACCGCTGCGCCGGATCGCGCTAACTGCCGCGCGGCCGATAGACCGGTGTAGCCGCTGCCGATCACCGCCACATCGACCCGCGCGGGGAGCGGTCGATCCGTGTACCTGGGGAGTTCTGGAGCGGTGGCCCACCAGTAAGGTACTTCTTCAAGGGGCATGGCTGGCTCTTAACCGCGCGGTCGTGGAGAACGCAAAATTGTTCTAAATCTCGGCGTCCTCAGCGTCTCGGCGGTAAGTTTTCAAAACTCGAAGCGCGCGCCGTCCTGCGGGCACACCCAGGCGGTGCGCCCGGCTTCGACGACTTCGTTCAGCTTCAAGCCGCAGCGGCAGGCGTAACCGATCGGGCGCGCCGGCGCGCCGACGACGATCGCGTGATCGGGCACGTCGCGCGTGACGACCGAGCCGGCGCCGACAAGCGCAAAGCGGCCGACCGTCACGTTCGGCAGCACGATCGAGCCGGCGCCGATCGACGCGCCGTAACGAATCGTAATCGGCCCGATCTGCCAGTCGGCGTCGCTCTTCAGCGATCCATCGGGGTTGATCGCGCGCGGGTTGGCGTCGTTGGTCAGGATCACGCCCGGCCCCAGGAATACGCCGTCTTCCACGGTTGCACCATGATAGACGTATACGCCGTTTTGCAGCTTGACGTTGTCGCCGACCGACACGCCGAAATCGATATACACGCCCTTACCGACGATGCAGTTGCGGCCCAGGCGCGCGCCTTCACGCACCTGCGCCTGATGCCAGACGCGCGTGCCCGCGCCGATCAGCGCTTGCGAAGAGACCTCGGCTGTGGGATGGATGATGACGTTATTCATGCGCCCCCATCCTCAGCGCGTTGAGAGTTGATTTTGGACGCAAGGCGATCAGTTGCTCGGCGGCTGCCTGAACGGTCAACGATCCCTCCGCGACCATTTGCTTGAGCGCCAAGTCTTGCGCCGTCGTCAGCGGGTAGCCTTGATCAAGTTCGATGTCCAGGCGCAGCTGGACCAGGTAATGCGGTTGCGTGGTCAAGCGTTTCTTGGCGTTCCGAACTTTGAGCGGCATGCAAGTCTCCAAAGCGAGGCGATATCGGCGCTATTATAGTCGAAGATTGGGGATTGGAGAGTGAAAGAAGCCAGGACTTACGCAGTTGCATGTTGCTGCCGCAGTTGTACTGCGGCAGATGGGGCGGCGGCAGTGCAACTGCCGCACCAACTGCGTAAGTCCTAGAAGCGAAGCCCGCCTGATTCAAACTTCACGCTTCACGTATTGCGTATCACGCTTCACGAATTAACTTCCTCAACACCGTCGGGAGAATACCGCCGTTCCGATAGTAGTCCACTTCGACCGGCGTATCGATGCGCAGGATAGCTTTGAGTTCCAGTGTAGCGCCATCCTCTTTCGTCACCTGCACCGTCACGTCCTGGCGCGGCGTCAGTTCATCGCTCAAGTCTTCGACGTCGAACACTTCGCGACCGGTCAGGCCGAGCAGCTCGACGTTCTGCCCCGGCTTGAACTGCAACGGCAGCACGCCCATCCCGACCAGGTTGCTGCGGTGGATGCGCTCGAACGATTCGGCCAGCACGGCTTTGACGCCCAGCAGCAGCGTGCCCTTGGCCGCCCAATCGCGGCTGGAGCCGGCGCCGTATTCTTTGCCGGCCAACACGATCAACGGGATGCCTGCTTCCTGGTAGAGCAGCGCCGCTTCGTAGATGCTCATCTGCATGCCGGTCGGCAAATGAAGGGTCACACCGCCTTCGACGCCCGGCAGCATGAGGTTCTTGATGCGAATATTGGCGAACGTGCCGCGCGTCATCACGCGATCGTTGCCGCGCCGCGTGCCGTACGTGTTGAAATCCTTCTTCGCGATACCTTTCGATTTCAGATAGAGCCCGGCCGGGCTGTTCTCGGCGATGTCGCCTGCCGGCGAGATGTGATCGGTCGTCACCGAATCGCCGAAGATGCCCAGCACGCGCATGCCGGTGATCGGCTGGATCGGCCGGACCTCGGGCGTCAAATCGAGGAAGAACGGCGGCTCCTGGATGTAAGTCGAATTCTCACTCCACGGGTACAACTCGCCGCCCGCCACCGGGATGGCGTTCCAGCGCGGATTGCCGTTGAATACATTAGCATATTGCTGCTTGAACATCTCCGGCTTCACCGAATGACCGATCGTATCGCTGATCTCTTGCTGGGTCGGCCAAATCTCATCGAGGCGCACCGGTTTGCCTGCCTGATCGACGCCGATCGGGTCGCGGGTCAGATCGATGTCCACCGTGCCGGCCAGCGCATAGGCTACCACCAGCGGCGGCGAGGCGAGATAGTTAGCCTTGACCAGCGGGTTGATGCGGCCCTCGAAGTTGCGGTTGCCGCTCAACACCGCCGCAGCTACCAGGTTGCCTTCGCCGATCGCTTGCGCCACCGGCTGCGCCAGCGGCCCGCTGTTGCCGATGCAGGTAGTGCAGCCATAACCAACGACGTTGAAGCCGAGCGCTTCGAGATAAGGCAGCACGCCCGCATCCTGCAAGTATTCGGTGACGACCTTCGAACCCGGCGCCAGGCTGGTCTTGACGTGCTGGGGCGGCTTCAGCCCCCGCTCGACAGCCTTCCTGGCGAGCAGGCCCGCGCCCAGCATCACCGAAGGATTCGACGTGTTGGTGCACGACGTGATGGCGGCGATGACGACGGCGCCGTGTCTGATTGCGGATTGCGGATTACCATTACCCAATTCCCAATTTCCAACCTCTACTTGCTTCTCCAGCTCGCTTTCCGGCAACCCAAAGCCTCGATCCTTGACTGGCTTGAGCAGCGATTCTCTAAACGCTTGTTTCATCTCGGAGAGCAGCACCCGATCTTGAGGGCGCTTGGGGCCGGCCAGGCTGGGCACGACCAACCCCAGATCGAGTTCCAGCGTATCGGTGAATTCGGGATCGGGTGTGTCGTCTGCCCGGAAGAGGCCTTGCTCTTTGGCGTACCGCTCGACGCGCTCGACTTCTTCGTCCGTGCGGCCGGTGCGCCTGAGATAGGTCAGCGTCCGATCGTCGATCGGGAAGAAGCCCATCGTCGCACCGTACTCCGGCGCCATGTTGGCGATCGTGGCCCGATCGGCGATCCCCATCTCGCTCAAGCCCGAACCGTAAAACTCGACGAACTTGTCGACGACGCCGCGCTTGCGCAGCATTTGCGTGATGGTCAGCGTCAGGTCGGTCGCCGTGACGCCCTCGCGCAGCTGGCCGTGCAACTTGAAGCCGATGACTTCGGGTGTGAGCAGATACAGCGGCTGGCCCAACATCGACGCTTCGGCCTCGATCCCGCCGACGCCCCAACCCACTACACCCAGCCCGTTGATCATCGTGGTGTGGCTGTCGGTGCCGACGAGCGTATCAGGAAAAGCCAGCGGAAGACCGCTGTCCTTTCGCAACAGTACGACTTTCGCCAGATACTCCAGGTTCACCTGGTGAATGATGCCGGTCGCCGGCGGCACGACGCGGAAATTATCGAACGCCTGCTGCCCCCAGCGCAGGAACTCGTAGCGCTCGCGGTTGCGCTCGAACTCGATGTCGGCGTTGAGGCGCAGCGCGTCGCGCATCCCGGCGTAATCGACCTGCACCGAGTGATCGATCACCAGATCGACCGGGATGAGCGGGTTGATCTTTTTCGGGTCGGCGCCCAGCCGTTGCGCTGCCGCGCGCATCGCTGCCAGATCGACGATGCCCGGCACGCCGGTGAAGTCTTGCATGACCACCCGCGCGACCTTGAACGGCACTTCGACCGGCGCGGGCGATTTGGCGTCGTAGTTCGCCAGCGTGCGCACGTCGTTCTCGGTGATGACGTAGCCGTCGCAATGGCGCAGCACGGCTTCGAGCAGCACTTTGATCGAAAACGGCAAGTGATCGATCTGGGCAACGCCGGTTTTCTCCAGCTGACTTAAACGATACAAGTGTGCGCGGCCCGAACCGGTCTCAAAGGCGTCGAGCGCGCCGAAAGGATTGTGGGTTAGTTGGTTGGTTGGTTGATTGGTCATGCTGTCCTCAGTTCACTCAAGGCTTTGTTGAGCAGATCGGCTACCTGCAACGCTTCCGCCGAGCGATGAAGATAATCCAGGTCAAGACGTTCGGCCTGCACCTGAAGGATTCCAAGAACGTCGCGCCACTGTCGCTCCGAGACTTCGTTCCCTAAACGATACCACTCTAGTTTTGCCAGAATCGTATCCTCAGCTGTAGCGACGTACACCGTTCGTTCCGGATCAGTCGCGACCACTTGCTTGACTCGTCGCTCCAACTGCGCGCGATCGAATTGGCGCAGCTTGGGTATGAAGACATCTACCTTGAACATCGACGCCAAGTGGACAACGCTAAAGCTGCGCTTGTGCGTAATGGCATCTCGAATGGTATCTGCATCAACGTAGAAATCGCTGCTCAACCCTTGCACCAAGGCCGCCACGTGCTCCGAACGCACCTCGGCAATCAAATCAGCATCCATCGTCATCCGCGCGGCGCCATAGATTGAACTGGCGAGCGAACCACCGATGGCATAAGGCACTCCCAGCCGATCGAGTAGCGTCACAACTTGAAGCGTGACAGCGATGGGTTCAGAGATCATCAGATTCTTCTTTTAAGATCGGCCCATACACGCGGGCAGCGAGGTCTAGCCCGAGCAAAATATCCGCCAGTCGGCGACGCAACTCTGCCGCCGAGGCCCGGGGATAGCGCTGGCGCAATCCGCTCAACGCCAGGTCGCGTACGGTTCGGTTGAGCTGACCAACCATTTCCAGCTTGCGCCAAGTCGGCGCGCTGCGGAGCAGATCGATCAAGACTCGTTCGATTTTCGGGTCTGTATCCGAAAACAGCGCTGACATTCTTGCTACAGGCTTTCGTCGGCTGCTCGCGCCGCCTCCCACAACCGCCGATACTCAGCCCGCACGCTGGCATCCAGCCGATCGGCCAGATCGAGTGGTAAATCCAGACCCAGAATCAGGTCCTGTACATCGGCCAGATCGCGTAAGCGATGCGCGGCAGACAAGCCCGAGGCCAGCTTCAACTCGACCAACTTTTCAAATTGAATGATGCGAAGGCCATCGTGCTCGATCGCCGCTTGAGCGGGGTCGGGAAAGGCCACCGGCTTCGGCCTGCCGTCGCCTGGATATTCGCCGGTCGTAATGATTTCGATCCGGACATGGTTGTCGGTATCACGAAACGCCTTTTGCGCGCCGGGAAAGGCTGGAACGTAACCGCGCCCAACACACTTGTCGCGAAAGGCCGCCAATCCTTCCGAAGTGAGGAGAATATCAACATCCTCGGTAAAACGCCGATAGCCGTGCGAAATGAGCGCCATACCACCGATCAGCGCATACGGAATACCCTCGGCGTCAAGCCGGCGCGCCAGTCGGCGCAACGCTTCATAAACATCGCCCTCCTCTCTGAAGAGCGCCTGGCCTTCGCGCAAGGCGCGCCAGATTGACTTGTTCGCGCGCTTATAAGAGCTCATGGCCAATAGTATACCATCCCTCACGCTTCACGCATCACGTTTTACGCCAACCGCCATGACGTACCAGTGCTGGGTGTACGTCTCCCCAGCCTGCTCGACGACATTCAGCGCCACACGCTGTGCTTGATCCAGCGACGCGATGACGGCGTGAATCTGGGCGACACGCGCCGAATCGACGTGAGCCGTCAACGACGATAGTGGGCGGTGTTTCGTATACGGCTCGATCGCTTCAACGTCGAAACCGGCTGCCGGCAACAGGCGCGCCCACTCGCTGGGCCGGTACTCGCGCACGTGCGACTCGTCGTGCAGCCAGTCGAGACGATTCATGGTCACGTCGACGAAATCATCCTCCGGCACGCTGCGATCGTCGATCACCAACCTGCCCGCGCGCTTCAACACCCGCCGCATCTCGCGCAGCGCGCGCTCGATATCCCCGAAGTGATGCGCCGCCCGCCGGCAGGTTACGCTATCGAACCGCTCGTCCTCGAACGGCAGCTCGTGCGCATCGGCAATTCTAAATTCTACATTCTCGATTCCTAATTCATCCTTCAACCTGCTGCCTTCTCTCAGCATTTCCGGTGTGATGTCAGCGGCGATCACCTGCCGGACGTGCGGCGCGAGCGCAAAGGCGGTGTGGCCGGTCCCGGTCGCGACATCGAGGGCCACCGCATCGGGCCAGGGTCGCGCCAGCTCAACCACGCGATCGAGCACGGCCTTATCCGTGTGCGCGGCGCTGGTCGTGTAAAAGGCGGCGCGTTGAGCGAAGATGCGTTGGGCGTTGGCCGACAGGGTTGAACTCCTTCGCGTGAAACGGAAGCGACGTTAATAAGGCTTTATCCACGAAGCCACACGAAAACGGCTGAGAACTTCGTGTCTCACGTTTGAAGTATAATCGGCTCCACACCCATTTCAAGCGCCAATCGGCGATTCCGCCCATCGGAAAACCCGATAGATGATCGAGAGTGACGCTACGCTATACGCGATATGCAGCATCTCTGCCAGCGATGAATGACGATCAACTCCTGGCCTTCCTCACCGTCGCCCGGACCCGCAGCCTGAGCCGCGCGGCCGAAGAACTCGGCCTGGGCCAGCCGACGATCAGCGATCGGCTGCATGCGCTGCAACGCGCACTCGGCGTTACGCTCGTCCGGCGGCAGGGGCGCGGCGTTGGGCTGACGCCGGAAGGCGAGGCCTTCTTACCTTACGCGCAACGCGCGCTCGAGGTGATGAAGCAAGGCGCTGAATCGGCGCGGGCGGTGCGGACGGGCGCCAGCGGTCGGGTGAGTGTGGCGGTGACGGTCACGGCGGGCGCGTATCTCTTCGCGCCGGCGCTCGTCGCGTTCCAATCGGCGCAGCCCGAGGTCGAAGTGCAGGTGCGCTCGGCGCACTCCTGGGAATCGACCGGGCTGCTGCTCGATAATGTTGCCCACCTGGCGCTGACTTCCGGCGCGCTCGTCCACCCGCAGCTCGAAACCGTCGCCGAGTTTCGGGGACGCCTGGTGTTGGCGGCGCGCACCGATCACCCGTTGGCGCAATCGATGCAGGTGACCAAATCCGACCTGGCGAACGCGCAGTTGCTGGTGTCGTACTGGGGCCCGGCTTACCGCCGGTTTCTGGAAGAAGTGAAAGCGGCCGGCGCGCCGCGCCGCTGGCTGGAGCTCAGCCCGGTCGAGCTGGTGAAGGGGTTGTTGCTGGCGGGTGTTGGGGTGAGCGTAGTTCCAGAGGTTGCGGTGAAAGAGGAGATTGGCGATCGGAGATTGGTAACGCTCACGCTGGCGGATGCGAAGCTGCCCGATTGGCACATCGCGCTATCGCGGCGGGCGCATCGGGCGGCGAACCCGGCCGCGGATGCGCTGGCGGAGGTATTGGTGGAGATGTTGCCCGACTTGGCAAGGTGAGCACAACTAATCTAATCCGCTCCCATCCGCCTCGGCATTCCCAAACACCTGCCGAGACCCGTGCGTCCCGCGTGATGTTCGGATTGGCGCGCTGGTGGGAATGAGAAAAACGCGCGGGCGCGGATTAGTCGATACAACACACCCGCCCGGTATGCCCGCGCGCCGCGCACAGAAAATCAGAATCAGGACTTACGCAGTTGGCGCGGCAGTTGCACTGCCGCCGCCTCATCTGGCACAACCGCCGCCCTTCTTTTGAAGGGCAATGTAGGGCGGCGGCTGAACTGCGGCAGCAACATGCAGCGCACAGAAAATCAGAATTTCAGAAACCAGCAGATCAGGCTATAGAGAACGGAGGACGCAGCGAAAGCCCGCAGCGTTGGACCGACCGTCCGGCGAGTGCCTGTAGCGGTACGCGCACCGCGCGAGCGAGGCAACATAGTACCACGAACCGCCGCGCAGCACCCGGATCTCACCACCCACTAATTCCTCACGTCCATCATCCAGACGATAAGGATACTTCGCGAACTTAGATTGCGTCCACTCCCACACATTGCCGGCGCAATCCCGCAGTCCATACGGACTCTGACCGCGCGGAAATAACCCAACCGCCGTAGTCTGGCGGATGTCGCTCTCCCAGGTATTCGCCTCGCCGTCTTCAAACGCATTCCCCCACGGCCACTCGAAGCCCTGCGGCCCACGCGCCGCTTTTTCCCACTCGGCCTCGCCCGGCAGGCCGAAGTCCCGGCCCGTCGTCGCTTTCAGCCAGTTGCAGTAGGCGACCGCCTCGTACCACGACACGCCCATGACCGGATGATTGTCGATGTTCCAGCGCGGGTCGGTCCAAAACCACGGCTCGGAAACGTCGTTCTCGCCGCGCCACTTCCAGCCGGCGCCTGTCCAGCACTTGTGCCACTTTTTAGTGTAACCGCCATCGTCGACGAAGCGGCGGTACTGCGCGTTCGTCACGGGGTACTTGCCAATGGAGTAAGTCGGAAGCGTGAGCCTGTGCTGTGGGCGTTCGTCATCATCTCCACTCGTGTCGCTGCCCATGACAAACTCGCCCGCCGGAATCTCAATCATGTATGGCACGTCGCACGCAACGTCCGGGCGCGGATCGCCCAGCCAGCCTAGCACACGGCCAGCCTCGGCGCGTTCGGGCAGGGATAAGCCTGTAGTGGCGACTTCAGTCGCGGAACCCTCGCACAGTTCGGCCAGCCCGTACCGCACCACGTCCCACAGCTCCAGCCCGCCCGGCAAGCCGGCGACCACCGGCTTCTGCATATCGCGCAGGCACTCGCCGGCCAGCGCCAGGCTACGGTAATGATCATCGCCGTGTGTTTCCCCGGCCAGGCGGCGGATCAGCTCGAGCGCGGCGCGGCCTTGCTGCGTCACCGCCAGCCGCGCGACGGTCAACAGGATCACTTCGCGCCAGGCGGCGTCGGCGCGCTGATCGAAGCACGCTTCCAGCCAGTCGCCCCGGTTGACCAGCCATAGCGCGGCCAGATACTCTTGAAAGGTGCGATGCGGAAAATTGTAGCGGGCGACGTCTTTCTCCTGCAACAGGCCGCTGCGGCCGATCAGGAAATCCAGGAACTCCCACACCTTCTCGCGCGCGCGGCTCTCGTCGGCGACTAAACTCTTGAACGTCGGCAAGATCAACGGTTCGACCTCCGCGCGCGCCACGTCGGGCCGGCCGTTGTGGTGCATGTGCCAGGCGATGGGGCACAGCAGCGACAGTTTCGTCGTCTCGTCGCGCAGCGCCGGCAGGCCCAGCCGATCGGATAGCCCCCCGCCGGCCTGGCCGCGCCGGGCCGCTTCCCAGTTGTCGAGCATCACGCGCACGCACTGCTCGTACAGCTGCACGCGCCGCTCGGGCAGCCCGACTTGCTTGTAGTGCACGTAGGCCATCACGGTCAGCAGCAGCGGGTTGCCTGCCAGCTCCGGCAGCCGCGCGCTGGCGTCGATCTTGCCGATCAAATCGGACGCGCGGCGTTGCGGTGAAGCGCCGGCGAGTTGATCGGCCAGCGCCCGATACCACACGCCGACGAACTGCCCCTGCTCGTCTGGATCAAACGGCTGCAGCTCGACCTTGTAGAATTCGCCGCCCAACACGCTGGCGTCGTGATAGGCATACGCACGGCAGGTGACGATGGCCCGGTTGGGATAGCGCGCGGTGAAATTCTCGACCGCTTCGCGCACGCCCTTGCGCTGCGCATCGGTCGGCACTTCGTCCAAGCCATCCAGCAGCAGCAGGCACTGGCCGTGAATCAATGCTTCTTCGAGGCGCGGCTTGAGGTCGGGCGCTTTGAGATTGTCAAGCTGGCGCATGAGGTAATCGAACAGCAGCGCGGCGGGGTACTCGGCCGACTCATCGTGCGAGCGCGCGCCGAGCGTGGCGCTGAACGATCGCAGCGGCACATACACCGGCACACGCCGGCCGTGCTTCCAGTCGAGAGACTTCTTCAAGATCGACTCATTGCTTTTGTCCCACGCTTCCGCGAAGCGCAGCGCCAGATGGCTCAAGAAGGTGCTCTTGCCCGAGCCGGGATCGCCGACGATAACCAATCGCTCTTTGTGGATCGCCACTTGCATGGCGGTCAGGAACCGGGGTTCGGGCAGATTAATACGCGGTTGTTCGGCCTGTTGCTTTTCGTCGCCGGTGAGTTGACGCCCGATTTGCTCGTTCGTCTTGAGTGCGATATAGACTGATTCGAGTTCGACGCGCAGGTTGGGGTCGGCGCCCACGCCTTGCAAGTTAAGGTGGCGGTGTTGCTGGATGATCGCCTGGCAGTAAATGCGCCACAGCTTCTTGATCGGCGGCGCGGGCGGCTTGGGCGCGCGCTCGGTTGCCGGGACATGGATCGTAATCTTGTCGCGGCCAATGATGTCACGCGCGTTGAGCTTGCCCGCCCGTGCATTCACGCCGCCCGAACGTGAAGATTTGATCGCCGGCTTCGCTTTCGGCTTCTTGGCTTGCCGCGCCTTCGTCTTCGGTTGAGACTTCGCTGCACGCCGGGGCCTGGCGCCTTCTTCTCGCGTCACAGCGCCTCGCTCTTTTCCAGCCGGTCGCCGTACTGCTGCTTGTAATACTCCAGATACTCGCCGCTTTTCAGCTTGCGCCACCACCATTCGTTGTCGACGTACCACCTGACGGTTTTCTCCAACGCCTCGGCGAAGGCATGCCGGCTTTCCCAGCCCAGCCCGCCGATCTTGCTCACGTCGAGCGCGTAACGCCGATCGTGGCCGGGGCGATCCGCAACCCGGCGGATCAGCGCGTGCGGCTTGCCCAGCAGATCGCAGATCAGCTTGGCCATGACGATGTTCGTCGTCTCAGCGCCCGTGCCCAGGTTGTACGCCTCGCCGAGCCGGCCCTGGTGCAGCACCACGTCGATCCCTTCGCAGTGATCGACGACGTATTGATAATCGCGTTGTTGGAGACCATCGCCATATAAAGGAATCGGCTGGTCGTCGATGGCGTTGGTGATGAACAGCGGCACGGCTTTTTCGGGATACTGGTACGGGCCGATGTTGTTGCTGCCTCGGGTGATCGTCACCGGCAGGCCGAACGAGGCGAAGTAGGCGTGCACCATCAAGTCGCCGCCGGCTTTGCTGGCGGAGTATGGGCTGCGCGTTTCGAGCGGGTCGGTCTCTTTCGACGAGCCGGCGAGCACCTGGCCGTAAACTTCGTCGGTGGACACCTGGTGATAGCGCTCCAGGCCGAAGGTCTTGGCCGCTTCGAGCAAGACGAAGGTGCCGTAGACATCGGTTTGGATAAAGTGCCCCGGCGCCATCAACGAGCGATCGACGTGCGTCTCGGCGGCAAAGTTGATCAACGTGTCAATGCCGTGTTCACGGATTGTCTTGGCGACATCCGCCGCATGGCAGATATCGCCGCGCACGAAGGTATAGCGACCCGCGAAGCGCTCCGCCACGTCGAGCAAGTTATCCAGATTGCCCGCGTAGGTTAGTTTATCATAAACCACGACGTGGTAATCGGGATGGTGCTCAAGCGCGTAACGCACATAATTGGAACCTATGAAGCCTGCGCCACCGGTGATCAGCAGATTCTTCATCGCGTTTGTCCTCTCCTGGGGACACGTTGAATGACGGTCATTTTTGGGGCTATCCTCAGCTAATGTGGATTTCTATGTGGATAAGTAACCCGATCGCGTGGATAAGTGGGTATTGATGTGGACAATTCTACCATGCGCGGTGGAAGACGAAAAGATAACTGGCGGCGCGTGCTCGACCGAGCGCTTTTCTTAAAACGATTTAAGTTTTAAGGTTGAAGTCCTTTCAGTCTATTGCCAAAGCCCAACTCTTGCTGTAGAATGTCCGCGCGTGTAGGGTTCTGGGGACATCGGCTTGTTAAGGGAAGCAAGCGCAATATTCAGCCAGTTCACCTTACTGGCGGCGGAGAATCGGCCGCCAGTTTTTTGCCCCACGAACCAGCTGAGCGAACCCACTCACGTTCACACATCACAGCACACCACCCATTTCACATCAACTATGTTACCACGTTCGGAGCCTATCGAGATGAAGGCCGCTCAAGTCTGGCAAGCCGCGTTGGGTGAACTGCAGCTACAGATGACGAAACCGACGTTTGATACCTGGGTCAGGCCGGCCCGAGTCTTCGCGCATGAAGACGGCGAGTTCATTATCTCCGTGCCGAATGCGTACAACAAAGACTGGCTGGAGCGCCGGCTATTGTCATCCATCAAGCGCTCGTTGGCCGGCATCCTCGGCCACTCGGTCGATGTCTCGTTTATCGTCTTGAACGAAGAGCAGCGCGCCGAGCCGCAAGCCTTGCTCAACGGCGGCGAGCTAGGCTCGAACGAGTCGAGCCGCGCGCCGCTGCTATCGAACGGTAACGGACATTCCCGATCGAATGCCAGAGCGGTTATGGTCGGCAACCTGAATTCACGGTACGTCTTCGAGACGTTTGTCGTCGGGCCTAGCAATCGGTTGGCGCATGCGGCGTGTCTGGCCGTCGCCGAGCGGCCCGCCAGCACCTACAACCCGCTGTTCCTGTACGGCGGCGTGGGACTGGGCAAGACCCATCTCTTGCACGCGATCGGGCACCAGTGCCAGACCTCGGGCCTGGAAGTGCTGTACGTCTCATCGGAACAGTTCACGAACGATCTGATCAACGCCATTCGCACGCAAGATACCGGCGGCTTCCGCGATAAGTACCGCACGATCGACGTGCTGCTGATCGACGACATCCAATTCATCGCCGGTAAAGAATCGACGCAGGAAGAGTTCTTCCACACGTTTAACGCGCTGCACGGCAGCGGCAAGCAGATCGTCATCTCGAGCGATCGGCCGCCCAAGTCCATGCTCACCCTCGAAGAGCGCTTGCGCAGCCGCTTCGAGTGGGGCTTGATCGCCGACATTCAGCTGCCCGATATCGAAACCCGCATTGCCATTCTACGCGCCAAGGCCGAAGGCCAGACCGCGGTGCCGAGCGAGGTATTGGAGTTCATCGCGCGCCAGGTGCAGAGCAACATCCGTGAGTTGGAAGGCGCGCTCAATCGGGTGATCGCTTACGTGCAACTCACCGGCAATTCGTTCAGCGTCGATTCGGCGAGCGCCGCCCTGGCCGATCTGGTCGCGCGCCCCTCCAGCCTGACGGTGAACGAAATCATTCTGGCTGTCGCGAGTTTTTACAACGTGCCGACTGAAGACCTGGTCGGCCGTGGCCGTAGCAAGGAATTGGTGAAACCGCGCCAGGTCGCCATGTATTTATGCCGTGAGGAAATGCAGGCGACCTTGCCCCTGATCGGGGCGGCCTTGGGCGGCCGCGACCATACTACCGTGATGTACGGGGTTGAGAAGATCTCTCGTGAAGTGGAACAGGACGATAATTTACGGCGCGAGATACTGGGGATTCGTGATAGGCTTTACAATCGAAACAGCGTCCGCTAGACTCTCAAACCGAAGTCAAACACGTGGGTGTCCGCCGACGGGCGGTTGGCTCAAAACGTGGAGAACGAGGGAGCAACCAGACTCCCTCGTTTTCTGTCTAGCGAGACCCCAGAGAAACCAATAGTTGGCATGCCGAAGTGTGGATAAGTGGCTAATAACTGTGGATAAGCGGTTTGCTTTGGGGATAACTCAAAACAGGCCGGCAGTTATGTAAGAACGGCATTCCATATATGGGGGTACGCGTTACTCTGGAATCCAAGATATTGACTTCGCCATCAATCAAACATAATTCCAAAGAAAATATCCACTCGTCACTCACATTTAAGTTGGAGTGGTTAGGTGTCACTTGGGATACATGACCGCTGAATACAGTATAGCAGGCCGTATCAACCCCTCTATTTACGGCTCCCTGCGCTTGCCTCCACATTTCCACGCTCCCTACTACTACGGCTAATTCTATACTATATCCTACACAGGTTAATGAGCTGCCAGCGCTCATCCCCGCTAAGCTGCCGGTCTTGAGGCTGCACGGAAGGTCAAGGTCACCTGGCGCGTATAGCCATCCTGATCGGCGCCTTGAATAAAGATTTCTTCGACATGACCCTTAACGCCGCTCGCCAGGCACAGTTCGAATAGCTCATCTAAAGAGGAGAAGGTCGCGCTGGTCTGGCTCAAGCCGCCTTCCGGGGTCCACTGCAAATAAACAACGGTTCCGCCTCTAGAACGTGCCGGCATACGCCGCTCCCGTCAACGGATAGTGGATTGCAGCTATGATCGGGCGAGTTGCGCCATTCATGCCTGCAACCCGCAAGCTGAATTCTAAAACCGGCGCTTACAGCGCGTAAGTTTCGCCCGGCTTCAAGATCACGACCCTGGTCTTTCCCTGCGTGGCCGTCTTGACGCGCCTGGCCCATTGGCCGGCGTCCTGGGCGAGCAGCTCGAAAGTGTTGTAGTGGATGGGGATGACCACTTTGGGCTTGATCAGTTTGACGGCGCGCAGCGCATCATCTGGCCCCATCGTGAAGTTGTCGCCGATGGGCAACAACGCCAGATCGATCTTTTCCTCGCCGATGAGCTTCATGTCACCGAACAACCCGGTGTCGGCCGCGTTGTAGATCTTCTTCCCATTGGTCAAATACAGGAGGAACCCGGCCGGATTGCCGCCATCCGAACCGTCGGGCAGTCTCGAACCGTGCATCGCCGGCGTCAGCTTCACCCGACCAAAGTCGTAAGCGTGCCCGCCGCCGATGTGTTGCCCGTGGACGTTAGTGTATCCCTGTTTTTCCTCAAACCAATGGCAGATCTCATCGTTGCTGATGATCAAGGCGCTGGTGCGCCTGGCGATCTCTACCGCATCACCCACATGATCGCCGTGGCCGTGCGAGATCAGGATGTAATCCGGCGTCAGCGCATCCGGCTGTATGCTGGCGACGGGATTACCGCTGAGGAATGGGTCGAATAGCAACCGCTTGCCGCCGGTCTCGATGCCTAGCGCGGCATGTCCATACCAGGTAACCTGTGTCTTCATCAGCGCCTCCGGAGCAATAGGGTGCTATGAGTATAGGCGGGCGGTGAAACGTTGTCAATTTCGGATTGGCGTGTACAATTCTAGCAGGATGCCAATTGGCCTGACCGAAGAGGAAACTGAATATCTGGCGGGTGTGCTGCGGCGGGTACCGCTGTTTTCCGAGCTGCGCGACCATGAGTTGCGCGCCCTGGTCGAGATCGCCCAACTTGAAACTTATCGAGCCGGCGCGGAATTGTATCGCCAGAGCGATGTGGACAACGTCCTGTACGTGCTTTTATCCGGGCAGGTTTCGTTGTATCACGTCGATCCGGCCGGTGTGGAGAGTTTTGTCGGCCTGCGCGAGCCGGGGCCGGAGGGCTGGCTGGGAGAAGCCTCGGTCTTGTTGGGCGATGCGCACGACGTGACGGTCATCGCGTTCACCGATGTGCGCGTGTTGGAGCTGGAACGCAAAGCGCTCCAAGATCTGCTCCAGCAAGATCAGGGCCTGCGGGGACGGCTTAACATGAAGCCGGAGAACGCCGACCGCTTTTTTGCGCCGCATTATGGTTGGCAGGCCGCCGACGAGACGGTTGTGAAGATGGTGCGCGAACACAAGTGGGCGCTGTTCCGGCGCTTGTTGATTCCCATCGGGCTATTGATCGGGTTGGGGATCATCGCGGTGGTGTTTCACCAGCTGCTGGAGATATCGATCTTCGGCGGAATCGTGGTGGTGTTAACCGCGTTAGCGTTTATGGCGGTCGCGTTTTTCCTGTTCATCGACTGGCATGACGACTTTTACGTGGTGACCAACAAACGTGTCGTGCACGTCGATCAGATTCCCGGCGTCCGCCAGAAGTTGGAAGAAGCGCCGCTGTCCACCATCCAGGAAATTCAATTCGCGCGTAACAGCATCATTGCGCACCTGCTCGATTTCGGCGATCTGCGGGTGGAGACCTTCGCCGGCAGTGTCGCCATGCGCGACGTCCCCGAGCCGGAACAGTTGAAGAGCCTGATCTTCCGCGAGATCGAAAAGGTGCGCTCGCGGGCGCGCGCCGCCGCCCGCAAAGCGATTCGCGATGAGCTCACCCGGCGCGTGGGGCAACAGGGGCCGCAGCCCCCCGCGCCGCCCCAGCCCGTGGTGACAGTGGCCGAACGGCCGGCTACGCTCGGCTCGGTTCTCGGCGGCGTGCTGCGTTACTTCTTCCCCAAGCTGCGCGAAGTGAGCGGCGACTCGATTATTTACCGCAAGCATTGGGTGGCCTTGTTGCGCAAAACCAAGGTCCCGTTTATCGGGCTGTTCTTAACGATTGCTTCCACGCTGAACTGGTGGAGCAGCGCGTTTCCGCTGGGCGGGCTGCCGGATGAATTCTGGCTGGTCTGGCTGGCCCTACTGGTGATCTTCGCCGCCTGGTCGCTCTGGATCTTTGAGGACTGGCGCAACGACCTGTACATCGTCACCAGCACGCGTATCATCGACCTTCAGCGCATTCCGTTCCTGTTGCAGGAAACGCGCAAGGAGTCGGGACTGGACAAAATCCAGACGCTGGAAGTGAACATCCCCTCGCCGCTGGCGCGCCTGTTCCGCTTTGGCAACGTGATCGTGCGCGTGCCGGGCGCGGTCTACAACTTCAACGATGTACAGAATCCGGCGGCGATACAAGGCGAAATCAGTAAGCGCGTCGATCAGTTCAAACGCCGCCAGGCTGAGAACGAGGCGCGCGGCCGCCGTACCGAGTTGAGCGATTGGTTTGCCGTATACGAACAGATTAAGACGGGTTACCAGGCATCAGAAACTCCCGGTTCAAGCGAGCGAAAAGCCGATGGCGCTGCGTGAAATTGTCGTCGTCGATCAGCCGGTCCTGCGCAAGAAGGCGAAAAAAGTTGAAAAAGCTACGCCTGAAATTCGCCGGCTCATCGACGACCTGATCGAGACGATGCGCGCTGCGCCGGGCGTGGGCTTGGCGGCGCCGCAGGTCGGCGTCAGCCAACGCGTGATTGTCGTCGAATATGGCGAGGATGAAGTACAACCGACCGAACCGGAAGGCCCGGCGCCCAAGCCGGTCAAGAAGCGCCTGTACACAGTGATCAACCCCGAAATCACTTATCGCTCCGAAGAAAGAGTCGAAGGCGTGGAGGGCTGCCTGAGTATCCCTGGCTGGGCCGGTCGCGTCGATCGGCACCTGGCCGTCGAAGTGAAGGGCCTGAATCGCGCCGGCGGCAAATTCAAGCTCAAGGTCGAGGGCTGGCTGGCGCGCATTTTCCAGCACGAGATCGATCATCTCGACGGCATCCTCTTCATCGACCGCATCACGCGCCCCGAAGATCTATGGCGGGTTCCGCCGCCCGAAGAAGAATCAGCAGAAGAAGCTCGCGCCGAACGCCTCGGCTAGCTAGTCCTGATAGGACAAAAGAGCTTTGCTCAAGTAGTGTAGGGCCTCGTGCCCGTTAACGCCCACGACCCCACAAGGGGGCGCAAGCAGGGGGCTATGCTACCAGCCACTCACTTGTTCTGAACATGAGCCAAGAGCTTAACGACGAAGGCGCTGAGACACCCAGAGTCTTGGCGCCTTCGCGTCTGTGTGGTTGATATCCGTCTCGCGCGCCTTACCGTCAGTTGCTTGTCGGGCAAAATGTTTGACCGAGCCTGCCCGTTGTGTTATGCTGGCGCGTGACTCTAACCTGTTTGGTCGAGACTTGGGATACCTCCATGAATCAGTTCCTCACCCGCAAAGCGGCCCGTTTCCTCGCCATCCTCGGCGGCGGGATCGCCGTTGCTCTCGCCCTGTGGCTGGCGACGAACGTGTTCAACGTTGCGCTGCCCGGCGTGGACACCTCGCCGATCGAAGTTCGGCTGATCGTCGCGCCGGCGGCGTACGAGTGGGTGTCGGCGGCGGCGACGCAGTTCAATGCGCAGGGACAACGTCTTAACCGCCGCCCGATCACGCTCCGTGCGGTCGCACAGGATGGCGTAGGCGTTTACCACCAGCTCAACTCGAGCGGATTGCGCCCCCCACCCTCCGCCTGGATCGCCGAAGGGACGTTCGCAGTCGACCTCGCCAATCTGGGCGCGCGACAGGCAGGCGGGCCGGATGTGTTTGCTGCAGAGGGTTCGGTCGCGCAATCGGTGTTGATGTGGGGCAGCTTTTCAGATCGCGTGGCAGCGCTCGATGCGCGCTTCGGCGGACTGAGCTGGTCGGCGCTGCACGAAGCTGCGCTTGCCGTGCAGGGTTGGTCAAGCCTGGGCGGGCGCGCGGAGTGGGGCTTCTTTAAAATGGTGCTGGCCGATCCCAATAAAAGCAGTGAGGGCCTGGCGGCGCTGCTTTCGGCTGCGGCCGAGTTTCATGGCAAAAACGATCTGACCGCGGCCGACATCAGCGATCCCGGCTTTCAACAGTGGGCGCAGGCGCTGATCGATGCGGTGCCGAGTTTTGCTAATCTGGGACTCGAACCGGCGCGGGCGTTGGCGTTGCGCGGCCCGTCTGCCGGCGATGTCGGCTTGCTGCTCGAATCCGACTTGTTGAGCGCGGCGAGCGGGTTGTTTAACTGGCAGCCGCCGGTGCTGCGCTATGCCGTCTCTGCGGTCGCCTTCGATTTCCCGTTTGCCGTGTGGGTCGGCCCAGAGGTAGGAGGCGACTCTGGTCGCCGAAATGCTGAACAAGAAGCCGCCCGGCTTTTCCGCGATTATCTATTGAGCGACGCGCAGCAGCGCCAGGCCGAAACGCTGGGGTTACGTCCCGCCACAGGCAACGCGGCCGACACCGAAGGTAGTCTCTTTGCGCGCTGGATGTCGCTGGGCGTTCAGCCCGGCCGGCCGGCCACGGCGAGCGTGAATGCCAACGCCGAGGCCGTGCTGGCGGCGCTCCGCTGGGTCAATCGCGTCGCCAAAAGATAAATATCTATCGCCGAACATTCGACATCTGTCACTCGACGCTGCCGCTGGATGGGAGATTGGAAATGAAGCACGCTCATTTTTCTCGACTCTTCGCCGCCTGGCTGGCGCTGGCCGTGTTGCTCAGCGCCTGTGAAGACGGCGCAACCGTCAACGGTACCCCGGTGGTCGATCGACCCTCGAATGCGATTGAGATTTCGATCGTCTACGCGCCGGAGTTCGCGCCGTTCATGCCGCAGGTGATCAACGATTTCAACCGCGCGTTCGCGGAGAGCCGCAACCCGGTCACCGGCCAAGCGCTTGCTGCGGGCGAGCGGCCAATTTTCGTGACGGGCAAAGATGCGTCGAGCGGTGTGGTGATGCAGGGTATCGTCAACGCCGTCATCGCGCCGAATAACGCCAACGTCGAGCGGCCCACGATCTGGTCGCCCTCGGTCAGCCACTGGCTGGCGTTGGCGAACTACCAGGCCGGGCGCGAACTGTTCGATCTGGCCAATAGCCCGCCGACCGCGCTCGCGCCGGTCGTCATCGCGATTTGGGAGTCGCGCTTGAAAGCGATTCAGGCCAAGCACCCCGGCCAGCCGATCGGTTGGGAGGAGCTGCTGGAAGTGCTCAACGATCCAAACGGCTGGGCTGCGTACGGGATCGCAGGTCGGACCACCGTCTACTACGGCCACACCGACCCCTACGTCAGCAGCACCGCGCTCTCGACGCTGATCGCCGAGTTCTACTCCAGCGCGCGTTACAACTCGAACAACCCCGGTCTGCGCCGCTTGACGCTCGATCTCGTCAACCAGCCGCAGGTGCAGCAAGGTGTGCGCCAGATCGAGCAACTGATCAAGCATTACTCGTCGCGCACCACCGAATTCAAAGAGTATATCGCGCAGGGGCCGGAGTATCTCGACTTCGTCGCGCTCGAAGAGAATGACCTGATCTACATCAACCAGGGTAAGACGCAATATCAGCCGCCGGAGCGGCTGGTGGCCTTGTATCCAAAGGAAGGGACGTTCTGGCACGAGCATCCCTTTTCGATCCCCACCGCCGATTGGGTGACGGCCGAACAGCGGGCCGCCGCGCAGCTCTTCACCGAGTACGTGCGCTCGAAGCCGGTTCAGGAAGTCGTCCTGTCCAACGGCTTCCGCCCGGCGACGACGGAAGTGCCGCTGGGCTACCCGGTCAGTTCGGACCTGGGCGTCGATCCGGCGCAGCCGGCGACGGTGCTCGACGTGCCCGACCCCGCCGTGATCTCTGCCGTCCAGGCGTCGTGGCAGTACGTGAAGAAGCAGGCCGACGTGCTGATGTTGATCGATGTCTCCGGCTCGATGTCGGGCGATAAGATCGATCAGGCGCGGCAGGCGGCGCTGGCCTTCCTCGATCGGTTGCCGGCGCAGAATCGGGTCGGGTTGATGACGTTCAACCATCTGATCGAGATGCGTGTGTCGCTCGATTCGTTCGAGCGGAACCGTGACGACATGCGGCGCGCGGTCGAGAACCTGGAGGCCGATGGCGACACGGCGCTGTTCGACGCCGTCATCGAAGCCGTCAACACGCTCTCCGCAGACGAGGGCGATCGCATTCGCGCGATTGTGCTGCTCAGCGATGGACAGGATACGGCCAGCGTCGAATCGCTCAACGCGATGACGAATGTCATCCATACGGGACGCGCGGGCAAGAACCCGATCCTGATCATCCCGGTGGCCTACGGGTCCGACGCCGACATCAATGCCTTGAACGCCGTCGCGCGCACTTCGTCGACGCGTGTACAATCCGGCGATCCGGCTAACATCCAGAATGTATTGGAGATTATCAGCAGCTACTTCTAATAGTGAAGCAGCGAGCCAACGAGTCAGCGAACGGAGTGTACCCGTTCGCTGATTTGTTTACCCGCACCTGCAGTGGGGCAGGTGTTCGGTGATATTCGTTGCCTTGACACTCCCTCCGGCGGCGCGTATACTCTCGTCAGTCAGGGGTGAGGAGCGTAACACATGGCGACCGTTGCCACTCGAATGACCGACAAAGAATTCCTCGATCTCGCGCCGGAAGATCGCAAGGTTGAGTTGCTCGATGGAGAAATGCTCATGGCCTCCCCTGCCTCGACGCCGCATGAAGAACTGTTCGCGTTTCTATTCGAGATACTCCGCCTGTATGTGCGTGAGAAGGACTTAGGCCGGGTTCTCGGCTCCCGCACGGCTATGCGCTTATCGGAATCCGACGTGTATGAGCCGGACATCGTGTTTGTAAGCACAGCGCACGAGAACCGTATCCAGCGCACCTTCATCGACGGCCCGGCCGATCTGGTGGTCGAGATCCTCTCGCGTTCGACAGCTTACTTCGATCGCGGGCGCAAACTCATGCAATGCGCGCTGGCTGGCGTGCACGAATACTGGCTGCTCGATCCCGATCAACGCATCGCCGAGTTCTATCGTCTCTCGGAAGGCCGGTATGCGCGTGTGCCGGTGGCGGATGACGACCTTTATCACAGCGAAGCGGCGCCTGGCTTCTGGTTACGGATCGAGTGGTTGTGGACCCAGCCCAAGCCGCTGACCATCGCCCGCGAACTGGGGCTGATCTAGACAACTCAAAAGGACCCTGGTGCATGAATTTGTGGCACGAACTGGAAGCCGGGCCGCATGTGCCGAATGACATCCACATCGTGGTCGAAGTCCCCAAAGGCTCGCGCAACAAGTATGAGTACGACAAGCACAGCGGCGCGATCAAACTCGATCGCGTTCTGTATTCGTCGATCCATTATCCGGGCGACTACGGTCTGATCCCGCGCACCTATTACGAAGATGGCGATCCGCTCGATGCGCTGGTCATGGTGGGGGAGCCGAGCTTCCCCGGCTGCGTGATCGTCGCCCGCCCGATTGGGCTGTTCAAGATGATGGACAAGGGCCACCCGGACGATAAGATTTTGTGCGTGCCGGCCACCGACCCGATTTACCGGGACGTGTATGATCTGCCGCACATCCCGCAACACTTTCTCGACGAGGTGGCGCACTTCTTCGGCGTCTACAAAGACTTGGAAGGGGTGCACGTCAAGACGCTGGGTTGGGCGCGCGCCGAAAACGCCCGCGAGCGTATCCTGCACGCGGTCGAACTGTATAGACAACAGACATGGTAGGCAATCTCCAAGCCCTAATCTCCACTACCTGGAATCTGGAGATTAGAGATCGGAGATTGGGGATTCTCCGCCTCAAGACCCATGCCGGTTTCAACCGCTAGCCTCGTGACGAGTGCCCCTCCTCACGCTACACTGACACCGAACTTATGTTGGGAGGCGCCTGCATGAATAACGCTATCGAACGCCCGCGTGTATTGCTTGGCTTTGTGCTGGTCTTGATCGGCGGGCTGTATCTTTTGAGCAATCTTGGCCTCCTGCGCGGCTTCAGCATCTGGGGCATCCTCTGGGGTCTTTTTTGGCTATGGCTGGGGGCAGTCGTGGTTGCGCCGCGCGGGCGCGGTGTGGGGGCGGCCCGGCTGACGCTGGGCCTGGGCTTCATCCTGATCGGCGCGTTCACACTGGCCGATGGCATGGGCCTGATCGATTTCTCGTTCGGATTTTTGCTGTCGCGCTTCTGGCCGCTGGTCTTGATCGTCATCGGCGTGTTGATCCTGTATGAGACGAATCGCGGCCGGACGGTCAGGCCATCGGTCGCGGCCGATCGCCTCGAATACGATTCGATCTTCGGCGACTTCAAGCTGACTCAACCGGGCTGGGAACTGCGCAACCTGCGCGCGACGACCGTCATCGGCGATATGAAAATCGACCTGAGCAAGGCGCATATCCCCGAAGGGGAAACCACCATCGATCTGAACGGCATTATCGGTGACATCGACGTGTGGGCGCCCGCCGATCTGCCGGTCGCGCTCGATGCGCAGTGCACCTTCGTCACGGTGAGTGTCTTTGGCCGCAAGCAGGATGTGATTCTGCGGCGGTACAGCGATGTCCCGGCGGCCTACGAGGCTGCGCCCCGGCGCGTCCGTCTCCGCGCCTCGCTGATCTTCGGCGACCTCAACGTTGTGCGTGCAGGGTAATCGCGTGAGCGACCAGTTTCCCTTTCGTTCCCGGCCGCTGTATTCCGGCATCCAGTGGCGGTTGACGGCGACGTACGTCATCGTCACCGTATTTGCCATCCTGGCCGTCGAAGTGGCCGTGGCCTTCGCCTGGATCCCGCGCAGCCCGGCGCTGGTGATCGGGGCGGCGGCGTTGGCCGGCGGCACGTTCGGTTTTATCACGGCGCGCGTGATCAAGCTGAGACTGCGGGCCATCGCCCGCGCCAGCGCGGCGATCGCTGCGGGTGATTTGAGCCAACGCCTGGTGGTAGACGGCGACGATGAAATCGCCGAGCTGGCTGAACAGTTTAACGAAATGGCCGCGCGCCTCGACGCCAATGCCAATGAATTGCGCCGGCTGGCCACGGCCGCCGAGCGCAGCCGCCTGGCCGGCGACCTGCACGACTCGGTCAACCAGCAGATCTTCAGCATCAGCATGCTGGCCGCAGCCGCGCGCAAAAAACTGGCCGATCACCCGCAGGCGTCCGATCTGGCCCGGCTCGAATTGTTGGCGCGCGAGACTCACAGCGAGATGCGCGCGTTGATCCGTGAACTGCGCCCGACCGCGCTCGACGGCGCCGATCTATCGGCGGCTTTGACACACTATGTTTCAGACTTCAACAGCCGCTATGGCCTGACCGTGGTCGTCGACGCGCAGGTGATGGGCCGCTTGCCGCTAGAACTGGAGACCGCGCTTTTCAGGATCGCCCAGGAATCGCTGGGCAATGCCGTGCGACATTCGGGCGCCAAACACATCCAGCTTTCGCTACAGCGCGATGGAACGGCGATCGAGTTGCGCGTCCAAGACGATGGGCATGGCTTCGATCTAAGCGCGCACCACGAAGGACTGGGGTTGCACAGCATGCGTGAACGGGCCGAATCGTTTGGCGGAACGTGTGCGGTGCAGAGCGCGCCGGGTGCAGGCAGCCTGGTGCGCGTGCGCGTGCCGGTGAGGTAGGGATGAGGCTAGGAGGACAGCATGTCGTCTGAGAAGACAACGATTATCTTGATCGATGATCATTCGGTGGTGCGTGAGGGCTTGCGCGCCTACCTGGGCACGGAGCCGGACATCGAAGTGGTCGGCGAAGCGAGCAACGGGCGTGAAGCCATCAAGCTTGCCGCCGAAGTCGTGCCGGACGTGGCGCTGGTCGATCTGGTCATGCCCGACCCGACACCTGGCCCCACCGGGCCGCTGGACGGCATCGGCACAATCCGCGAGATCAAGAAAGTCAGCCCGTATACGCAGGTGATTGTTCTGACCTCGTATGCGGAAGACGAGAAGATTTTCCCGGCGGTGCGCGCCGGCGCGCTGAGCTACCTGCTGAAAGATGTGAGCGCGGAAGACCTGGCGAAGGCGATCCGTGCGGCGGCGCGCGGTGAAGCGACGCTGCATCCGCAGGTCGCGGCGCGCCTGGTGAGCGAGGTGGGCGGCGAGCGGCGCGAGCCGGGCGTCGATGCCTTGACTGAGCGCGAGCTGGAAGTCCTCCGGCTGATCGCGCGGGGTATGAGCAACCGGGAAATCGCGCAGACGCTGGTCATCGCCGAGAAGACGGTCAAGTCACACGTCAGCAATATCCTGAGCAAGCTGCACCTGGCCGATCGCACACAAGCTGCCATTTACGCGTTGCGCCAACGCATCGTGCCGCTGGGAGACCACGATAGTTGAACGGTAGCCTGAACCTCGATTCATCAACTAGACCTCCGAGGTCTTTGCGGGTAGCGCTGCACACTATCAGCCCGTGGGAGACCTCGGAGGTCCATAACAGCTACCTGAGCTAGTAACCGAGCACGGTCGCCGTCTCACTAAAGACCTCGCTGATCCGTCCCTCCGCGATCAACTCAAAACTGACTGTTTGCGATGGGCCCATAAACGTGTCATCCAAGAAGGCTGAGACCATTGCCACGACTTTCCCGTCCTGATTGTAGAATGCGACGAAGATTTCGGCATACACCGGAGCGGCTGTGCCATTATTCGTAACTTGGCCGGTCAGGACGAGCTCGCCCGCGTCGTTCAGATGGCGTTGCAGGTTGCTCACCGGGAAATCGGTTCGTGGGATAAGTTCGGGCGGCTCAGAATTCGGGTTGACGCTGAAGCTGTACCGAGCCGGCGTGGAAGGGACATCCAGCGCCCAAAACATGAAGGGCAGAGTTACCCCGTTGGGCATCACCTGGGTGGGGACGATCAAGCGGTCGTTAGCCAGGGTTGTCCCGTTGCTATCGTATAGCACGAGGGAGATATCCACGTCTATCTGCGCGCTGCCGGTGTTGTTTTTGACCTCGCCCAAGATCCACCAAAAGCCATCATCGTCCGCATAGATGCATACGCGCTGAATAGGCCAGTCTGGATCGGCCGTGTTCGGTTGTAGTTGAGCATTGATACAGGCGGATGCCGTCTGTGCCGTGGTCGCCGTAGCCGTCGGTGTGCGGCTAGGCGTGGCCGTCGGCTGGCCGGTCGAGCCGGCGCTCCCGGTCGGCGGCGGTGTGAACGTTGGCGATAGAGTCAGGTTAGCGGTTGGAAGAGCCGCCGAAGTCGAAGAAGGAGCGGTAGAGTTGGGTAAGGATGTCCCGCGCGGCGTCGGCATGGCGCTGGGTCCGGCTGCCGTTGTCGCGTTCGGCGTGAAGGTGATACTAGGTACGCTGGCGGTCGTTGCAGAATCGATCGGATTGTTAGATGTTGCCGGAAGCGAAGCGGTGGGCGTTGACGTAGGCTCGCTGTCACTCGGCGGGGAGATAGGAGTGCTAGCCGGGAGCTGACTGCTAGCCGAAACTGGAGTAGGGGGCACGGTGCCCTCGACGACCTCAATCCAGGGAGTTATATCGGGTATGGCGGCTTCTGATCCATACGCGCTCCAGGCGATTGCCAGTACGAAAACGACAATCACCACGGTAACTATTGTCAAGCGGCGTAAGTCGAGCGGAATCCGGTTCATGTCCGTACGCTCTTCGGCGGCAGTTCGCAACCCGTTTCCGTTGCGGCGTAAAGAGCATAGAGGAGGGCAAGCGGCTTGTCAAGAGCATGCTCAAGGGGTAAGCGCTGCATGACCGGTTACGCTGGTATACTGCGCGCGGTCACAAGTTGCGCTTTTTGCTGCTCCAGGCCCGCGTCCGCGCGGTCGGTGAGCACAACCGCCATACCCAAGCGACCTGCACAGGATGAAACCTCTTGCTTTACGCGAACGTCCCTACGATAGACTAATCCTGGCTAACGGAGGATGAACCATGTGGTGTAAACGCTCGCTGATTTGCGTGGCTTGGCTTGTAGTGGGCTGCGCTCCCGTCGCAATCGATCCGACGCTATCCTTCACTCCGACACCCGGCCCGCCGTCGCCGGGCGATTCCCTCACACTGGCGCCACTCAATCCACCACCGACACCCGAGACAGAGGATGATGAAATGCAACCTACCGTATCGCCGCCCGCCGGCACGCAGCCTTTAGTCGATCAGGCGATCGCGGACCTGGCCGGGCGGCTGTCCGTGCAGCCGTCCGATGTGCACCTGGTTACGTTTGAGGCCGTAGTCTGGCCGGACGCCAGCCTGGGTTGTCCGCAGCCCGGAATCGCCTACATCCAGGTGCAGCGCGAGGGATACCGCATCGCTTTGCAAGTCGGTGAACAGGTATATGCGTATCACGGCGGCGCGGGGCGCGGGCCGTTTCTGTGCGAACAACCGGAGCAGCGCACACCGGCAGCGGGTAGCATGAGCCAATAGCACTTCGACTCTAAAAACACGGCGGGCCAGCTATAGCTAGCCCGCCGCT
>DATDPU010000100.1:0-26217 GCA_035292585.1 Anaerolineae bacterium | reverse complement strand
ATTTGAGTGTATCTTTCGACATGGGCTTGCCCTCCGTAGATTGTTGGTGACCACCTTCAATCTTACACGGTTTGGGCAAGCCCGCTTGCTGGTCATGCCGCCAAGCGGCTTATCACCGAAAATTTGGATCTACTGAGACTTTACATACAGGGGAACGGAGCCATCAAACAGGCTGAGGATAATGGTTTTTAGAGCGACTATGGCTTGGATTGATAGAGGTAAACCAACCTATGTTCTTTTGCAGGCTGTTCCAATGCAAATGCTAGTTGATAGTTCTCAATCTGCCCGTGGGGCAGTTGCGTCGCCGGCCTGTAATTCGTGATCAGCACTTCACGGTTCAGCACACGCGAGTTGTCGTTTTTCTTCACTTTCATTCCTGATGCAGACTGCACAGAGATGATAAAGTGTTTGCCAAACAATTCGCGAATCTCTGGAATATCATAGGAAGATAAAATCCATCTGCACTGTGCACGATTCAATCGATCCGCTAACTCGCGGTGATCTTCCCACTCTCGCATGTTGTGGGCGTAGTTAGCGCCATTGCCGGGATAGGGTGGATCAACATACATCACCGTCCCTGGCCGATCGTATCGATCGATACACTCGCGCCAGTCCAGATTTTCGATGATAACCGTGCGCAAGCGTTCATGGATCGGCTGAAGCCGCTCTCGCAGGGTCTTCAGAGCGCCGATCAATCGGTTGCCGTGACCACCATCGGTGATGCTAGTTTGAAATCGCGGATAGTTTAGTTCGCCGCCCCACCCCGCCATGATTAGGTAATAAAAGCGGTGAGCGCGTTGTACGTCGGTCAGCTGCGAGGGATCTAAACCTGCGAGACGGTTGAACTCGGCGCGCGATACTAATTCCCATTCGAAGGAAGCGATGAGTTCCTCCGGTTTCTCTTTAACGACTCGGAAGAAGGTCACTAACTCCTGATCGATGTCATTCAACACTTCGACATCGCTCAGAGGTTTTCCGAACAATACCCAAGCAGCTCCGGCAAACGGCTCGACGTAGCAGGTATGGGCAGGCAACAGATCAATTATCGGCTTTCGCAAGCGTGACTTACCGCCCACCCACTTAATAGGGCTGTTGAGCATCTGGTAGGTGCCGTCTTTTTTGCTCTTCGCCGCCATCAGGATATCGCCTCTTTGTTTGCGCAGGGGTCGAAAACAACTCTGTCTCTACTAGAGACAGTGTAGCAGAATTCCTCAAGAATGTTTGTCGGGAGGCCTGATGAAAATCGGCATTGTTTCCGACACACGCGATAACCGAGAGGGTCTGAAGCTCCTGCTCGATCGATTCCTGGTGGCCGGGGCGCGCTGGCTGTTCCACTGCGGCGGGCTAGGCTCGGTCGAGATGGTCGATTTGCTCAAACCGTGGCAAGTTTATATGGTACGGGGTGAGCGCGAGCGCGACTGGCAGGCGATCGAGGTCGCGCTGCAAAAGTCGCGGCTCCAGTCGTCGCTGCCAACGCAGCTGACGGCCACGCTCGACGGTCGGCGCATCGGATTGTGTCGGGGCGAGGATATGAAGCTGGTCAACCAATGGGCCAAGTCCGGCCAGTTCGATTACATCTTTCACGGCCACACGTTGCGCCGTCGCGACGAGCAGCAGGGTCGAACCCGCATCATCAATCCCGGCGCATTGAGCGGGCTGCGCTACCAGCCCCGCTCCGGCTGTTTGATCGACCTGGCTACCGGCGAGGTCAAGTTTATCGAGATACCGGGATGAGGAGACCTAACTCCCCGGCGGTGCGGCCAACCCCAACACATTCATCCCGCCGTCGACGAAGATCACGTCGCCCGTCACATTGCTCGCTAGATCGCTCGCCAGCCACACCGCCGTCTTGCCGACGTCTTCCGACGTGATGCCCTGTCGCAGCGGCGCGACGTCCTTGAACTGGCGATACATATCTTTGAACCCAGCAATACCGGCGGCGGCCAGTGTGCGCACCGGGCCGGCGCTGATCGCGTTCACGCGGATACCGCGTGGGCCGAGGTCCGCCGCCAAATAGCGCACGCTCGCTTCGAGCGCGGCCTTCGCCACGCCCATCACGTTGTAGTGCGGCATCACCTTCTCCGATCCGTAATACGTCATCGTCATCACGCTCGATCCGGGCGGCAACAGCTCTTGAGCCGCTTTCGCCAATGCCACCAGCGAGTACGCGCTGATGTCGAGCGCCAGCTTGAACCCTTCGCGCGAGGTGTTGACGAACGCGCCGGCCAGGTCCTCGCGATTGGCGAAAGCCAGCGCGTGCACCAGGATATCGAGCGTGCCGTAAGCCGCCCGCCACTTGGCGAACACGGCCGCGATCTGTTCGTCGCTCTGCACGTCACACGGCTCCACGAACGTCGCCCCGATCGACTCGGCCAGCGGCCTCACCCGCCGCTCGACCAGATCGGCGATCGAGGAGAAGCCAATCGTCGCGCCGTGCGCGTGCAGCATCCGGGCAATGCCCCACCCGATCGAGTCTTTATTTGCCACGCCGAAGATCAGCGCTCGCTTGCCTTCGAGTAAACCCATGAGTTCCCCCTTCGCGGTTAGTTGGATGGTTGACTCAGTCTCCCTCTCTACTCTCTAATCTCCAACTTCTATTTCGAAACGAACGGATTACCGTGCACGTAAAAACGCCACGGCTGGCTGCGCCACGGCTCCGGCGCAAAATCCACGCCGATGCGCGCACTGCGCCCGACCCTGACGGGCGTTCCCCTGCGCCTGGGATCGAGCGGCGCGCCGGCCTCAAGCCAAATGTCGCCGCCGCGCGCACATAGATCAACACCGTGATGCTGCCCATCGATACGCAGCGCCTGGGTCAATTTGGCGGGCCCGCTGCATAATTGCTTCAACGCAGTCTGTCGTCGATGGGTTTGCATCCGGTCGATCCCTTCCACCGGCGCCAGCGCCCGAATCAGCACGGCGGCAGGAAACCCTTCGCACTCGGTGACGATGTTGAACATCCAGTGCATACCGTAAGTAAAATACACGTACGCCACGCCGGCCCGGCCGAACATCACCTCGGTGCGCGGCGTGCGCCCCCGGCGGCAGTGACAGGCCTGGTCGGCTGCGCCAATGTATGCTTCCGCCTCGACGATGACACCACTCAAGCGCCGCCCGTCGCAGCGCCGCACCAGCCGGCAGCCCAGCAGCTCGCGCGCCACGCGCAGCGTCGGGCGCGCGAAGAAGCGTCGGGATAGGCGAGGAGGCATGCGCGCAAGTTTAGCCCGGACAGGCTCGATCGTCAATCGCTTGCCAGTAGCCGCTCGACAGCTAAAGTTCACGCACACCTGCCCCCGCCGGCGCGCCCCCGGCGACCTGCCCCCTACAAGCGGGTTCGCGCCGGACAGGGCGTGGCGGCGCCAGGGTCACGCATCACGTTTCACGCTTCCTCCCCATCGCCGGTCCATTTCCGATCGCGCCCATTTGTGGCTATAATTCGCTCAATGCCCGATACGCGGAACGACCATGTTTGAAACAGTCAATCTGCCCTACATCGCGTTGGGTGCGGTGGTCGTGTTGCTGCTCGTGTTCAGCGTCGCCCTGCTGCGCCGCCGCAGGCGACTCGCGCGCAGTGCGGCTCCGCCCGCGCCGCCGGAGCCGATCGCGTTTCTGGAACGCCCCGGCGACGACGACAAGCCGCACGTTTATGCGCTGCATAAACCGGTCGTGATCATCGGTCGCAGCGCCGATAGCGATATTCGCATCCCGCCGGAACTGCCTGGCGCAGCCAGCGTATCGCGCCGCCACGCGCAGATCCGCCGCGAAGACCTCGACTTCATTGTGGAAGACCTCGGCTCGCAGAATGGTATCCGGGTCAATGGACTGGTCACGCACCGCAACCTGCTGCGCGACGGTTATCGCCTATCCTTCGGCAGTGTTGAGTTCACCTTCCACGCCTACGATCCGAATATCACGGTGAGGAACGTTACATGAAGTGTTCGGTGTGCGGTACCCACAACGCGCCCGAAGCACGCTTTTGTCGTCGTTGCAGTGCGGCGCTGCCTCGCGAGGCGCAAGTCGAAACGGGCCAGGCGCGTGACGATGAAACGACGACCTCTCCGCTGTCCGATGAGGATACGCTCAGCACGCATCCCTTCGAGGCGCGGCTCGGCACCCGTCCGCTGGACGATAAGGAAACCGCCGTTGTCGTCGCGCCGGCGGCTGAGGCGGAAGCCACTCAACCGTTGCCCCGCCCACGCTTCATCTTCGAAGCCTTGCCTATCGGCGCGTTGGTCGGGGGTCTTCCTTACGAGATTCTCAACACCATGACCGGGGATCAGGCCGTGAACGTGTACGCCGCGCAAGATCGGCACAAGCGCATCCGCTGCCGCTCCTGCGCCTACGCCCGGAACACTTTCGGCGACGAGTATTGTCAACAGTGCGGCGCGTTGCTCATCGGCATCGAGCCGCATCACCCGCAGTTCACCATCAAAGAGAGCATGGCCGCCGACGCCATCGCCATCGAACGGCGGCTGGCCGATATGCGCTTGCATCACGGCGGCGCGCTGTTGCCGCTCGACACGTTCTCGGAGCAGATCGCCGGCACGCGGCGTTACTACGTCGTGCTACCCGAGCCGTCACTTTCTACCGGCGTGTCGCTGGCTGCGCCGCAAGAGCTGCTCGACGTGTTGTCCTGGGGCGTGATGCTGTCGGAAAGCCTGGCCTTTCTCCACCAGCGCAACATCGCCGTGGGCGCGGCCGACCTGGCGCACATTTCATTTGAAAACCGGATGGCGCGCTGGTTCGACTTCAGCGCCGCGCGCATCGTCACGCCGGGCGTCGAAGGCCGCGCGTTGCTGAAGGAAGATGTCGCCACGCTGGCCGCCGCGCTGTTCGTGCTGCTGACCGGTCAAATGTATTCACCGCGCATCGTGCTCGAACCGCCCAGCCTGACCCAAACCTTCACCGACGTTTTCAGCGGCAAGCTGACGACGGCGGCCGGGCTGGCCGATCGGCTGCGCAGCGCGCTGGCCGAGGTGCGCCGTCCCGCCTCGTACGATTTACGCTCAGGCCGCCTGACCGACGTGGGACAGATGCGGCAATTGAACGAGGATTCGCTGTTGACGCTCGAGCTCGGCCAGGTGCATCGCTCGGTGAGCCGGCCGATCGGCGTGTACGTCGTGGCCGACGGCGCCGGCGGCCATGCGGCCGGCGACGTGGCGAGCGGCATTGCCGTTCGCTCGATTGCGAATCGGGCGATCGAGAGCCTGTTCCCGCAGCAGCTGGATGAATCGACGCCGAGCCTGGATCTCGCCGCCTGGCTGCAGGGCGCCATCCAGGCCGCGAACGAAGCCGTGCACCGGCAGCGCGCCGTGGCGCGCACCGATATGGGCACGGTGTTGGTCTTGGTCGTGATCCTCAATGGCGAAGCGCATATTGCGCATGTCGGCGATAGCCGCGTATACCTGATCAACGATTCGGCCATCAAACAACTCACCGTCGATCACTCGCTCGTGCAGCGCCTGGTCGATACCGGCCAGATCAAGCCGGAAGAAGCGCGCACGCACGAGAACCGCAACGTGATCTATAAGATGATCGGCGATCGACCGAAGATCGAACCCGACGTGACGCGCCTCACACTGGCCCCCGGCGATCGGCTGCTGCTGTGCTCCGATGGCTTGTGCGGCTACGTTGAAGATACGCACATTCGCGAGCTGATCCTATCGGCCGCTTCGCCCCAGGAGGCCTGCCAACGCCTGATCGACGCCGCGAATCAGGCCGGCGGGTCGGACAACATCACCGCCGTGCTGGTCCAGATCGACGCGCTGGGCGAAGCCTGACCTCACCGCCACTCTGATGACCAACCAATTCTGCTCGAAGTGCGGCGCGTCCAATCTGCCTTTCGCCCGTTTTTGTGCAGCGTGCGGATCGCGCCTGTCCGGCGTCGGGCAGTCGGCGGGCCTGGCCTGTCCCAAGTGCGGTACGCTGGCTTTGCCGGGCGAGCGCTTCTGCGATGAGTGTGGAACCGGGCTGCCGCCGGCGGCGCTCTTCATTCTCGAAGCCACCGGCTGGCGTATCGCGCTCCCGCCGCTGGCGGCGGGTGGGGAGCGCCTCATCGGACGCGAAGATCAACTCAGCGGCGCAACACCCGATGTCGACCTGGCCCCGCACAACGCCGAAGCCTATGGCGTATCGCGGCGTCACGCGCGTTTGGGTTGCTCGGACGGCAACTACACCCTCGAAGACCTGGAGAGCGTCAACCTGACCTATCTCAACGATCAACGCTTGGAACCCGGCCGCCGGGCCGCCTTGAAAGATGGCGATCGCATCACGCTGGGGAATCTGAAGTTGATCTTCCGGCAAGCATGAGAATTGCGGATTTTTGATTGCGGATTGCGGATTGATCACGTTTCACCCGTCACGTTTTACTCATCACCGTTCACTACTCACTTATCACTCATCCCGTCTGACTCATGTCCCTCCCTCCCGACTCTAACTCTCACTCCCACCCCGACTCTGGCTCGACCCAGCTGATTGCGGTGGCTCGCGCGCACCTCGTGATCCGCTGGCCGGATGGCGAGTTGCAGACCTTGCCGCTGCGCCGGGGCGCGCTCACCCTCGGGCGTCACCCCACCAACGACGTCGTCGTGCCGATCCCGACCGTATCCGCCGAGCACGCGCTGATCGAAGAGCAGGTGGTTGACGGCCGCCGCGTGTATCGGGTCGTGGATCGGGGCAGCCGCAACGGCACGTTCGTCAACGGCCGGCGCATCTCCACGCACAGCCTGCGCGACGGCGACATTATCCGCATCGGCGATGCGCTGGGCAACTCGATCGGGCTGACGTACCAGACCGGCCGCGCGGTCGAGTCGATCTCGTTGGGAGAATTCAACCTCGGTGAAACCGCCGGGCTGACGATCGGGCGCGATCCCTCCAACGATCTCCATCTCGATTCGCCGGTTGTCTCGCGCATGCACGCGCACGTCGAGCGCGCCGACGCGGGCCACGTGTTGACCGACCTGGGCAGCACGAATGGCACCTACGTCAACGGCCGCCGGCTCGATCCGAATGCGGGCGTGACGCTGCAACCGGGCGACGTGGTGCAGATCGGCCCATTCCGGCTCACCTATCAGCCCACCGGCTTCAGCCAGGCCGCCGGGGCGGCGCAGGCTCGTATCGATGCGCTCAACCTGACCCGCCGCGTCGACGGCTCGCGCCTGATCCTGAACGATGTCTCGTTGTCGATCCTGCCGCGCGAGTTTGTCGCCATCGTCGGCGGGTCGGGCACGGGCAAGACCACGCTGCTCGACGCGCTGAGTGGTTTTCGCCGGGTCGAAGGTCGGGTGCTGCTGAACGGCGACGACTTCTACACGCACTACGCGCTGTATCGCAACCTGCTGGGCGTCGTTCCGCAAGATGACATCATTCACGCCGAGCTGCCGGTCGATCGCGCGCTGCGCTACGTCGCGCAACTGCGCCTGCCTTCGGATACCTCGCCCGAAGAGATCGAACAGCGGGTGCGGCGCGTGCTGGCCGAGGTCGAGATGGCCGAGCAGCGCGAGCAGATCGTGGCGCACCTGAGCGGCGGCCAGCGCAAGCGCGTGTCGATCGGCGCCGAGCTGATCGCCGAGCCGAGCGTTTTCCTCTTAGACGAAGCGACCTCCGGCCTCGACCCCGGCCTGGAAAAGAAGTTGATGTACACGCTGCGCCGGATGGCCGACGCCGGCCGCACGATCGTGCTGGTGACGCACGCCACCGCCAACATCCGCCAGTGCGATCACGTGGCGTTTTTGGGCGATGGCCGATTGGTGTTCTTCGGCCCGCCGGCCGCCGCGCTCGACTTCTTCGGCGTCGGGGACTTCGCCGACATTTACGCCGAGATCGAACGCGACCCGGCGCTATGGGAGACGCGCTTCCGCGCTTCCGCTTACGCGCAGCAGTACATCGAGACCCGGTTGAGCGCCCGGCCCGATGCCTCGCACTCGACCGGCCCGATCAAATTGCCCGGCCGGCCGCGCATCCGCTTCTTGCGCCAGTTTGCCATCCTCACCCAACGGACATTTGAACTCGCGTTACGTGACACGCCCCGCCTGGTGGTGCTGTTGGCGGTCATGCCTGTGATCGGCCTGCTGTTGTCGCTGTTGGCCGAGCCGACCGCGCTCGTCGGCGCGAGCGCCGAGCGCATCGCCGACATCTTGCACGAGACCCACCAGTATTCCGTCGCGGCGCAGGCGCAGACGTTGTTGATGATGCTGGCGCTGGCGGCGGCTCTCTCCGGGATGTTCGTCGCATCCTTCGAACTGGTGCGCGAGCGCGCGGTCTATCGGCGCGAGCGGATGATCAACTTGCGCCTGATGCCTTATCTCGGATCGAAGGCGGTCGTGTTGATCGGGTTCGCGCTGATTCAGTGCCTGGCGCTGATCGTCGCCGTGGGATTGCGGGTGCAGTTCCCGCAGTTGGGCGCGCTCCTGCCCGCCCCGCTCGAAATCTATCTAACCTTGGCGTTGGCGGCGGCGGCGGGCACGGCCATCGGCCTGTTCATCTCGGCCGTCGTCAACACCGCCGGGACCGCCGTGTACGTCGTGCTGTTCGCGCTGTTCACGCAGATCATGTTTGCCGGTGTGATCTTCGAGCTGCCCGGCTTCACGCGGGCGCTGTCTTATCTCACCGTGACGCGCTGGACAGTGGAAGCGCTCGGCTCCACCGTCGATCTGCCCGCGTTGAACGATTTGGGCCAGATCGAATTATCGAGAACGGTGGAAGGGGTCGATCCCGTGACCGGCGCGAGGGTGCAGCGCGAGGTGACGCTGCGGGATCGTCTTCGCGTCGATTTCAATGTAAACTATGGACACACACCAGCCTACGTGCTGGAACGCTGGGGCGTGCTGCTCGGCTTCTGCGTCGTCTTTAGCGGGTTAAGCGTGCTGGCGCAAAGGCAGAGGGACAAATCGGGATGAGACTGAACGCGGCGGGGCTGACGGACGTGGGGCGTGAGCGCGAACACAACGAAGACGCCATTTTCTACCTGGTCACGCGCGACGCCAGCAATCAACCGCTGGGGTTGTTCGTCATCGCCGACGGCGTGGGCGGCCAGCTGGCCGGCGAGCTGGCCAGCCAGTGGGCCGTCGCGGCCATCCACGACGCGCTGCGCGACCTGCTCGCGCCGCCCGGCCCGGACGAAACCCATCCGATGGGTACGCCCTATACCCAGAAAATCCGGTGGCCGAGAACGAAGTCGGGACGCCTGGAGCGCGGCGATTCGCTGCAAACGCGGGTTTCGCGCGCGGTGCAATCGGGCAACCTGACGGTGTACGCGCAGGCGCGCGAACACCCGGAAGAAGCCGGCAACGCGGGCACGACCTTGACGATGGCGCTGGTGCAGAATGGCCGGGCGGTTATCGCCAATGTTGGAGATAGCCGCACCTACCTGTTGCGCGGCAAACGGCTGCAGCAGATCACGCGCGATCACTCGTTGATCGCGGGCTTGGTCGCCCTGGGCAACGTCAGGCCGGAAGATATCTTCACGCACCCGGCGCGCAACGTGATCGTCCGATCGCTCGGCCGCGATCCCGATGTGGAAGTCGATCTCTTCGAGGAGCAGTTGCGCGTCGGCGATACGCTGTTGTTGTGCTCGGATGGATTGTGGGAGATGCTGCACGACGATCAAGTGATCGGGTCGATTGTGGCGGCCGCGCCGACGCCGCTGGATGCCTGTCGCCAGCTGATCGAAGCCGCCAATACGGCGGGTGGGTCGGACAATATCAGCGTCATCGTCGTGCGCGTGGAATAAGCCTGCAAGATTAGCGTGCGGAGTTGCATCCTTTGTCTTAGTGGTTCTGTGTTCTGCATAGCTGGATTCGACTGCGTAAGGGAGCGGGATGGATCTCGTCGGCAAAGAGCTAGGATCGTATCGGGTTACCGAGAAGATCGGGCAGGGTACGCTGGCGCGCGTGTATCGCGCCTATCAACAGGGGCTTGACCGCTGGGTCGCCGTGAAGGTGTTCGATGCCGCCGATCTGGCGAACCCGGCTTTTCTGATGCGTTTCCAGCGCGAGGCGCGGGCGGTCGCTAAGTTGCGCCATCCGCACATCCTGACGGTGTACGATTACGGCGCGCACGCCGGGCTGGCTTACCTGGTGACCGATCACGTAGACGGCGGCACGCTGGAGTCGCGTCTGACCGGCGAGCCCTTGGACTGGAGCGAAGCGGCCGCCCTGATTCTGCCGGTGGCGCGCGCGCTCGCATACGCGCACGGCCAGGGCATGACGCATCAGAACGTCAAGCCGTCGAATGTCTTGCTGGCGCGTGACGACTGGCCGCTGTTGAGCGATTTCGGTGTGGCGCGCATGACCAGCGGCGGCAAGCCCTTGACCGAGGTAATCGAATCGGGAGCGCCGTATTACGTATCGCCGGAGCAGGCCCAGGCCGTCGAAGTCGATGCCCGCAGCGATATTTATTCGCTCGGCATTGTGCTGTATGAGGTGGTGACCGGCCGCCGGCCGTTCAACGCCCAGACGCCGCTGGAAATCGTCATGCAACATATCAACGAAACACCTGAATCGCCGTGCGCGATCAATTCCAGCCTGCCGGCGATGGCCGAAGCCATCATCCTGCGGGCGATGGCTAAAAATCCGGGCGGGCGTTATCAGGCCATGGAGGAAATGGTCAACGCGTTGCAGACGGCGCTGACGCAGACCGCCGGCGGTTCGCGTGATTTGACGTACACACCGATGATCGCCCGGCACGATACCTGCCCGCGCTGCGGCGCGATCGTCAACACGCTCGGTCGCTACTGCGCCAAGTGCGGCGCGACGCTGCGCACCGGCGGTCGGCTGCCGACGGCCCCGCTCCCACCCGAAGCCGGCCGGCGATCGCGGCAGGCGGCGCTTGGCCCGCATTTCGTGTTGAACACCGGCAGCACGATCCTCCTGCCGCCGAAGACCGAGTTGACCATCGGCCGCAGCGACAAGTTCAATCAGATCTTCCCGGACATCGATCTCGGCCCGCACGACGGCGCGACGCATGGCGTATCGCGCGTGCACGCGCGGCTGTTGCAGCGCGGCCATGCGTGGGTGGCCGAGGATGCCGGCAGCACGAACGGCACGTTTCTAAACGGGCGGCGCGTCGCGATGGGTGAGGAAGCCCTGTTGCGCGATGGCGACCGCTTGCGCTTCGGCCAGCTGACGTTGACATTTCGGGCGAAGTAAGGCGGCAGGTGTATAATTTTTACATAGCGCTAACTATCGAGGTGGAGCGTGGGCGACAAGCTAATTATCAAAGAGCCAGTCTACATTGAGGCCGACGGACAGCGGATTGCGGTGATCTTGCCGATCGAAGCTTACGAGTCCCTGCGTGCGGAGGCTCGCGCAGCGCAAACGCAATCTACGCCGGAGCCAGGCGATGCCAGCTTCGAACGCGAGAAAGCCGCCTTCGAACGACTCCGGCCCGAACTCCTGAAACAGTATCCTGAGAAATACGTGGCTGTTGTCGGAGGCCAGGTGGTCGAAGTGGGCGACGATAAAGTGCAAGTCATCGAGCAGGTTCATCAGCGCTTGGGTCGGGTCGCAATGTATGTACAGCAAGTGACCGATCGGCCGCGTATCTACCACTTTCCACAGCGAAAGGTAGCCAGACCTTGAAATTTCCGTACGATCCGAGTTTTTCGCCGCCTGCGCCCGCATTAACGATCGAGGTCTTCATGCCCGATGCGCCCAATCAGAAGCAACAGGTGTTGGCGAAGTTGGATACCGCTGCCGACATTTCGGCGATCCCGCTCCGGTTATTGATGGATTGGAAGATGCAACCGGAGAGCGAGATCGACGTCGCAGGATTCGATACTGCCCCGACTACTATCCGCACGTATACCGTTGGAATCGAATTGTCTGATGCGCGTATTCGTCGCAGCGAGATCATCCCGATCTCGGAGGATTATGCCTTGATCGGACGAGACATCCTGAACAGCTTGTATGTCGATCTCGAAGGTCCCGAACTTACTTTCGAGATGCGGACCTCACGCTCCTGACCGTCTGCAACCTTACGCTGAATGCCCAAAACCCGAGTCCGTCTCATCCTCGTCTTCGTCGCCGTTCTGATCAGCGCTGCCGCGTGGCTATTCTTCCGGCCGGCAGCTGCGCCCGGTGCGCTAGTCCCGACCGCAACCTTCCCGCCCCCGCCGCAAGTGACGATCACGCCGCCCTCGCTCGATGACCTGGCCCAGCAATTCCCGCGCCTGGAGCGGCTGTTGCGCGACCCGGCTGTCGATTCGGCTTACAAGGACTTTGTCGTGGCTTACGAGCAGGGCGGCCTCGAAGCGGCCGAGCAGCTGGCCCGCACGCGCGGGCTGCTCACGGCGGATAACGATGTGCGCGTCACGCTCGTCATCGATACCCTCGATCCGTCACGTTTGATCGACGATCTGAAAGCATTGGGCGCCAACATCCTGGGCGTGTATCAAGACCTGATCGACATCAGCATTCCGCTCGATGTGATCGTGACCACCGCGCAGTCAGACGACCCGGCGGCCGTGTTCGAGCGCATCCGCGACCTGGAACACGTCATCGGCTTGCAGTTCAGCCCGCCCAACTTGCCGCAGGATGCGCACCGGCCGCCGGATCAGGAGCTGCCGCCCAGGCAAAACGGAGGAACGATCCTCAGCGAGGGATTGTTCACCCTCGATGCAGATCTATGGCACGCGGCCGGCTTCACCGGCCGTGGTGTTAAGATCGGCGTTCTCGATCAGGGGTTCGACGGTTACCGTGATCTGCTGGGCAGCGAATTGCCGGAGCAGCTCACCCTCCGCTCTTTTGTCGGCGGCGCCGAGCCGGATGCGACGGGGGAGAATCACGGCACGGCCGTGGCCGAGATCATTCATGACCTCGCGCCCGACGCCGAGCTGTTCCTGGCGTACTACGACGGCGGCGACGTGAGCATGGGCAATGCCGTGGACTGGTTGCTGGAAGAGGATGTAGATATCATCTCGCATTCGGCGGGCGGGCTGGCCGGGCCGATGGATGGCACCGGGCGCGACGCCGAACTGGTCGATCGCGCGGCGCGCACCGCCGTGTGGATCAACTCGGCGGGCAACAGCGCGAACGAACATCTGCGCGTGACATTCTCCGACGCCGACGCCGACGGCTTCCACGACTTCAACCGCGCGAGCTCGCTGCTGGCGTTTCGGCCTGCACCCGAACAGGCGACCCAGATCGTGTTGAATTGGGATGATTGGCCGCAAGCGGCTGAGGATTACGATCTGTATTTGCTCGATCGCGACGGCGTGGTGCTCGCCTCTTCGCGCAACGTGCAGTCGGGCAACCGCGCGCCGGTCGAGCAGATCTTGTATCAGTTTCAAGATCAGGGCGCCTACTACGTCGCCGTGCAGGCGATGAACACGACGCGGGCCGCGCGGCTCGATCTGTATATCCACGAAGCGCGCAGCATGGAACACACCACGCCCTCGCACAGCCTGGCCACGCCGGCCGACGCTCAGGGCGCGCTGGCCGTCGGCGCCGTCTTTTACCGCGACAATGCGCTGGAACCATTCAGCTCTTACGGCCCGACGAACGACGGCCGCCAGAAACCGGAAGTGTTAGGGCCGGATGGCGTGTCGGTAGCGGCGTTTGCGCCCGAAGGGTTCTTCGGCACATCGGCGGCCGCGCCGCACATCGCGGGCGCGGCCGCGCTCGTCTGGAGCGCCTATCCCCGCTTCGGGCCGGAAGACGTGCGCACGTTCCTGATCGACGCCACCACCCCGATCGAAAACGCCGCCGAGGCCGATGCCACCGGGTCAGGCGTGGCGCGGCTCCCGGCGCCGCCGCCAGAGGCAGTCGCGGTCGGGCCGACGCCCCCGCCAAACCGCGCGACGCCTGTGCCGTCTGCCGCGTCGCCCAACAACCCGATCGGCTCAACGGCCTCGATCTGCATCGTCGGCGTGGGCGTCATAGCTCTGGTAGCGGTGTTGGCCTTGCGGCGGCGACCGGCCGCATCGGGTTTACGCCGGCTGGCGGTGAAAGCGGCGCCGATCACCTGTCGCACCTGTGGGGCGCAAATGCCCGCCAACACGCAGTATTGCAGCCAGTGTGGCCGCGCGATCGACGTGGCGGCGTCGCGCGCGTGCGCAAAGTGTGGCTGGCAACTGCGGCCCGGCGCAGCTTACTGCTCGAATTGCGGGCTGGCGGCGTAGCCCGCACCCCCTCCCCTCTCCCCATCAGATGGGGAGAGGGGGAGGGGCCATTCATCCTGTAACCGAATCGCAACTTGGGCAGCCGAGGGGCTATGCTACAATCGCAGGCAGGATGCAAATATGGATCTGTCTGCGCAAACCACGATGGATCGAACTGAGTTTCTGCGCGCCGTCTTCCCGGGGTTGACCGACTCGTGGGTGTTGTATATCTCCAGCTCACTGCACACCCGGCACTATCCCACCGGCGCGGTCGTTTGCCGCGAAGGCGAAGTGGGCCGCACGTTTTTCATCATCGAGTCGGGCACGGTCGAGGTCAGCAAGCAGCTCGATGACGACGCCGCGCGCATCCTGGCCCGGCAAGGGCCGGGCGAGTTCTTCGGCGAGCTGGCGCTGGTGCAGGACATCCCGCGCGCGGCGACCGTGACCGCGCTCGAAGATACCGTCCTGCTGGAAATCTCCAAAGACGACTTCAACCAGTATCTCAATCACAACCCGGCGATGGCAGCCGCGATCATGCGCGCGGTCGCCGCGCGGCTGCGCGACGCCGATCAACGCGCCATGGCCGATCTGCGTCGCAAGAATGTCGAACTGGCGCAGGCGTACGAAGACTTGCAGCGCGAAGTAGCGCGCCGGGGCGAGTTCCTGACGGTCGTCTCGCACGAGTTGCGCACGCCGCTCACTTCGGTGAAGGGCTACATCCACCTGCTCAAGGCGGGCATGCTCAAAGGCGCGGACCTGGATCGGGCGGTCGAAACGCTCACCCGCAACTTCGACATGATCGTGCGGCTGGTCAACAACATCCTGTTCCTGCAAGAGATCGAGCTGGTCGTCCCGCAGATGGAGTTGCTCAACCTGGAAGCGATCGTGCGCGGCATCGTCGAGCAGCAGGCGTCCAAGGCCCGGGACGCGGGGCTGCGCATCCTGACCGAGATCGAGGGCAGGCTGCCTCGTCTGCGCGGCGATGAGGATAGCCTGACGCAGGCGATCAGCGCCCTGCTCGACAACGCGATCAAGTTCAGTCCCAACGGCGGCGACATTCTGGTGAAGATAAGACGCGACGGGCCGCACGCCGTGATTTCGGTGCGCGATCCCGGCGTCGGCATCGAGCCGGAGCTGATCGATCACATCTTCGACCGCCTCCACTTGCTCGACAAGAAAGGCGATCAGCTGTTCGGCGGCCTCGGCATCGGGTTGCCGCTCGTGCGCGCCGTGGTGCAACACCACGACGGCGCCATCCACGTGAAGAGTGAGCCGGGCAACGGCAGCACGTTCACCATCCAGTTGCCATTTCGATAAGAAGAGAACCCCGGTTTCTGTGAGAAACCGGGGTTCTTATAATTCACCCGCGTAGCGTTGCCCCGAATTTCTCCTGCAAATGCCGGACGATGCCCGCCCGCACTTTGGCGACCTCGGCATCGGTGAGCGTGCGATCTTCGGCCTGATACGTGAGCCGATACGCCAGGCTCTTCTTACCCGATCCGATCTGCTCGCCTCTGAACACATCGAACAGCGCAACATCGCGCAGCAGCTCTCCACCCGACTCGATGATCGCGTCCCGCACGACCGCCGCCGGCGCAGCGTTATTGACGATCACGGCCAAATCCTCTGTGACAGCCGGGTAACGCGGCACGTCTCGCACGCGGAATAGACGCCGCGCATGATTGACCAACAATTCGAAATCGAGCTCGGCGGCCAGGACCGGCTGGTTCGGCAGATCGAACGCTTCGCGCACCCGCGGATGCAGCTCGCCGAACGACCCGGCGTGGCGATCGTCGAGGATGAGTTTGGCCGCCCGACCGGGATGATAGGTGGGGTGCGCGCTTGGTTCATAGCGCACCCGCGGCGAGTCGATGTGCAGCGCGGCGACGACCGTTTCGATCACGCCTTTCAGATCGTAGAAGCCCAGCAGCCCGGTATCGCTGCCCTGCCAGAACTCCGGCGCGCGTTGCCCCGTCAGCGCGATCGCTAGGCGGCGCGGCTCGTCGGGCAACGGGCCGTCTTCGCTCGCCAGGTAGACCTTGCTGATCTCGAACAGGTTGACGGCGGCGTGATGGCGCACGTTGGCAGCAACCGTGTCGAGCAGCGCGGCCAGCAGCGTATGCCGCATGTGCGTGCGCTCGGCGCTGATCGGGTTCGCGATCGCGACGTAGGGCCGATCATCCGGCGGCGTGCCTGGCGCGAAGATCGCCGCCTCGTGCGCGGGCGTGGTCATCGCGTACGTCACCACCTCTTGCAGCCCGGCCTCGACCAGCGCATCCCGGACCAGCTCCTCCAGTTCCAGATCGGCGTTGTCCCGCTGCGGGGGCATCTCGTCGTTCATCGGCGAGCGCGGGATGCGGTCATAACCGTAAATGCGCGCGATTTCCTCGATCAGATCGTCAGGGCCGTCGCAGTCAAGACGATGGTCAGGGACGGTCACTCTAATTGCGGATTGCGGATTGCGGATTGCGGATTTGAATTCGAGCGACTCTAGTATGTGGACGATTTGGTCGAGCGGGATCGAGAAGCCCAGGATGCGTTCGACTTCGGCAGTGGTCAAGTCAATCACAATCGTCGGAGCCGGCTTGGGATACACGTCGATCACGCCCTGCGCAACCGCGCCGCCGGCCAGTTGGCGCATCAACTCGACGCCGCGCCTCACGCCGAGGAGCGCCAGCGCGGGATGCACGCCGCGCCCAAACCGCGTGCCGGCCTCCGACGCAATCCGTTGGGATTGCATGGTACGGCGCACGTTGATGAAATCCCAGTTCGCCGCTTCGAGCAAGATGCTGGTCGTGCTGTCGCTGACCTCGGTTTCGCCGCCGCCCATGATGCCGGCCAAACCCAGCGGCCCGGCCGTGTCGGTGACGAGCATGTTGAACGGATCGAGCGCGCGCTCGACGCCGTCGAGCGTGAGCAGGCGCTCGCCCGGCTGCGCCAGGCGGGTGATGAGCTTCGGGGTCCGGCCACCGGCCCGCTTGACGAGCTGATCGTAGTCGAAGGCGTGGCTCGGCTCGCCGACTTCGAGCATCACGTAGTTGGTCACGTCGACGATGTTGTTGATAGGACGCATACCGACCAGGCGCAGCCGTCGCTGCATCCAGTACGGCGCTGGGGCGATCTGCACGCCCGTGATCAACATCGCCGTGAAGCGCGGGTTCAATTCTGAATCTCTAATCTCGACTTCCACTTGCTCTTTGATCGGCGGCCCGGCCTGCGCCACCGCAGACGACGGATACCGTAAGCGCTGCCCGGTCAGCGCCGCGACCTCGCGCGCCACGCCGATGATCGACATGGCCCGCGCGATGTTGGGCAGGATGGCAATGTCAAGCACAACATCACCCAGATAATCCCCCGCAGGCACGCCGACCGGCGCATCGTCATCCAGCAAGAGGATGCCTTCGTGTTCGTCGCTGAGGCCGAGCTCTTTTTCGGAACACACCATCGAATCGCTGGGCACGCCGCGCAATTTAGCCGGTTTGAGCGTCATCAGCACCTGGCCCGGCTGATGGCCGTCGTACAGCGTCGCGCCTTGCTTCGCGAACACGACCTTCGGCCCATGCGCCAGCCGACCCTGCCCTTTCAGGTGAAAGAGGTTCGGCGCGCCCGTCACCACCTGATGCGGTTTCTCTGCGCCATACTCGACATCGGCCAGCACCAACCGATCGGCATTGGGGTGCGGGCGCACTTCGACGATCTGGCCGATCACGATCTTGTCGCGATCCCATACCAGCCCGGGGTGCTGCGGCTCGCCGTTCGTGCTGTGGAGCGCAGCGCTGCGGGTCGGGGCGACGCCGACGTAATCGAGGTGCTCGACTTCAAGCCCGGCCAGCGTCAGTCGCTCGGCCAGCTCCTCGACCGGCAGCGTAATATCGACGTAGTCTTTGAGCCAGGAGAGAGGAACCTTCATGTTGAACTCCTTACAACGGGCAGTGAAGAGTGATTGGTGATTAGTGAGTAAGCGCGTACACGATGCGCGGCGTATCCCAGCCGGCCCAATCGCCGGTCGTATCGCCGGCCGGGCCGGGATCGGTGACGAGGGTGAGGGTAACCGCCTGTCCGGCGTACTGGTTGAGTGGAACGCGCACATCATACCAGCGCCGATCGGTCTCGGCGTTCGAGAGGTACTGCTCGAACAAGTTCGCTTGATGGCCAAGAGCCTCTTCCAGCCGAAGCGCAAACGTGCTGCCATCGCCGCCCCACTCCCAACTCTCCGGCGCCAGCGCGATGCGCGATCGAAACTCGACCGGCTCGGACGGCAGCGCGAGGTGATAAGTCAGCTGCGCCGGGGTTTGCATCAGCACGACCTCACCCCAATCGCCGTCCTGCGGCATGGTAAAGCGCGCGCGTTTGACCGGCAGTGCTGGCGACTCAACGACTTGAGCCAGGCCAGCCTCAAACAGCGCATTCAGGTCATATACGCTGAGGAACTCTAGCGCCTGCTGATCTTTCGCGTCTAGCGCCACGAGTTGGAGAGCGGCTTCGCGCGCCGGCCCGGTCTGCTGCGCTTGTGCATAATGATCGAGTAACCGGCGGTAGACCTCCTGACGCACGCTCAAGGTGTCTGGGCATGGCCCTTGAAAATTCGAGGCGGCCACGCGCGCCTGGTCGTGCTGCTCAGCCTGAATGTGCAACAGCGCCAGGTCGAGCCAGAGGTAACATTGCGGCGCCGGCGTCAGGGCCTGCGGGATAATCTTCGGGTAGAGCGCCAGCAGCTGGTGCAACGGCGATCGGCCTGCCAGCGACGGATGGATCAGATAGATCGATTCCTGAAAAGGTATCACCTGAATGGTCGGATCGTCAAACTGAACCGGCCGGACGCGATTGAGCAGTGTGAACCAGACCTCGCCGGTCGCTTGAACGAGACCGGCCAAATCATTGGCTGGATCGGCGAGCCGTTCTCCAATGAGCAGGTGCGCGCTCGGAAAAATCTGCGGCAGGTAGTGTGAGAGCACACCGTACCCCTGGTTGAAACTATCGGGCAGGTCGAGCGTGATCGGGACGACGATAGCGCCCGCGTGCGCGCTGCGTTTGAGATACTGCGCCACGCCTTTCCAATCGTTGTAGACGTAGGCATGCTCGGCCAGGACGAGCGGAAGCGCGACCAGTAACAATCCCATTGCCAGCGCAGCGGGGACAAGATGCGCGGCGCGCTCGCTCCACGCAGCGACCCGGCGCTCGATTGCGCCGCCCAACGCATCTAACCCGATCGCAACCGCGACCAGATAGATCGGCAAGATGAACAGCAGATGCTTCGGTAGCGGCGCGCGCGCGATACCGGCGATCGCGATCAACACAAGCGGCGCGCCCACGCCGCTCAGAAGCCACAGCACTTGATCCAGCTTGCGCCGGATCAGGGTACCGGCGATGCCAACCAGGCTCAACAGGCCAAGCGCTGCCGCCAGCCCGGTCTGCATGAAACCGAAGGCAAAATACCCCGCAGCTATTCGCTCTTCAATCGAAACGTTCGACCACAGGCTCTCCCTCACTTGAGCGCTCAGGTTGACCGCGACGCCCTGGAGCGCAGGCCCGATCCAGGGGCCGTATAAGATTGCAGCGATCGCTAGTGCCGTCAATAAGCCGCCGACTACCTCAACTGCACGCCCAGGTGTCCACCGTTTCGTTAGCAAGCGAACGACTGTCAACAGGCCAACAAACGTCAGCTGGCTTGCCAAAACCAGGAATGCGCTGAATTGCAGGTAAGCGTTGCACGCAGTCAAGACTCCATAAGCGACCCACCAGCGTTTGCCCCGCGCCAGCGCAAGCAGCAGGCAGGCCATGCTCGCCAGACTGAATGCCATCTGCACCGCATACGCGCGAGCTTCCTGGCTGTAACGGATGTGAAAGGGCGAAACCGCAAGCAGCGCGGCTGCCCAAAACCCGACGCGCCGATTCGCGATCAAGCTCCCAACGACGAAGAGCAACGGTATGCCTACCGTCCCGGCCGCAGCTGACGCCAAGCGCAACGCATATTCGCTCGTTCCCCAGATGCGCACAGCCATGTACGAGAGCAGGTGAAAACCGAGCGGGTTGTTGATGTCCTGACCGGCGAGCACCTGGCCGAGACTTTGGCGCGCTGTATCTAACGTGAACAGCTCATCAAACCAAAGGCTGTCGCCGCCAAGGTTGATGAAACGCGCGGCGAAGCCCAGCAGTGTGATCAGCAGGATCAGCAGTGTGTAGTGTAGCGGTCTTTCCGGTCGAATAGCACCGTCGCTCATGTGAGAATCAGCGTAATGCGTGATTACCTGGCTACCTGTTACCTGTCTACCTATCACCGCTTCTCTAAAACTGCTCCAAGAACCTGAGATCGTTCTGCAAGAAATACCGGATATCGGTGATGCCGTGCTTGAGCATCGTCGCCCGCTGCGGCCCCATGCCGAAGGCGAACCCGCTGTAGACGGCCGGATCGTAGCCCCCGTTTTGCAACACGGTCGGGTGCACCATGCCCGCCCCGGCGATTTCCAGCCACCCGGTGCGCTTACACACCGAGCAACCTTGGCCGCCGCACACGACACAGTCCACATCCATTTCCATGCTCGGCTCGGTGAAGGGGAAATGCGAGGCGCGGAGTCGCACCGTGCGCTCCGCGCCGAACATGCGCCGCGCGAACTCGCTCATCGTGCCGATCAGATCGCTCATCCGAACATTCTTGCCGACCGCCAGGCCCTCGACCTGCTGGAATTGAATCTCTTTCGACGCCGTGATCTGCTCGTAACGGTAGCACATGCCAGGCAGGATGACGCGGATCGGCTCCGGGCAAAACTGGCGCATGGCGTGGATCTGGCCGGGCGAGGTGTGCGTGCGCAGCAGCACGCCCGGCGTCGTCGTGTAGAACGTGTCCCACATATCGCGGGCCGGATGGTGCTGCGGGATATTGAGCAGCTCGAAGTTGTACTCGTCGAGTTCCACGTCGCGGGCGCGGTACACCTGGAAGCCCATCAGCGCCCAGATGGCGTAGAACTCGCGCAGCGTTTGGGTCATCGGATGCAGCCGGCCACGCGGCCTGGGCCGGCCGGGCAGCGTCACATCCAGTGCGCCCTCGGTCATGCTGTGCTCCATCTCGGCCCGCCGAAGCGCTTCGGCTTTGTCTTCGAGCGCGGTTTCCAGCGCGCGCTTGACCTCGTTGCCGCGCTTGCCGATGGCGGGGCGTTCCTCTTTCGACAGCTGGCCCAGGTCGCCTAGAATCGTCATCAGTGGCGACTTCTTGCCCAGGTGTTCCACGCGCCAGGCATCCAGCGCTTTCCCATTTCCGATGGTGTTTAAGGCATCCAGCGCTTCTTTCTGAATCTGATCAAGTTGATCGAGCATGGTCAGCTCCTAGGCTATGAGTGAAACACCTATCGTGATGAGTGTTTACAATCGACAATCAGCAATCAGCAATCATAAATAAAAACGCTCCGTCCGCTTAGGGACGAGAGCGTCATCGATCTCCCGTGGTACCACCCTGATTGACCCGCGCCGTCAGGCGAGTCCGCTTATCACACCAACAGCCGTCTGGCGATTGGCTGCCCTGGTAACGCTGGGCCGGCGGAGGAAGCTACACGCCTCAATTACTCATCCCTACTTACTCATCACTTTACTGAGTAGGGATGAGTAATCAGTAATTGGGTTTCACCACTCAGCTCGGGAGCGAACTTCGGCGGTTTCGATCCGGTCGGGATTTCCAGTCTGCGATCCCGACTCCCTGGCGGCGCTCAACCGCTTACTCTTCTCCGTCACAGCTTTTAGATTTTGAGGTTCAACGTCACTGCCGCAATTATCGCTTGTTGAGCCGTTTTGTCAAGACCGACCAATTTACCAATTACCAATTCACCAATCACCGATTCACCCTCTACCGTTTAATCCGCTCGCCACCATCCTCATGAATGAACAGCCAGCCCGCGATCTCGCCGATGTCGAGACCGTCGTCGGGCGCCCAGGCGCGCTGGCCGGGGAAGCGCCGGTCGATGCGCGAGCTGGAATCGGTGAGCGCATCCGGGCCTAACTCGGCCAGGATGGCTTTGAGCCGATCCTGCCAGCGCTTCAAATTGGCCGGCGTCAGATCGACCCAACCCGCATCCGCGTGCTGGCTCTTGATGCGCGGGCCGCGCAGCATGCGCGCCCCATCGGGCAGCAGGATCGGCAGGCCGATCGAGATGATGCGCACGCGCGTATCGTCGTCGCGCTTGATAAACTCCCACAAGGCCAGCGCGAGTCTCTCCGGCGTCTGCGCCAGCACGTTCTTCATCGCGCCATACACGCGCTTGAGCAGGTACGCCTCGTACAACAGTTTCGACAGCCGGGGCGGGCCGAGGATTTCAAACGCGACGCTATCGATGCGATGTTGCTTCTCCAATTCGCGCAGCCGGGTGAGCGCGGCGATGCGCAACACACCGGCGCGGTAGGTCGGGCCGAGCAGGGCGGCGTCGAGCGCGCCGACGATGTCGGCGCCGGTGCTGCCACCCTTGATCTCCTGAATCACCGTCGCCGCGATCTCTTCCGGCGTGATGAACTCCATCTGGCCCAACGTCGTGATCGCGGCGAACTCGCCCAGCGAGAACATGCCGTTCTCGCCCGTGTCGATATAGATCGATTCGAGCACGCCCTCGAGCGGAACGCCGAACCGCCCTTCAGGCGCGTCGGCCAGCGCTTCGGGCAACGGGATGGGCGAGGCAGGCGAACAATCGAAGCGCGGGATCGGCTGGCCGCGCTGTTTGATCGGGCCATAGGCGATAGTCTTCCACGCGATCACGGCGGCCGGCTTCACTTCTTTCACCACCGGCGCCCCGGGTGTGCGCGCCATCAGGAACAATAGCAGCGAGTGCGCGCCCGCCATCGCGCTCTTGCTCATCAGCACGCGGCTGGGTTTCTCTTCACCGTGAGTATACGGGATGTTCAGGCCCATCCCGCCGGTTCCGCTGGTGCCGACCTTGAGGTAGGTCTGCGTGCCGGCCTGGCGCATCGCCTCATAGAGAATCTGAACGTGGCGAACGAGCTGCGGCGTGTATTGGGTGCATAACAACGCCTCAACCGCCTCCGGGAGTTCAGCCATACGCTGTTCGGCCAACAGGCGGCGCACTTCGCGCGCGGCCGCGTAAATTTCCTGATACGCCAGCACGGTCGCCGTGTTGATGCAATCGACAATAATATCCGGGCGGCGTCCCGCCTGGCTTTCCACCTCACCCCGAATCAGGCGCGCCAGGTAGGAAGAGGCGAGCACGCTTTCACTCAGTTCGCCCAGCACATCGTCCAGCATCTGCCGGCGTAATTCCGGGTTGGAGAGCAGTTCCACGCGGGGTTTGTCCTTCAACGCCTCGCGCACAAAGACATTGCCGCCAATGGGAATCAATTCGGTCGACGCAGCCGATACCATGCGCCGGATGCGATCGATGCCCTCGCGCGCCTCGGCGCTCGTCAGCCCGCCGACGAGTACGCGCGCCGCGCCTTCGCGCACCAGCGCCGCGCAGACGGCCGACCCCACCAACCCCGCTCCACCCAAGACAAGCACGTGCTTGTGCCGGATATCCATGCGTTCCCCCTTCCGTGGCTGTAATTAAGAACTCACCTTACGCAGGTTGCTACCCGCCCGCGTCCCACACGCGGTGCAGTGCTCCCGTCGCGGTCGGGTGAGTGGCTGTAAAGCCCGCGAGGACGCGGGCTTAGAGCGAAGTTGAACGGCCGCTGCGTAAGGTGAGTTAAGAATATCCGTGACAGATTCAAGGGTCAAGCAAAACCTCCCACGGGCGCAAAGCCCATGGGAGGTTGCAGCCAGTACCCTTCTGACGGCGCGGTTGGGAGACCTGCGCCGATCGTGCAATCCACTCCGTCGCGTGACTACTTGAGCTCGACGACTGCGCCCGATGCTTCGAGCTTGGCCTTGGCGTCGTTGGCGGCTTCCTTGTTCACGCCCGTGAGCACCGGCTGCGGCGCGGTATCGACCAGGTCTTTGGCTTCCTTCAGTCCCAGGCCGGGGCTGAGCTGGCGCACGGTCTTGATGACCTCGATCTTCTTGGGACCGGCGTCCTTGATGATGACGTCGAACTCGGTCTTCTCCTCGACCGGGGCCGCGGCGGGGGCGGCCGCGCCCCCTGGCATCGCGCCCATCATCATCGGGGCCGCGGCGCTCACGCCCCACTTGTCCTGCAGCAGCTTCGAGAGCTCGGCCGCTTCCATCAGGGTCAGCGAGTCGAGGTCGGCTATCAGTTTATCAAGTTTCTCGGACATCTTCGATTTCCTTCCTGAAATGTGTGGTGGGATTCCCTGTGCGCGGCGCTGACCGCGCCGGCGGTGGAGACCTTCGGTCTCCTGGGCGGGTGGGTCAGCGACCTAACCCGCTCCATGAGTTTTCAATGCCGCTGCGCGCCCGGCTCGCCTCGCAGTCGGCCATGACGTCGCATCAGGCTGCCGCTGTCTCGGCTTGACCCTGTTCAGATCGCGCCTTGAGCACTTGCACCAGCTCGCGCAGCGGCGCGTTTAGCACGTTGACGATCTGGCTCAGCGGGCTTTGCAGCGTGCCCAGCAGTGCAGCCAGCACGATCGGCTTGGGCGGCAGTTCGGCCAGCATCTTCACGCCCGCGGCGTCGATCAGCCGGTCGCCCAACAACCCGCCTTTCACGCGGAAAGGCTCGAGCGTGTTGGCAAAGTCCATCACCGTCTTGGCGACGGCCGGCGGCTCGTCGTGTGCGAAAGCGATGATCAGCGAGCCGGCCAGCAGGTCTTCCGGCACGGGCAGGCCGGCTTCCGCCAGCGCGCGGGCGAACAACGTGAGCTTGACGACGTGCAGCTGGCTGTGCGTCTCGCGCAGCTTGACGCGCAGGGCGTACAGGTCCTTTGCCGCCACGCCTGGAAACTCGGCCATGATGACGGCGCTGCTCTGGCGCAGCCACTCGGCATACTCGGATACCAACTCGGCCTTGCGTTCTTTAGTTAAGGGCACTCGGATTCACCTCCTTTCGCCTTCGTCCTCCCTGGAGGACGAAAAAGTCTTTGCCGCAGTCAGAGCGATGAAGGTCGCCCTGCGAGGCAAAGACTGTGACGCGAACGGGGGACAGGCCCACGTAACGTGCGTGCCACGGCTGCTTGCCTCGGCAGGTCGGGATTAAGCCGCGAAGTGTCGCGGCGCCTGCTGTCTCTGGCGTTCCCTGCGGCGCTATTCAATTGTCGAACCAAACGACGCCGACGGCTGTCGAGCGTCGATTGTCTACACGGCTGACTGGAGCGCCAGCGCCAGGTTCGGATCGACCTTGATGCCCGGCCCCATGGTCGATGTGACGACCACGCGCTTGAGATACACGCCCTTCGATGCCGCCGGCTTGGCCTTGCGCACGGCGTCCATCAGCGCCGAGAAGTTCGTCAACAGATCATCGGGCTTGAACGACGCCTTGCCGATAATGACGTGAACGTTAGCCGTCTTATCGATCCGGAACTCGATGCGGCCGGCTTTGGCCTCTTTGATCATACGCGGCAAGTCTTCCGCCTTGGCCGCGATCGTGCCCGCTTTCGGGTTCGGCATCAGGCCGCGCACGCCCAGGATTTTACCCAGGCGACCGACCTTGCCCATCATGTCGGGCATCGCCAGGGAAATATCCCAGTCGGTCCAACCCTCCTGGATCTTCTTAAGCCCCTCGTCGTCGCTGATGACGTGGTCGGCGCCGGCTTCTTGCGCGAGACGCGCACCTTCACCCTGCGCGAAGACCAACACGCGCACGGTTTTACCTACGCCGGCCGGCATGAGCACGACGCCGCGCACCTGTTGATCGGCATGGCGCGGATCGACGCCCAGACGCAGGTGCACTTCCACCGTCGAATCAAACTTCGTGAACGAGGTGTCTTTAACCAGCGCCATCGCCTCGGTTGGCGTGTAAAGTTTTTGTTCGTCAACCTTCTGGGCAGCGGCGCGATAGTTCTTTCCGTGACGTTTCACTTGTCATTCTCCTTGTGGTGCGAGCGGGCCAGCCCTGCGGCCCTCCCACGAATTCAAGTAGACTGGTAATAGGTAGACTCAGTAGATCACAGATTCGAGGATTTCAGGAAAAAAGGCGGTTTTCCAAAGCAACTCCGCGTTGCGGTGGGCGAACATCTGTGCGATTTAGCCTTGTTTTAGGCTGAAAAACGTGATGCGCCGGATGCGGCGGAAA
>DATDPU010000099.1:0-8290 GCA_035292585.1 Anaerolineae bacterium | reverse complement strand
CGACCGCCTAATTCTGCGGGGTTGGGACGGCAGTTGCACTGCCGTCCGCCGCAGTGCTGGCCGCCGCCCTCTTTAAGAAGGCAGTGAAAGGCGGCGGTCATGCGGCAGGAACTATGCAACTTCAAGTTGTCGAAGTACTAGGGCCTTGTGCCCGTCCAACGCCCACACGGGGCTATGCTACGGCCCATCGCTTTCAAGTGGACTGACCACTACTGTTTGAACGACCCATAATTGAATACTCCGTGCAATCAGTGCCATCCGTGGTTGCGCTTTACGGATAGCAATACGAACAAACTTAACGCCGCTCCCGCCCCAAAGCTCGGCAGCGCTTCCCTGGCCGTCACATCCAGCGCGCGTTCTGGGCGCCGGAAACCGACCAACCCCAGCGTGTTGCCGATCGCGCCCGCGAATGATGCGACGGCGGCCCAATCTTTGTGTCCCCGGCTCGCCAGCGCCAGATTGAGCGCCGCGCCGAGCGGCCCCAAGCCGGCCCACTTGCGCGCGGGTTGCAGGCCGAGCCTGAGCTTAGCATCGCCGATCAAACGCGCCGCCGCCGAAAGGTGGTGCGTGTGCCCTTCGGCGTGCGCCGGATCGAGGCGAGCGAGTGGATCGAGCCGGCGTTGATTCGCCGCAATCCAGGCGCCGCCGAGCGCGGCCAGTGTGCCGGTGCGCAAGACCCGATTCGGGATCGAGCGCGCCGCCGACAACAGCGGCAACAACCAATCGAGATTGAAACCGCGATACTCTTCGATGCGCAGGTGATAATCCTGTCCGCTGGTCAGGGCGGCCAGACTGGTCGCTGCCGCTGCTTCGAGAACCAGGCCCGTCGCCCAGCCTTCCAGGCCGTCTCGCTTCGAGCGAATCAACTGAGCGGCGGCGGCCGGCGCCAGCGCCGCAGCCATGAGCGCCAACGCTTTCGGCGCGTACGATGGCGGGTACTGCTCTTCGAGATGGCCGCGTGCGCGTTCGAGGAAGGGCAGCATCGCTGCGCCACCGGCTGCGGCGGCAACGAGCGGGATGGCGATGACTTCGGGCGGATCCAGCAGCGCGTTCGCCGCAGCTGCGACGATGCCCGCCGGGGCCAGCCCGGTCAGCGCCAATTCTTGTTTGGTCGGCGCGGGCGCCGGTGCAGGCAGGCACACATCCGGCGTCACCTGGAAACCGTCGTGCTCCAGCGCTTCTTTGATATGCTCGACGTAGTGCAGACCTTCGAGCGGCTCGGTGGCGTGCAGCACTTTGAAGAAGTTGACGTAGCACAGCCGGATGCCGCGCTCGCGCGCGAGATAAGCCCAGTGGTGAGCGGCCGCGTGGAAATCGAGCGGGATCAGGTCTTGGGGCGTGAAGCGATGCGCCAGGACGACGTGCGGCGCGCGCCGTTTGGCGATGAACCAATCGCCTTTCTGATGGCGCGACTCGGCGAAGTAGACCAGCGCCAAGCCCTCGCGCTCCATTGCGGCGAGCGTTTCGTCCAGATGCATTTCGTGACCGAGGATCAGCTCGCCGTCGAACGCGATCAACCGGCCCAGCGCGGCCGCTTGCGCCAGCGTTCGATCGAGCAGGCGCTGCTCCGGCCAGGCGTAACTGACCGGGCGCGGAACCACGCCGAGACCGTGCGCCAGAATGCGCTCGGCGTTCGCCGTATCGAAACCCAGGCCGATCTCGCCGATGGTGGGCAGGTCGCCGGCGAAGATGAGCGTCGACCCGGCGCTGACCTTTGCCTCGGTGTACGGCAGCCGGGTGGTCAGCTCCGCGGCGAGCGGCGTCAGCAGCTGAGAGGGGCCGTGCAGATAATTCCAGTGGCCGATGCGCGGCGCGGCGGTGCGCGGCGAAGTCGGCGCTTGCGGCGCGAGATGACCGGACGCCAGGAGTCGATTGAGCGTCAACTCGGGCAGCGAGACGTGCGTCGCGCCGTGATCAGCGAGCTGGTGGAGCAGGTCGTGGAACGGCAGTCCGGCGCGGATCGACGCGGCATAGGCATCGTCGTAATCCACGCAGATGGCAACCCGAGTGTGGGCATGTTCCCATTGGCGGCGGCGGGCCAGGAAGCGGGCGGCCGCTATGCTACCGGCAACCGTCAGTGAGAGCGAGAGCAGGCGCGAGAGTTTCAAAAGGCGAACCTCGATACGTGTTTACGCCGTACGGAATACGGATAATTCGTAGTGCGTATTCCGTTCGCTACTTTTGCAGCAGCATCCTGCCCGTATCCGTGCGACTGATCAGCAACGCCGTCTTCCAGACGTCCCAGCGTCCGCGCCAGTCGAGCGCCCAACGGGCCGTTTCGGCGCGATCGCGCAGGCCGCGCCGGATGCGCTGCGGGACGGTGGTCAACGGCTTTTGTTGGGTGCGCTGTAGGATATCTTTCAGGCCGAGTTGCAGGATGCGGCGGCGCAGTGGGTCGGGTAGGGCGCGGTTCAAATCGTTAAGCGTATCGGGCGGCGTCGGCGCGCCGAGCAGATCGCGGGCCAGCTTCAGCGCGGCGAACGCATACGGCGCGGCGCGGCGGGCAAGCGCTCGTTCGGTGAACACTTGCCAATCGACGGCGCCCGCCGAAGTCACCGCCAGTAGATCGACCAGCTGCACCATCGACGGGGCGCCCATGATCAAGTGAAAGCAGAAGTGAACGCAGAGATGCAACAACAAGTCTTCGCGCGCCAGCACCCGGCACGTCTGCCCGCCGAGACTGGCTTCGATCGCGCGCTCGCGCACGCCCGGCGTGATATCGACCTTGAGACCGAACCACGACTCTTCGAGCGAGGCGTGCGGCTCGATCGTGCGATCGGCTTCGGCGGAAAGATAGGGGTTGGCGGTAGCCGCTCGCCCGTTGACCCGGCGAAAGGTGCTGGTGTGCTTGGTCACGCCCGGACCGAGATCGGCCGACTTGTGTTTGCCGCCGTAACCGAGGTCGACCAGCAGCGCTTCGATGCGGGGCAGCTCGGCGGGCGTGAATAGCAGGTCGATGTCGTTCATCGGGCGCAGGGCCGGGTCGGGATAAACCCAAGCTGCCAGGTGCACGCCTTTGAGCGCGATGGGATGCAGATCGCGTTCGGCGCAGGCGGACAACACTTCGCCCAATTGGGCGAAAATTGCAGCATTGCGCGCGGCGTGCGCTTTGAAGGTGACGCTCAACTTGGCGGCAGCGCGGGCTGGAATCTCGAATCGCCATTCGCTCAGCGCCCGATAGAATTGCGGCGCCAGGCCCAACACAATCGCCCGCACCACCAGATCATCCCACTCGACGCCGGAGCAGGTACGATCAGACTCCCAGTTGGTGGGAGTCTGAGCTGGCTGCAAGGCGTCGAGCAGAAGCTGAGTGGCGCTCAAGCCGGAGGGCATCGCGTTATCACCATAGGGAGGCGCGCTACCAGTAGTGCTTGTGTAGCGTCCCGGTTGAATCTCCGGGGTCTTACCAGGTATTGCGCGTACGAGACGGGTGGCTCGCGCCACCTCAGCACTAGTGGCTGCTAAAGGTGACCTGGGAGAGGTCTTCGTGTTTGGTGATTTCGGGCTTGGTGTACATGTCGATTCTCCTCACGGTGTTGTTCCGCTAGTTAGACGTCGAGGTAACGCGCCTCCCTATGGCGCGAACGTCCATACATTTGAACTGATCGCACGACGGTGTTGCGCTCATTCAGCAGCGTTTGGGCGGTAGGGGCTGATCGGTCGGGAGTATAGCCATTTCGCCGGGATTGTCAATGCGGACTGTAGATATAAGGCTCTACGCGCGAATCTACATCGCGGTTTTGCGATATGGGAAAGCAGGATCGTTACTGTTCAATGCTGCTACCGTTCTTCGACGCGCCCGGCCGTCACCTGCAATAGCCTGGCGCGCGCGCGGAAGTCTTCGTCGAACAGGTTGGGGTCGGTCGCGGTGATCAGGGATTGATGGACGCGGTTGAGGCGGGCCAGCAGAAAGGCGCGGCGCTGCGCGTCCAGTTCGGCCATCACTTCATCCAGCAGCAAGATCGGCCAGTCGCCAACTTTGGCCTGAATCCATTCGACCTCGGCCAGTTTGAGCGCGAGCACGGCGCTGCGCTGCTGGCCGCGCGAGCCGTAGATGCATAGGTCGATCTGGTCGGAGATGAAACGGAAGTCGTCGCGGTGCGGGCCGATCAAGGTCAGGCCCGCGCCGATCTCTTCGTTGCGGCGCTCGCGCAGCTGGGCGCGAAAAGCGGCTTCGGTGCGATGGAGATCGGCGACGCCGGCGCGTGGAACGTCGAGGCGCAGGGCGAGCTGGTACTCCGCAGTCGGCAGGCGGTTCGAATCGAAGGCGGGCTGATAACGCAGGCGGAGATCGGCGCGACCGCCGGTCAGATCGCGGTGAATCCGATCCGCGCCCCGGCCGAGCTCGTCCAGCGCGAGTTGACGTTTGAGCGTGAGGGCCGCGCCATCGGCGACGAGCTGGGCGTCCCAGTAATCGAGCTGATCCGGGTCGCCGCCCGTTTCTTGCAGTTGCTTGAGCAGCGCATTGCGTTGGGCCAGCACGTCGGCATACCGATCGAGGATGCGCGCGTAATCGGCGTCGATCTGGCCGAGCGCGTTATCCAGATACCGGCGGCGCTCGCCGGGCGGCCCGCCGACGACCTCCACATCCTGCGGCAAAAACATCACGACGTTGACTTGCCCGGTGAGATTGCCGGCGCGGGTGATACTCCCGTTGACCTTGATCTGCTTGCGAAAGCGGAAGCCGTCCAGCGTGTTGGCCGGTTCCAGCAGCAGCGTCATTTCCAGATGACTGGCGCGCTCGGCGCGTACGACATCGCCGACGAGACGCGCATACGGGGTAATGCCCTCGGTCGTCGCCAGCCAGTGGATCAGTTGCCGGTCGCTGCTGGTGTGCAGCGACTTCGCCGTGGCAAGGTAATAGACCGCTTCGAGCAGGCTGGTTTTGCCCTGGGCATTGTCGCCGATAATCAGGATCGGGCCGGCGGGTAGTTCGAGTTCGAGCCGGGCGTAGACGCGGAAATTGGTGAGAGAGAGATGGCGGAGATGCATTCACAGGTCTTGATGAGAGATGAGCGAATTGTATCACACTGCATAGGGAAACGGAGCGATCAACGGACTTGACAGCGGACAAGCGGATGAAAACGGACGGCGCGCAACGGACTCCAGGGTCAAACTCCGCGTCCTCCGCGCCTCCGCGGTGAGACCAGCACTCTACAGGGAAATTACCCGGCGGACGAGCGGATGGAAACAGAAAGAACCCCGTCGTTTAGAGCAGGGCGGGGTTCCATCTGTGTAGGTTAAGGCGTCGCTTAGCTGGCGCGTTCGGCGTAGCGCCTGGCCCACAACTGGCGCACCTCGTTCCGGCTGCTGACGCCCAGCTTGGATAGGATGTTGCTGACGTGGGTCTTGGTCGTCTCGCGCGTAATCGTCAGCGCCGACGCGATCTGCGGGTTGGTGTACCCCCGCGCGATCAACTCCGCCACTTCGCGCTCACGCGGCGTCAGATCGGAAATGTAACGTGCGGGCGAAAAGAAAAAGTCGAGCATAGCACCTCACCTCAGGGAAAAATCGTCTTGAGCAGACGTGCGATCTCGGCCACGACCTCCGGCGCGATCAGCGCGCACAGCACAATTACCCCCACGGCGACGAGTGTCCAGACGGCGCGGCGTCCCAGATGACCCTGGACGCTGAAGCGCACATTCTCGTTGGATGCCGATAGATTCATCCGCCACTTCGGTCGTGTTTGGCGCTTGGTCATGCTTGGACAGTCTCCCGCGTAGGTTGGCCCCGCTGCTGAACCGGCAGAACGCAAAGGTCGCGCACTCTTCTCACCGCCTGGCGCACGCGGCGACCTTTGCAGCTCAAGCGTTTGTCAACACGGCCAGGGGAGACTATCCATGCGCGTGATCCCGTTTAGTTTGCGCGCCCCACCCAGAAATGATGCGGCCGCACCGTGGGCATGGGCAGAACCCGCAGTTCGCCCACATGCACCTCGGCCCGATCGATAGCCTGATCGTTCACCCCCGGCAAAGGTTGCCGATGGGTTGAGCGTGTTCCGCCGGCGGAGTTGTCCAGCGCTTGGGAATCGTACTGCCGGGGGTCCACCCCCGGCGCTGATTTCTCGCTGGCCGACGCTTGCCCGCCGGCTGGATAGGTATCGCTTACCAGAGGCCATTGCCGGGGGTTCACGTAACACACGTCCGGCGTCACGCCGAACTTTTGCCGATAGCGCGCCGCTGCCTGCTGCACTTTCTCGTCGATCCGGCGGCGCGGATCGTCGTCGAACCAGAGTAAACCTTCACGCATACGCTCTCCTATTGAATCTTGCCGAGTGTCTTGAGCCGCTCGATTCGGGCCGGTTCTCGATCGACCAGCCACGCATCCTGTGACAGCTCGCGATGAGCTAAGGCGAAAAATTGTTGCGCTTCATCCGTTCGATCGAGTAACAACCAACATTCGGCCAGCTCTTCGTACACGTAACCGTCCTGTTCAGCGGTGCTCGCGTAGTCGCGCAGCAGCGCTTGCTGTGCTTCAAGCGCCTCCCCGACCCGCCCCAGCGAACGCAACGTGCGCGCCACGCACCAGCGGGCGACTCGAATCCCCGGCTCTTGTCCCTCCTCCTCCCGCCAATGCCAAGCTTGCTGGAAGACTTCCAGCGCGCGTTCGTACTGGCCCCGATCGTGATACGTCCACCCGATATTGTTGTAAAGCGATCCCAGCCACTTGCGGGCGCGCGGGTCGCGCGATTGCGCCGCCAGCTCCAACGCCTTCAAATTCCACGCCAGTTGTTTGTCCGGCGGTTCGCTGATCGCCAACATGTGCGCGGCGTCGATGGCGTGAAAGTCCTCGCCGAGAGCCACCGCGCGCTGCCAGGCTTCCAGGAAAAGCGGACGCGCCTGTTCAGGTTGCTTCGCCGAGTTGAACACGCGCCCGCGTTCGAGCAGATACCGAATCTCGGCGCGTTTGAGCTCGCTGGTCAGCAGGCCCTGGGCCGTGTTCAGTGTCTGGTGCGCTTGATCGAATTTGCGCTGCAAACCCTGGGTGCGAGCGATTTGGGTCAAGAGTTCTACATAGTCAGACGTATTCCGCGCCGCTCCCGGCAAGAGTTGGCGAAAACGTCTCTCCGTTTCTTCAGGTTTGTCGTAATCCCATAACTGATCGAAATTCGTGAGCGAAGCGCCGGTCATAGCCGCTGCGTATAACCACAGCCGGGTGGCCTGAGTCGCTCAGTTGCCCGGCTCGAAGCGCGCCAAATGCCAGGTGTTGTGCGTCAGGTCTTGGAACAGCTCGAACATACCTTCACCGCAGCGCACCCGAAAGTAATGCCGTTGCACGCGACCGCCCCATTGGCGCGTGCCGGTCGTCCAGCACCGCTCGACGGCGTGCACATCGTAACGCTGGCCGCGCCAGAGAAAGGTGCGCGGGAAGTAGCCGAAGCGCCGCGACTGCATATCGATTGCCTCGATCCGCTTGCGCCGGGCCGGCGCGCGGCGCGCGGGCTTATTGCCAAAGATCATGATTCCCATCGATGACCGTCTCCTCTCCCAAGATCGTGTACTGTCGCGGCGCCGGCATCGCCGGTGACATGCTCGACCAGGTTGGCAGCATCGGTGCGGCCGGCTGTGGTTGCTGTTGTGGTGGGGACACCACCACGATCGGTTGCTGCGGTTGCGTAGTCTGTCGATCGCGCGTCGCGCGTTGTGAACCGATATACATGCCGGTCAAGATCGCCAGCGGCGCAGTCAGCCCGGCCCCGCATGCCGCGCCGGTCAAAATCGTCATCGCCTGTTCGGACAGGCGCGAACCGATCGCCGCCGCCAGCGCCCCGGCGAACACAATGAGCGTAAGTGCGATAACTGCTCCCCAGTTCTTCATCACTCAACCTACCTGTGCCCGATGAAACAGCCGCTCGATCGGCGTCGGCAGTTTGAGCGCAGACTGCCCGATCGGGATTGGATGGTCGGCCTCGTCCTCGTCGATCGTATTCCAGCCCCGTTGGCCGGTCTGCAAGCGACTGACAACTCCGCTGATCTCATCGGGCGCGATAAAGGCGGCCTGGAAGCGAGTCATCCCCGCACCCGACACCGCCAGGAAATCCCCGCGACCACTCAAGCGCTCCGCCCCGCTCCCGCCCAACCCCGTCGCCACCCGCGCATCCTCCAGACTCGTCACCCGCCCCACCAACCGCACCGGAAAGTTCGCCTTAGTCACACTCCCCAGCACACTCGTCGCCGGCTTCTGCGTGCAGGCAATCACGTGCAGCCCCGCCTCCCGCCCGCGCTGCGCCAGCCGCCCCAGCGCCTCCAACACTCCCTTGCCCCCCGTCAGCGCCAAGTCCGCCAACTCG
>DATDPU010000098.1:0-27309 GCA_035292585.1 Anaerolineae bacterium | reverse complement strand
GTGCTGCGCGAGGGTGTGGGTGAGTTGTGCGGCGGGGGTCCACCCGGTCCCATCCCGAACCCGGCCGTTAAGCCCGCCAGCGCCTATGGTACTTGGGGGGTGACCCCCTGGGAGAGTCGGTCTTCGCCCACCCCCTCGCGCATGTTTTATCTGAAGCCGATGTGATCATCACATCGGCTTTTGTTTCTCATCGGAGGATCACATGCTGCCGCGTCTCGCCGTCGTCAGTCTGTGGGCCGAGGACGTGCCGGCCACCGCGCACTTTTACCGCGATGTGCTTGGCTTGCGTCTCTTGCCGCATCACGGCGACCGACCTCACTTCGATCTGGGTGGGATTTATCTGGCGATTCTCAAAGGCCGGCCCCGGCCCGCCCAGAACCCGACGCCGTCGCGTTTCCCGATCCTCGCCTTCGCCGTGGACGATCTCGACGCTGCCGTCGAGCGCCTCCGCGCGCACGCGGTTGAGCTGCCGTGGGGCATCGAAGAAGATGCCAACTCCCGTTGGGTAATGTTCACCGATCCGGCCGGCAATTTAATCGAGCTGGCTCACTTCAAGCGCTCCAGCCTCCAGACCTCCGAGGTCTAGCAAGGTCGCTCTCCATAGATGAGACCGCAGGCGACCTCGGAGTACTTCGACAATGTGAAGTTGCATTGCCTGACTTTGGAAAGCCCTGCATAATCTTGAACGCGGCCTTGTCAGACACGCAGCCGCGTGTTAAAATGTCGGCGAGAATTGGGGAGTAGCCAAGTTGGCAAGGCAACGGACTTTGGATCCGTGTATCGGGGGTTCGAATCCCTCCTCCCCAGCACCACGCGAGGCGACTGTCGATCGACAGTCGCCTCGCTCGTTTTGGGACAGGCCGACTAATTCTTTGGCTCAGGCTCAGACTGGATAATCTCACCCAGATAACCCGTCGTCATGAAGATGACGCGCTCACACAGGTTGGTCACCCGATCGCCAATGCGTTCCAGGTTGTGCGCGACCCACAGCAGGAAGGTGGCCCGTTGGATGTTCCGCGCGTCTTCCATCATGTAAGTGAGCAGTTCGCGCAGCACCTGCTGATAGAGTTGATCGACTTCGTCATCCCGCGCGGCGATCTGGCGCGCCGCTTCGACGTCCTGCTTCAGGAACGCATCCAGGCTGGCTCGAATCATCTCGCAGGTGATGGTGGACATCAGCGGAAGGTCGATCAGCGGTTTGAGCAGCGGCTGGTCGATCATGCGGATGGTGATCTGGGCAATGCCCTGCGCGTGATCGGCCATGCGCTCCAGTTCCACGGCAATGTGCGTCGCGGCAATCGTCATGCGCAGATCGCTGGCTGCCGGCTGCTGCGTGGCGATTAATGTGACACACCGCTCCTCGATCTGATAACGCAACTCATTGATCAGCTTATCCTCGTCGCTCACCTGCTGGGCCAAAGATTGATCGCGATTCTTGAGCGCCGTGATGGAGCGCTCGATGGCCGTCACCACCATGCTGCCCAGGCGCAGGATATCGTCTTTAATCTTGCTTTGCTCGCGTTCGAGCGCGCTGCGAATCGGCGTGGTGGTCACTGGCTCCTCCTTCGCGGCCGGGTTATCGGCGCATCGGACCCGGCGCGATCAAGCGCTCCAATCTTTGAGTTCAGGTACCGTTCATTCTAGCACTCCCGATCCGGCGGGTCAACCGCTGGTTGACCTTCTCTGCTTTCGTGTTACTCTTTACATTGTATGGGCACGCTCAACCCGAATCTTCTCTCCAAACATACGGTGACCGTTCTCAATACTGCCGCGAAACTGCTGCCGTTGTTCGGCAAGCGGGCGCTGATGCCGGAGAGCGCGCTGCTGGCGCTGCTGCGCGAGCCGGGCACCGCCGCACGGCGCATTCTCGATAAGCTGGCTGCCGAACGCGGTTTCAACCTCGGCGACCTGGAGCGCGAAGTCGAAACACAGCTGAAGGCCCGCGAAGGCCGCCCCGCCGACTTCGTGTTCAAGCTGGAGAGCGGCGGCCAGGTCGAGCTATCCGACGAGATGTTGAAAGCGCTCGACGAGGCGCTGACGATCGCGCAGGCTTCAGACGAGGTGTGGATCGGCAGCGAACACCTGTTGAGCGCGCTGGCGCAATCGGGCCTGAGCACCGCCGGGCTGTTGCAAGCGCGCGGCGTCACGCCGGCAGCGCTGGCCGCCTATCTCGCGGATCGGGCGATCAGCAAACGCATGACGACGCGCGATTGGGTGGCCGAGGCGAAGTCGGGTGAGCGCGCGCCGGTCCACTTCCGCGAGAACCTGCTGCGCGAGTTGATCGGCCTGTTGTCGGTATCGTCGCATCGGCACGTGATCCTGGTCGGGCCGTCCGGCGTCGGCAAACGCTCGCTGGCGGCGGGCCTGGCCTTGTTGATCGCCGAAGGGAAAGGGCCGGCTGGCATCCAGTCGTTGATCGAAATCTCCGAGCAGGCGCTGCTCGACAATCCGCTCGAAGCGGTACGCGCTGGCCTGGGGCAAGCCAAACGTGGGGTATTGTTCCTGCCCAATGCGGCGCGCTTCTTCGGCGGGCCGGGCCGCGCGGAGTTCCCGCAAGCCGAGAAGGCGCTCGCCAAAGCCTTCCTCGCTGCGGAGGTTACACTGATCGCTACGGCGAGCGAGATCGAGTACACCGAGCGCTTGCAGCCGCAATCGGGCATCGCGCGCAACGCGCATACATTGCGCGTGCCCGCGGCAACCGCCGAAGAGACGACGCTGATTTTGAACGTACACGAGCCGCACGTAGCGCGCGAGTATGGCTTGAAGATCGCCGCCGGCTCGGCGTCGACGATCGCGGCGATGGCGGCGCGCTATCTGACGGCGACGCCGCTGCCCGGCGCGGCGATGCAGCTGTTGCATCGCGCCTGCGCGTTGGTGCGCTTGTCGACGCAAAAAGAGCTGGCCTTCCGCCCCGACCTGCCGCCCGACGCGACGCTCGACCCGGACGATGTGATGCTGGCGCTCAGCCAGATGACGGGTATCCCGGCCAGCAAGCTCGGCGCGGACGAACGCACGCGCTACGCGGCGATGGCGGAGCATCTCCAGGCGCGCATCATCGGGCAGAATGAAGCGGTGCTGGCGGTGAGCCGCGCCGTGAAGACGGCGCGCGTCGGGTTGAAGGACCCCAAACGGCCGATTGGATCATTCTTGTTCCTCGGCCCGACCGGCGTCGGCAAGACCGAGCTGGCGAAGGCGCTGGCCGAGTTCATGTTCGGCAGCGAAGACAATCTGATCACGTTGGACATGACCGAGTATCAACAGGAGGATTCGCTCAACCGGCTGATCGGGGCGGCGCCGGGCTACATCGGTTACGAGGGCGGCGGGCAGCTGACCGATCGGGTGCGCCAGACGCCGTACAGCGTGGTGCTCTTCGACGAGTGCGAGAAGGCGCACCCGCGCATCCTCGACGTGTTGTTGCAGATGATGGACGAGGGCCGCCTGACGGACGGGCAGGGTCGGACGACGTCGTTTGCCGACACGCTGATCATCCTGACCAGCAATCTCGGCGCGGAGTTCCTGGTCGATCTGGCGTTGGGCGAGCAGGCGCGTGCGCTGGCGCTGGAAGCGGTGAAGCGCCATTTCCGGCCGGAGTTCCTCAACCGGCTGGACGAGATCATCATGTTCAACTCGCTGTCGGCGGAGGCATTGCGCAAGGTGTTGGACTTGCTATTGAAGAAAGAGATAAAATTGGCTGAGGGACGTAACGTGCAATTAGAGATTGGGGATGAGGCGCGGGAGTGGCTGCTGTCGAAGAACGATCATCCTGAGTGGGGGGCGCGCCCGCTGCGCCGCATCATTCAGAAGTTCGTGCGCGAGCCGCTGGCCGACTTTCTGCTGGAGAGGAACCCACCGGCAGGGACGAAAGTGGAGCTGGTCGAAGGGAAGGGTAGGCTGTTAATTCAGTAGGTTTTGTAATGTTGGCGGAGGTTTTACGATGTTAACATTTGCTCATGCAACTGTTGTACCCGCACATTCCGTTTACGAAATCGGGAACTGTGAGTTGCTGGTTAATGGTTATCGTTTGACTTGGGACAAAGACTATGTGACCTTCAGTCGCATTGTTGATTATTCCACCATTTTTGTTCCTCGAGAGCGCAACTTTGCTTACAAGACTCTGCGGTGTTTTGTATCTGCTCAGTCAATGCTTGTTCAACATCCTTTGTCGATCAAGGATTTCCGATGGAATTTGCTAGATGATACGGGCGAGATTCGACATTCGCGTGAAAGATCTAGATCGATAGAATTCGCAAGACTGGAAGCAATTGCTCAAGACAGTTTCGAGCAACACCTGCCAGCGACACAACGAGTGTTAGAACTTCTTCCAAGTCATCCAGAGTTGTTCTTTGCTCTCACCGACTTCAATCTGGCGCATAACGCCGAAACCGACGACTTGCGCTTGATGTATGCCTGGCGAGCTTGGGAACAACTAAGAGGAGCCATGCCTGGCGGGGATCATAAGAAGAAAGGTAAAGCGCTACGTGCGTTGTTGCCAAATGTGTCTGATTACGATTTCGAGTTTTTGGAACGATTGACCAACGATCCATATATGCTCACTCGGCACGCCTCGGAAGATCCGAGTAGAACTCAGTTGCCGCATCCAATGGATGCACAAGTGTTTCAATTGATCGTTAGAGATGCCATCGTAAATTACGTTTCGTACTTGCTCGCTTCGCAGCCAAATCAAACCGGCACGTGAAGTCATGCCAGATTTACCTGAGTTGGAAGAAGATGTCTGATCCCACTCAAGCACGCCAACACGCCGACCTGCTGTTCCAGCGGGCCTACGCGCAGCAAATGGCCGGCAACCTGGCCGACGCCATCCTGCTGTATCAGCACAGTATCGCGGCGTATCCGACAGCCGAAGCGCATACGTTTCTCGGCTGGACGTATTCATTTCTGGGGCGCCACGCCGACGCGATTGAAGAGTGCAAGAAGGCGATCGAAGTCGATCCGACCTTCGGCAACCCATACAACGACATTGGCGCCTACCTGATCGAGCTCGATCGACCGCGCGAGGCGATCGACTGGTTGGAGAAGGCGACCGTTGCGCCGCGTTACGAAGCCCCGCACTACCCCTGGCTGAACCTGGGGCGGGCGTATGAGAAGGTCGGGCCGTGGAGTGAAGCCGTCCGCTGCTATCGCAAGGCGCTTGAGTTGATGCCCGATTACCCGGAGGCGAAGCGGCGGCTGGAAGCGTTGCTGGCGAGGATCAATTAGCAGAATCTACCGGATTGTACTTAGCGTCTCCTTGAAAGTTTCCTCGATCGGCCGGGGTTGCCAGCCCAACTCGCGCATCGCTTTCGCTGCACTCGCGTAGAAAGTGTAGTCGGCCATCGTCAGCAGCGCCTCGGAGGAGAATGCTGCGCGGAGCCCGAACGCGCGCTCCAACACGCTGACCAGCCGCGCCAGACCGCCCGCTAACCATCCCGGTAACCACACCTTCGGCGCAGGGATACCCGTGATCTTCTCCCATAGCTGCATCGTCTGCCGATAGGTTAACGCCGGCCCGGCCAGAACATACGACTCGCCCGGCCGGCCCTGCTCCAGCGCCAAGATGTGCCCCTCGGCGATATCGCCGACGTGCGCCCAGGTCAGGCCCGACTGCGCGCCGAAGAAGGCAGGCGGGCGGCGCAAGAAGTATCGGTATACGCTGGCGTGCGGCGCGGTATCGCCGGGGCCGGTCACGCCGCCAGGCTGCACGATGATCACCGGCGCGCCGCGCTCCTGCAGCGGCACGGCGATCTCGTAATGCGCCATCCATTTAGTGCGCTCGTACTCCGAAGTCATTTCTGCCAGGGGCGCGCGATGCGTCTCGTCGACGACCCGCCCGTGCGTGTTGCCAAAGACCCCGACGGTGCTGGTGTGGATAATCCTGGAAACGCCGAGCTCGGTCGCCAATTCCAACGTGTGGCGCGCGCCGTCGACGTTGATGGCGCGCATGCCTTGCTGCTGGCGCAGGTCGTACGCATACTGGCCCGCCAGGTGAAACACCGCGTCCGATCCGCGCAGCGGCGCCTGCATTGACGCGCGATCGGTAATGTTACCGGGGGCGAGCGTCGCGCCAGCCTGAGCCAGCGACGAGGCTTTGTCCGGGTTGCGAACCAGGCAGATCACGTTGTGCCCACGCTCGATCAGTTTCGGAACCAGGTGGCTGCCGATGAAGCCCGTCGCGCCGGTCACAAAGATTTTCATTCGCGCCTCCAGCCTGCTCGGTATTGACGCTGATGCATTTATCCTGCCAACCCCGGTATGCCCCCTGCCGATCGCGCGTGCCTCACGGCATTCACAATCGCCTGCGCCGTCACTTCGGCTGCATACGCGCCGATCACGTTCACGTCGGCCTGGGTTTTGCCCGTCGCCAGCGCGAAGATCGTGTCGCCGTCAAACAAGGTATGCGCCGGGCGGATCACGCGCGCCAACCCATCCTGCGCCATCTGCGCGACCTTATTCACTTCCTCTTTGGTCAGCGCGGCATTCGTCGCTGCCACGCCGATGCCGGTGTTGCTGGCGCTGGCAAAACGCGCGATCGTCTGGCCGGCGAAGGACTTCAATACAGCCAGCGTATCGGCGAATGCGATCGTATCGGGTTGCGCGCCGGGCGGCAGTTCACCCTGGCGTGCGCCCGCGATGATCCGGCCGGTGTCAGGATCGACCACATCGCCGAAGACATTGACGGCGAACAGCGCGCCGACGATCAGCCCGTTGCCCAGCTCGATCGAGGCCGTGCCCACGCCCGCTTTCATCGCCCGATCCATACCCAGCACCTTGCCGACGGTTGCGCCCATCCCCGCCCCGACGTTGCCGTTCGATGCCTCTGCGCTCGTCGCCGTCTGGCAGGCGGCGTAGCCCATCGCCGCATCGGGCCGCACCTGCGGCTTGCCGAGGCCGAGATCGAACAACACGGCCGCCGGCACGATCGGCACTTTGGCTACCTGGGCATCGAAGCCGACCCCTTGCTCTTCGAGATACTTCATCACGCCGGCGGCTGCATCCAGCCCGAAGGCGCTGCCGCCGCATAGCGCGACGGCATGCACGTGCTGTACCAGATGCATCGGACGCAACAAATCGGTTTCGCGCGTCCCCGGCGCGCCGCCGCGTTGATCGACGCCGCCGACCGCGCCTTCTTCGCACAGGACGACGGTCACGCCCGTCAACGCATCGGGATCGTGTGCGTGCCCGACTTTGATGCCCGGAACATCGGTGATAGCATTCTTCCAATTCGTCATTTCTTACTCGAAGGATGAGGGATGAGGGATGAAGAACACCCCTGGCTTTCTACATTCACAATTCTGCATTCTGCATTCAGCGAGGCTAAGGATACCACTTCTTGGCCCAGTGGATGGCAACGGCGCCGAACATTCGGCGGCGGAAGCCGATGCGCCGGAACCCGGCTTCGACCAGCTGCGCGGCCAATCCCTCGGCGGTGAGGAAGCTTTCAGTCGATGCAGGCAGGTAGGTGTAAGCGTCGGCTTGACCGGTCAGTAAGCGGCCCAGCACTGGAATCACGTAGTGCAGATGCAGGTGGATGAACGGAGACAGCAAATTGCGTCGGGGCCGGGTGGTGTCGAGCGCGACCCAGCGCCCGCCCGGCTTGAGCACGCGATACTGCTCGCACAACGCGGCGCGCAAATCGATCACGTTGCGCAACAGGAACCCCGACGCGAGCGCGTCGAAGGTTTCAGCGGAGAAGGGCAGGCGCAGCGCATCGGCAGCCGACCACTGTTCGACCGAATTGCCGGCCCGCCCCCGGCCGACGCGCATCATTTCGAGTGTGAAATCGGCGGCCAGCGGACGACAATCGGGCCGCTGGCGCAACGCCTCCTGCGCCAGATCGCCGGTGCCCGCGCCCAGATCGAGCAATCGATCGCCCGGCTGGAGCGCCGCGCGCCGGATCACTTCGCGCCGCCAAGCGCGATCCTGCCCGGCCGTCATCAGCCGGTTCATCAGATCGTAGCGCGACGCGATGCGCGCGAACATGGCCTGCACGTATCGCGCGCGTGCTGCGCCGGTCAAGTCAGCCATTGGCCGGGAGTTTAACCTGATCTGGCAGGCGGTGCAAAGTCGTTTATTCGTTGCGCGGCGCTTCTCCCCATCCTCGGCTATAATCGACCTCGAATCTGTCCTCGCCCGGCGGGTGGCCCCCGTAACGTAGTTTAGGGCCTCGTGCCCGCTGAAGGCGCCCACGACCCCGCAAGGGGGCGCAAGCAGGGGGCTACGCTACTGTCCCGTACACTTGCTCTGAACATGAGCCTGGAGACCCGTCTACAATTTTGTATGGAGGTCGTGTGACCGATCAAGTCATTTACTCGATGGTGCGGGTAGGCAAGATCTATCCGCCCAACAAGCCAGTGCTGCGCGACATCTCGCTCGGCTTTTTCTACGGCGCGAAGATCGGCGTGCTGGGGCTGAACGGCGCGGGCAAGAGCACGCTCTTGCGTATCATGGCCGGCGCGGATAATGATTACGTCGGCGAGACGCTGCTGACCAAAGGCTACACGCGCGGCCTACTCGAACAGGAGCCGCAACTCGCTGCGGGCAAGACGGTCAAGCAGGTGGTCGAAGAGGCTGCCCAGCCGATCGTCGAGCTGATGGCAACCTACGAGGCGATCAACAGCCGTTTTTCCGACCCTTTGACGCAGGAGCATCTGGAGCAGTTAGTTGTCGAGCAGGCGCGCGTGCAGGAAGAACTCGACAAGCATGATGCCTGGACGCTCGACAGCCGGCTGGAGTTGGCGCTGGACGCGCTGCGCTGCCCGCCGGGCGATACGCCGATCTCAGTGTTGTCCGGCGGCGAGCGGCGGCGCGTGGCCTTGTGCCGCCTGTTGCTCACCGAACCCGACATCCTGCTGCTCGACGAGCCGACCAACCACCTCGACGCCGAATCGGTCGCCTGGCTCGAACGGCACTTGCAGCAGTATAAAGGCACGGTCATCGCCGTGACGCACGATCGCTACTTCCTCGACAACGTCGCCGGTTGGATTCTCGAACTCGATCGAGGTTTCGGCATCCCGTGGCGGGGCAACTACTCGTCGTGGTTACAGCAGAAGCAAGAACGACTGGCGCGCGAGGAGAAAGCGGAGAGCAAACGGCTCAGGACGTTGCAGCGCGAACTGGAATGGATCAGCGCCTCGCCCAAAGCGCGGCAGGCGAAAGGCAAGGCGCGCATCACCGCCTACAACAATCTGCTCAGCCAGGAGCACGAGCAGCGCCGCGAGGAGCTGGAAATCTACATCCCGCCCGGCCCGCGTCTGGGCGATATCGTGGTCGAGGCGAAGGGCGTGTCGAAGGCGTATGGCGAAAAGGTGCTGTTTGAAAACCTCACCTTCAACTTGCCGCCCGGCGGCATCGTCGGCGTGATCGGGCCGAACGGCGCGGGCAAGACCACGCTGCTGCGCTTGATCATGGGCGCGGAGCAGCCCGACGCCGGTACGTTCAAGATCGGCGAGACCGTGACGTTGGGCTACGTCGATCAGAGCCGCGATACGCTAAACAGCGAGCACAACGTGTGGGAGGAGATCGGCGGCGGCGAAGAGCACTTGACGCTCGGCAATCGCAAGACCAACTCGCGCGCTTACGTCGCCAGCTTCAACTTCCTCGGCTCGGATCAGCAGAAGCAGATTGGGGCGCTATCGGGCGGCGAGCGCAACCGCGTCCACCTCGCCAAGATGCTCAAGCAAGGCGCGAACGTGCTGCTGCTCGACGAGCCGACCAACGACCTCGACGTGAACACGCTGCGCGCGCTCGAAGAGGCGTTGCAAGAGTTCGCCGGCTGCGCGGTGATCGTCAGCCACGACCGCTGGTTCCTCGATCGCGTGGCGACGCACGTTTTGGCGTTCGAAGACGAGGGCCAGGTCGTGTGGTTCGGCGGCAACTTCTCGGACTACGAAGCCGACCGCAAGCGGCGGTTGGGCATCGCTGCCGACACGCCGCATCGGATCAAGTACAAGAAGCTGACGCGCGAATAACTCCCCTCTCTCTCAAGGGAGAGGGGTTGGGGTGAGGGTCGATCATCATCCTCACCCTGTCCCGCTCCCTCAAGGGAGCGGGAATTTGCCCAGCACCAATGCCCCGAATCCAGATGCGAACACGGGTGAGGTCAAACTTGATGAGACCTCCCAGGTCTCCCAGACCTGGGAGGTCTTGAGGTATACTTAACGGCATGGACTTGTTCGACCACGCCTTGAAAGAACGCCTGGCGACCGAAGCGCCGCTGGCCGCCCGCCTGCGCCCGCGCACGCTCGACGAGTTCGTGGGGCAGGCGGAGATCGTCGGGCCGGGGCGGTTGCTGCGCCGCGCCATCGAGGCCGATCGGCTATTCTCCTCGATCATCCTGTGGGGGCCGCCGGGAACCGGCAAAACCACGCTGGCGCAGATCATCGCCAACTCGACGCGCTCCCGGTTCGAGTCGATCAGCGCCGTGCTCTCCGGCGTGGCCGAGTTGCGGCGCGTGATCGGCGAGGCGCAAGAGCAGCGCAAGCTGCATGGCAACCGCACCATCCTGTTCGTCGACGAGGTGCATCGCTGGAACAAGGCGCAGCAAGACGCGCTGCTGCCGCACGTCGAGAATGGCACGGTCGTGCTGATCGGCGCGACGACCGAGAACCCTTACTTCGAAGTGATCTCCGCGCTCGTCTCCCGTTCGCGCATCTTCCAGCTCAAAGCGCTGACCGATGCCGATGTGCAGACGATCCTGCTGCGCGCGTTAGCCGATCCCGATCGGGGGTACGGCATCCGCCACGTGCAGCTCGCCGACGACGCGCTGGCCCACCTGGTCAACATCGCCGGCGGCGACGCGCGCAACGCGCTCAACGCGCTCGAGCTGGCCGTCGAGTCCACCCCGCCCGACGCGAACGGCGCGATCCACGTCACGCTGGAAGTCGCACAGGAATCGATCCAGCGCCGCGCGATCTTGTACGACAAAGACGGCGACGCGCACTACGATACGATCAGCGCGTTCATCAAGTCGGTGCGCGGCTCGGACCCGGATGCGGCGCTGTACTGGCTGGCGAAGATGTTGTATGCAGGCGAAAGCCCGCGCTTCATCCTGCGCCGGCTGTTGATCCTCGCCGGTGAAGATATCGGGTTGGCCGATCCGCTGGGGCTGGTCGTCGCCAACGCCGCTGCGCAAGCGTTCGAATACGTCGGGCTGCCCGAGGGCATTTATCCGATGGTCGAAGCGACGCTGTATCTGGCGACCGCGCCCAAGTCCAACAGCGCGGGCGCGTACTTCAAGGCTTACGCCAAAGTCGAAGAAGAGGGCAAGGTCGATGTGCCCAAGCATTTGCAAGACGCGAACCGCGACGCGAAGGGCCTCGGTCACGGCGAGGGCTACGTGTACCCGCACGCCGCGCCGGGCCATCACGTCGGCCAGCAGTATCTCCCCTCGGCGCTGTTGGGCACGTACTTCTACGATCCATCTCAAGAGGGCCACGAAGCGCAGATAGCCGATCGGCTGGCGCGCTGGCGTAAGGCGCAGGAGCAGGCGCTCGGCCTCAGCGAGACGCAGACGCTGACCGATCTCAGCGTGCCGGAGATCGTGGCGATCAAGCAGAAGCTCGCGCGACGCTCCGGTGTCACGTGAGAGAGTGTTTCGAAATTGCTCGTAGCCTGCGTCCGCGCGGGCACGCTTCACAGCCAACCGCGCGGACGCGGTTGACGAGCATTTCCCAAACAGTCTCTGAGCGCCGATCAGAGTAAACCCGTGGACGATCCATTCATCGGCAGGGCGATCAGCAAGTACGTGTTGGAGGAGCACATCGGCCGTGGCGCGACGGCGGATGTCTACAAGGCTTACCAGCCGACGCTCGATCGCTACGTCGCCATCAAGCTGCTGCATCGGTTTCTGGCCGACAACCCGGATTTCCTGGAACGATTTCAGCGCGAGGCCAAGGCCATTGCGCGCCTGCGGCATCCGAACATCGTGCAGGTGTACGATTTCGACGTGTTCGCCGACATCTACTACCTGGCGATGGAGTACATCGACGGCCACACGCTCAAGACCAAGTTGCAGGAGCTGGCCGCGGCGCGCCAGGTGATGCCGCTGGATGAGGCGCTCCGCATCACACGCGCCGTGGCCCAGGCGCTCTCCTACGCGCACAGCCGCGACATGGTCCATCGGGATATCAAGCCGGCCAACATCATGCTCGCCGAGGACGATCACATCGTCTTGATGGATTTCGGCCTGGCGAAAATCCTGGGGGCGGCGCAGCACACCGCCAGCGGCGTGACGGTGGGGACGCCGGCTTACGCCTCACCCGAACAGGTGCTAGCGCAGCCCGGCGATCCGCGCAGCGACATCTACTCGCTGGGCGTCGTGCTGTTTCACATGCTCACCGGCCAGTTGCCCTACACGGCCGAAACCGGCGTGGCGATCTTCCTGAAACACCTCACCGATCCGTTGCCCAGCCCCAGGCAGTTCAACCCAAACTTGCCGCCGGATGTCGAGACGATTATCCGGCAGACGATGGCGAAGAAGCCGGAAGACCGTTACCAGACGGCCGATGATCTGATCACCGATCTGGATCGACTCGCCGCCGGGCTGCCCATCGCCGTTCCGGGCCTTTCTCCGTTCGAAACCACTCAGCTCGATCTGAGCAGCTTGACCCTGGCTGCCGCCGGTCAGTCGCCAGGGCCTGAGCGGGCAGCCGGACGCACCAACCTGTTCGATCTGCCGCCTTACGTGTTGTCGCCCGATCATGTCGTCACCAATCCCGCCGATCTGCCGGCCGTGTGCGACGCCGATTGGGATCGGGCCGTGGCGCAGTTCCTGCGCGGCTATTTCACCGCCTGGATGCGCGAAGGCGTGAATCGGCTGCGAGCCACGCATCAACACGGCCTGGCCGACGACCTGGAGACGATCGTCGAGCGGGCCGAAGCGATTGTCCGGCGCGCCGCAGCGGGCGATGCGATCACCCGCAATGCAGCTCTCGAAGAGTTCCTGCTGTCGTTGGGCGCCGAGCCGCCTATCCTGGAGGTCAGCCCGCAGCGGTTGGAGCTGCCGCCCCTGGGCGTAGAGGAAGTGGGGGAACCGGTCACCTTGACGCTGACGAACAAGGGGCGCGGTTACCTCTTCGGCCAGGTGGTCCGCCGCGTCCCGTGGCTCACCGTCGAGCGCGAGGCGTTTGGCTGCGGGGCCGGTCAGAGCTGCCAGGTATTGATCACGCCGAACCTGAGCGGCGTGCCCGCCGGTCGAATCGAGCTCGCTGAAGCGCTGCTGATTCGCAGCATTGGCGGCGCTGCGCTGGTAGCCGCGCACGTCGACGTGCTACCCGCCGAACTGAGCCTGAGCGTGTCCGCGATCGATTTTGGCGTGGTGGGCCAGGGCGAAACGGCTCGCGCGACGGTGGCGGCGCGCAACAGCGGCCGGGGTTTTCTCGTCGGCAGCGCCCGTGCGCTGGCGCCCTGGTTATCGGTTGCGCCGCCGGCGTTCAGCGTGCCCGCCGGGCGCAGCCTGTCGTTCACGGTCGAGGTGGATACGCAACTCCTTGAGCCGGGCTGCACGATCCTGGCCGAAGCGGTGAGCATCGAGAGCAATGGCGGGCGGGCGCTGTTGAGCGCGCAGGTGCAGGTGGAACCGCCGCGCCTGGCCGTAGAGCCGGAACAACTGGACCTGGGGACACTCGATCTGGCGCAGCCCGGGGCTGGCGCCAGCGCGGACGTGCAAGTGCGCAATGCCGGTCTGGGAGTGCTCATCGGCAGCCTGAAGCCGGATGTCGATTGGTTGAGCGTCGAGCCGGCGGCTTTCCGCTGTCGATCGGGTGAAGCGCAGCACGTGCGTCTTTCGACGGGCAACTTGAAGACCGGCGATTACCGCCGAAGCGTGCGCATCGTATCGAACGCCGAGGATATCCGGTTGCCGATCCGCCTGCGCGTGGTATTTTCGCTGGAGCCGGAAACGATCGTCATCCCCGCCGGGGAATTCGTGCGCGGCAGCGGCGAGCGCGAACAGGGAGCGCCGGCCGCTGAGCAGCCGCAACAGCGGATCTACCTGGAGGAATACCGCATCGGCAAGTACCCGGTGACGAATGCCCAATATGCGGCGTTCCTGGCGGCCACCAGGCGCAAGCCGCCGGAGCACTGGGTCAACGGGAGCCTGCCGCCGGGGCTTGAGAATCATCCAGTCGTGAATGTCAGCTGGAATGCTGCGGCTGCTTACTGCGCCTGGTTGAGCGAGATCACCGGCAAGCCGTATCGGCTGCCTGCGGAGGCGCAGTGGGAAAAGGCGGCGCGCGGGATCGATGGGCGGACCTTTCCCTGGGGCCATCAGTGGGATCGGCAGCGCTGCAACACGCTGGAAGATGGCGCGCGGCGCACGACGCCGGTCGGAACGTACAGCCCGGCCGGCGATAGCCCGTATGGCTGCGCGGATATGTGCGGCAACGTCTGGGAGTGGGTGGCCGACTGGTACGCCAAAGATTATTATGCCGTTTCGACGACCCACGAGAATCCGCGCGGGCCGGCCAAAGGCGCGGTCAAAGTGATGCGCGGCGGTTCTTACGGCACCGACTTCCGGCAGGGCCGCGCGGCCAATCGTTCGTTCGGCAATCGCAGCGCAGCCAATCCCGAAGTCGGTTTTCGCTGCGCGATCGTGCAGCAGGCCTGATATGGCCGATTTCATCCCCGGCTTGCGCCTGAGCGAGTTGTTCTACCGCGAGGCGGTGCGGCCCATCCTCGACGCGGAATTCCCTGGTCTGCCGCACAGCGCGGCGCTGATCGGCAGTGGCTCTGAGGTGCTGGGCTTCGACACCGCACTGTCGACCGATCATCATTGGGGCCCGCGTCTGCTGCTGTTTTTGGATGAGCGCGACTTCGAGCGTTATCGAGACCCGATCCACGCTACGTTGAGCCTGAGATTGCCCCGCACGTTCCACGAGTATCCCACGAATTTCACGCCGCCCGATCCAGCGGATAACGGGACGCAGCAGCTGCAACCGAACGACACCGGGCCGATCAATCACCGTGTAGAGCTGCTCACGGCGCCAGCTTTCTTTCGGGAGTATCTCGCCTTCGACATCCAGGGCGACATCGAGCTTGCCGATTGGCTGACCTTCCCGGAGCAAAAACTTGGAACGATCACCGCCGGAGCGGTGTATCACGACGGCGTCGGATTGCAGGCTGTACGCGATCGTCTGGCCTACTATCCACGCGATGTCTGGTTGTATTTGTTGGCGGCGGGCTGGGCGCGCATCGGGCAGGAGGAACATTTGATGGGCCGGGCGGGTCTGGCCGGAGACGAGATCGGCTCGGCCCTGATCGGCTCGCGTCTCGTGCGTGACCTGATGCGATTGTGTTTCCTCATGGAACGGCGGTACGCGCCGTATCCCAAATGGTTCGGCACGGCCTTCACCCGGCTGGCGTGTGCCGCTGATCTCTCGCCCATGCTGCGTCGCGCGCTGCGGGCCGAGACGTGGCCAGACCGCGAGCGACATCTGTGCGCCGCGTATGGAATTGTGGCAGCGCTGCATAATACGCTGAACATCACCGAGGCTCTTTCGGCGAATGTCTCGCCTTTCTTCAACCGGCCTTTTCAGGTGATCCATGCCGATCGCTTCGCGGCGGCGATTGTCGCCCGCATCTCCGATCTCGTGGTGAAGCGCCTGGCCGAGCGACGGCTGATCGGCGGCGTCGATCAGTTCAGCGACAGCACCGATCTGCTATCCGACCCAGTGTGGCGTCCGATGCTGCGCAAGCTGTATACGTGATCCTCGACGTAAAAAATTCAAACCAAATTTGGTTCATTAACCGCTTGACTTTATCCAGGGCGTATGGTAAAGTCTGCCCATCCTAAGAAAGGAGAGGCGCATTCGATGAGCAACGTGTTTACCTGCAATGACGCACGGCCTCGCGCGGTCAGCGCTGCGAGCGGTGGCGTTGCCTTGTCGTATTGCGCCTGCTTCCCGTAGGGATTAGCCTCTAGAACTTCCTCGGCCGTGGGCGCAGTCGTTGTGCTCACGGTCTTTTTGTTTCTACGCGCTGTACGCGAAGGCCGTGAGCAACCTGCCCACGGCCTTTTTGTCTGAATTGCCCGAAACCGGCTTGCTCGATCCGTTTAGTTCAATCAATCCAGGAGCAGTAACCATGTCAGACTCGATTGCGATACAGCTCGATGGCGCGCTGAAGACCTTCGGCGGCAAGGCGAAGCGTTGGTTCGGCTCTAAAGCAAACGCCAACGGTCATATGCCGCAAGGCGCGAAGGTTGCCGTGGATCGCGTCTCGTTCGACGTCAAGCGCGGCGAAATCTTCGGCGTCCTCGGCCCGAACGGAAGCGGCAAGTCCACGCTGATCCGGCTGATCGCGACGCTGCTCATCCCCGACGGCGGGCACGTCAGCGTGTTCGGGCACGACGTGGTGCAGGAACCGCGCCTGGTGCAGACGTTGATCAACCGCGTCTCGGTGGAAGCCAGCTTCTTCAAGAAGCTCTCGCCGCTAGAGAACCTGCTGTATGGCGCCCGGCTGTACAACGTATCGGCCGGCGTGGCCCGGCAGCGCACGCGCGAAATCTTGCTGCGGCTGGGGCTGGAAGAGCAGGCGATCTATCGGCCGATGGAAGAAATGAGCCGGGGCATGCAGCAGAAAGTCGCCATCGCGCGCGCTTTCCTCAGCCAGCCCAGCCTGCTGCTGCTCGACGAGCCGACGACCGGTCTGGACCCGCGCTCCAAGCGCGAAGTGCAGACCTTCGTGCGCGAGATGCGCGATGGATACGGCACCACGATCCTGCTGACGACACACGACATGTACGAGGCCGACGCGCTGTGCGACCGCATCGCCATCCTCGAAGGCGGCAAAATCGTCGCGCTCGATACGCCGGCCGGCTTGAAGACCTTGCTCCCCGGCAACGGGCACACGCCGACGCTGGAGGATGTGTTCCTGGAGCTGACGGGCAAGCAGCTGGTGACCGAGGAGGATGCGAAGTGAACGTGCAACTATTCGAAGGTGAACGGATTCGACTAGCCGCGCTCGATCCTGAAAAGGACGCGGAAGTCTGGTCGAAGTGGACGACTGACCCGGAGTATCTGCGCCTGCTCAATCCCGATCCGGCCCGCCCGCTCGCGCCGAATCAGGCGAAGAAGCAGCTGGAAGAGCTGGAGAAGGACGCCGAGAAGTGGAAGAACCAGTTTCACTTCGCGCTGCGTGAGCGCGCCGACGATCGGCTGCTGGGCTTCGTCTCGCTCTACCGCATCGAGTGGAACCATCGCACGTCGCTGGCGCGGTTGGGGATCGGCCAGGCGCCGGATCGCGGCCGGGGTTACGGGCGCGAAGCGCTGCGCATGATTCTGCGCTACGCCTTCGACGAACTGAACTTGCACCGCGTCGGCGCGCTGACCTTCGAGTACAACATCGCCGCGTTGCGCCTGTTGGAGCGCGCCGGTTTCGTCATCGAGGTGCGCCGCCGGGAGGCAGCCCAGCGTGAGGAACGGCGTTGGGCTGCCTTGATGTGGGGACTGTTGCGGGATGAATGGCGAGTGACACGGAGCGAGAGTGACCCGTGACGCCGCTCGCCGCCTGTCACACCGACGGGAGATGTGACGATGAGACCGTTACTGTATGGAGAACATGTGCGCTTGGCGACGCTGACTTCGTCAAATGATATCGCGGTGATGCAACACTGGACGGCGCATTCGGCAGCGTGGCGCTTGCTGGACGGCGCGCAGACGGCCGCGCAATCGTTGAGGGGCCTGGCGCGTGAAGCGCGCGAAGACCTCTACTTCCTGGTCTATCTGCTGAACGGCGAGCACCCGATCGGGCAGGCGAGCCTGTTCGGCATTCAACGGCCGGCCGGCGCGGCCTGGCTGGGTATCGGTCTGGGTGCGCGCGAGCACTGGGAGGCCGGCCACGGCAGCGACGCCATCCGCGCGCTCCTGTGCTACGCCTTCGTTGAACTGGGGCTGAACCGGCTCTGGCTCGGCGTGTTCGATTACGACGCCCGCGCCATTCGATCTTACGAGGAGGCCGGGTTCGTCATCGAAGGCCGGATGCTGCAAGAGGCAACTCGCACCGGGCGGCCGAAGGCCGGGGTGTACATGGGGTTGCGCCGCGAAGCGTGGCAGAGTGCGGCCTGTGAGGCGTGAAACATGAAACGTGAAGCGTGAAATGTAGTGGCGTGATCACGCTTCACGTTCCGTAGAGGCAATTGCAATGAACGCACAACTTTTCATCGGTGAACGGGTACGCCTGGCCGCTTTCAACCCGGAGCGCGATGCCGAGGTTGTCGCGCGCTGGTCGCGCGACTCGGAATACTGGCGGCTGATCACTTCCGATCCGTCCCGGCCGCGCCTGGCTGCGCGCGTCAAAGAAGACCTGGCGAAAACCTCGCCCGACGAGAACTACTTCGCCATCCATACCCTCGGCGACGATCGACTCATTGGCGATGTCGGGCTATGGATTCCAAGCTGGATTCACGCGGATGCGTGGGTCGGCATCGCCATCGGCGAGCGCGACTACTGGGGACGGGGTTACGGCACCGATGCGATGCGCGTGATCTTGCGTTACGCCTTCACCGAGCTCAACCTGCACCGCGTCTCGCTCAGCGTGCTGGCGAGCAATGCGCGCGCCCTGCGTTCGTACGCGAAGGCCGGTTTCACGCTCGAAGGACGCGCCCGCCACATCTCGCGCTGGGACGGGGAGTGGTACGACGATGTGTATATGGGCATCTTACGTAACGAGTGGCGCGCAATTACCAATTACTGATCACTGATCAGTAATCACTGATCACTGATCACTGATCACTGACCGGTGATCAGTTAGCACTGAGGCACTGCGAGGAGTGTGATGATGAAAGGCCGATTATTCACCGGGGAGCTTGTGCGGCTGGCCGCGCCGAACCCGGAGGCGGATGCCGAATCGGTGGCGCGCTGGTTGCAGGATAGCGAATACGTGCGGTTGATGGACATCCGGCCGGCCCAACCCCGATTGGCCAAAACGTTCAAGGAACGCCTGAACGAAGATTTGAAGGACACGCTCTTCTTCTTCCACATCCGGGCCTTGGCCGACGATCGGTTGCTTGGCTCGATCGATATCGACATCGACCACTGGTCACACGGCGAAGGTTGGGTTGGCATCGATATCGGCGAGCGCGAAAACTGGGGCAAGGGCTACGGCACAGATGCGATGCGCGTCATACTGCGCTACGCGTTCACCGAGTTGAACCTGCACCGCGTCGCGCTCAACGTGTTCGAGTATAACCCGCGCGCCGTCCGGTCGTATGAGAAGTCCGGCTTCGTCGTCGAGGGCCGGGTCCGGCAGTTTCTGGAGCGCGACGGCCGGCGTTGGGATGTGATCTACATGGGTATTCTGCGCGAAGAGTGGGAGCGGATCGTGAAATGTGAAGCGTAATACGTATTACGTATTACGTATCACGTATCACGCCACCGCTTGAACACGGGAGGTAAATACATGGCTACACTTGCGCACGAGTTCAAGGCCAGTTACGCCTTTATCGAACGCAACTTCAACATGGTCAAACGCTACTGGGCCTGGGAGCTGGTCTGGCTGGTGTACACCATCGCCAATAGCCTGGCTGTCAGCTACATCGGTCTGGGGACGGAGCAGCTCGGCGGATCGGGGATCGACAGCAAGTATTTCGTGCTGTATCTGGCGATCGGCACGATCGTCTGGCGCTATCTCGCCGTGATCTTCTACTGGGTCACCGACGTCGTCGGGCTGGAGCGTTGGGAAGGCACGATCGAGTACACGTTGATGGCGCCGATCACGCGCCTGATGCACATGCTGGGGCAGACGGCGTTTGCGATCGTGTACAGCCTGGCGCACACCGGCGTGGTGCTGCTGGCGACGATCCTGTTCTTCGACATCAGCTTTGCCAACGCCAATATGTGGGGTTTCTTGCTGCTGCTCGTCGCGGGGAGCCTGTCGTTCATCGGTATCAGCATCGTCGGCTCGATCTTGCCGCTGCTCTTTCCCGAACGCGGCGCCCAAATGACGCACCTGATCATCGCCATGCTGTTGCTGGTGTCCGGCGTGTACTACCCGGTGAGCGTGCTGCCGGGGTGGTTGCAGTTCTTCTCCACTCTATCGCCGGCGACGTATGTACTGGATGGCGCGCGCGAAGCGCTGCTGAATGGCGCGCCCACGGCCGATCTGCTGGGGTACGTGTGGCCGCTGCTGCTCATGGGCCTGGTCGCTATTCCGGCCGGGCTGCGCATCTTCCACTGGTCCGAACGCTACGCCAAACGGACCGGCAAGCTGCATCGGAATGGCTGACAGCACAGCGCGTATTGCTAATCGTGTAAGGCAGAGAGCGCCGTGCAATTCGCTATACGCCTTACGCCTGGAACAGGAGCTAAGAACATGATCAACCCTTTGATTGAGACGCTTCATCTGCCCGATGCGCCGGCCATTCCGGGCTTGACCGTTCGGCGCTTTCAGGGTGAGTCGGATTTTCCGAAGATGGCCGATCTGATCATCGCCTGCAACCTGGCGGATCAGATCGAAGAGCTCACTACCGCCGAGGAGCTCGCGCACAACTACGCGCATCTGAGCAACTGCGATCTGAGTCAAGACATGCTCTTAGTCGAGATCGACGATGAGTTGGCCGGCTTTGCCTTCGTCTTGTGGCGCGATGAGGATGAGGGCACGCGCCAATACTTCCAGCGCGGCTGCGTGCGCCCCGCTTGGCGGCGCCAGGGTCTGGGTCGGGCGCTGTTGAAATGGAGCGAGGGGCGTGCGCGCGAGATCGCTGCCGGTCACCCGATCGATCGACCGCGCTACTTGCGCGTGTGGTGTTGGTGTTTCGGTGCTGTAGTCGGCAAGGCCGCCATGCTCGAGCGCGAAGGTTACCGCGTGGCGCGGCGGCATTACCTGATGCGACGCCCAACGCTGGATGAACTACCCGATGCGCCTGTGCCGCCCGGCCTCGAACTGCGACCGGTTCAGCCGGAGCACCTGCGCGCGATCTGGGACGGCATGGTCGAGGCTTTTCGCGATCACTGGGGCGCTGGCCCGGTGACGGAAGAAGATTACACCGGCTGGCGCGATAGCCCGCAGCACGATCTGGGCTTGTGGCAGGTGGCCTGGGACGGCGACCAGGTGGCGGGCCTATCGATCAACATGAGCAGCCAGGCCGAAAACGAGCATTTCCAGCGCAAGGAATTCTGGGTCGAAGACTTGGCGGTGCGCCGGCCCTGGCGCAAGCGCGGTTTGGGCCGCGCCTTGCTGGTGAACAGTATGCGCCTGCTGCGCGATGAGTACGGCATGACCAGCGCCGCGCTGGGCGTAGATACCGAGAACCTCAGCGGCGCGCTGCGCCTCTACGAAAGTGTCGGCTTCCAGCCGGTGCAGTCTGCCGCAGTATATCGCAAGCCGCTGACGTGATCTCGCCATCCTGCCCAACCGAGACCCTTCGCCGCCTACGGCGGCTCAGAGTGACAGGCGAATTGACCAAAGTGACACAGTAGTATTGGGAGACGATCATGGCAACCAACTTGCTTGAAGCACCCGCTCAAATACTCGATGGCCGCTTCAGCGCCCGACCCGCAACGCTCGACGACGTCGAAGCGGCGGTGGCGATGTTCAACGCCTATGCGCGAAGCCTGCTAGGCATTGATCAGTTCACGGCCGAAGGGTATCGCAACGAGTGGCAGGTTCCGGGCTTGAACCTGGAAACCGACGTTCAGGTTGTGACGACCCTCGACGGCCAGATCGTCGGCTGCACCGAGGTGTGGGACGTGGCCGATCCCCATGTCCGCATCAACGTTTGGGGACGCGTGCATCCCGACTACCAGGGCCGGGGCATCGGTTCCGCCATGCTGGGCTGGGCCGAGGAACGGGCGCGGCAAGCGATCCCCAAAGCGCCTGAAGGCGCGCGGGTGACGATGTTCAGCCGCGCTATCAGTGTCGATGCGGGAGCCGACCCGCTCTTGCGCCAGGCCGGGTTCGAACTGATCCGCCACAGCTACCTCATGGCGATCGATCTCGAAGCGCCGCCGCCCGCGCCTGCCTGGCCGGAAGGGATTGCGCTGCGCACGCTCGTCGTGGGTCAAGATGAGCGCGCCACCGTTCAGGCTGTGCGCGACGCTTTCCGCGATCACTGGGGCCATGTCGAGCGGCCGTTCGAAGATGATCTCCAACACTGGCTGCACTTCATACAAAACGACGGCACCTTCGATCCGACGTTATGGTTCCTGGCGATGGATGGCGACCAAATCGCCGGCGTGTCGCTGTGTTGGCTCCGGAGCCAGGAGGATCCACAGCTGAGCTGGGTAGGGACACTGGGCGTGCTGCGCCCGTGGCGGCGCCAGGGGTTGGGGCTGGCGTTGCTGCTCCATTCCTTTGGCGAATTCTATCGGCGCAGCCAGCGCAAGGTCGGGTTGGGCGTCGACGCCAGCAGCCTGACCGGCGCGACCCGGTTGTACGAGCGGGCCGGGATGCGCGTCGAGCGGTTGTACAACACCTATGAGAAAGAACTGCGGCCTGGCATCGAGCTGAGCACGCAATCGATTACATGATGCGTGAAGCGTGATCACGTATCATAAGTGTATTACCGCTTAGGAAGATGATAATGGCTGAGGCTTTTCACGATCACTTCATCGTTCGTCGGCCGGAACTGGCCGATCTGGATGCCGTCGCCGCGTTGATCAATGCCTGCGCGCAAGCCGATATCGGCGAAGACAGCCACATCACGGCGTCATGGTTAGGCCGCGTGTGGACGGTCCCCAGCTTCGATCCAAACGCCGACGCCTGGCTCGTGACGACGCGCGACGGTCGCCTCGCCGGGTACGCCGACTTCGGTCTGGCCGATCCGCCCCAGCCCTTCGAGGTATCGGGCTGGGTGCATCCCGACTTTCGCGGACGTGGGATCGGCGCGTACCTGCTGCGCCGCGTCGAGGAACGGGCGCAACACACCATCGCCATAGCGGCGCCAGACGTGTGGCTCGGTCTCCAGACCAGCGTCTACGCGTCGAGCGCCGCTGCGCGCGAACTTCTCCGGCACAACGGCTACGTCGAGGTACGGCGCTGGCTGCGTATGCTAATCGAGATGGACGCGCCGCCGCCCGCGGCGCGCCTGCCCGACGGTATCACGCTGCGCGCCTTCCGGCGGGGCGAAGAAGACCGCGCCGTGTACGAAGCGGTGGAGGACGCGATGGCCGACGAGTGGGAACATCCGGCGTTGAGCTACGAAATCTGGCGCCATTACAAGATCGACCAGGAACCGAACTTCGATCCAACCTTGTGGTTCCTGGCAGTGGACGGCGACCAGATCGCAGGTGTGGCGATTTGCCGCTGGGAGCGACCGGGCAAGCCCAACCACGGCCACGTGCGGGACCTGGGCGTGCGCCGTCCGTGGCGGCGGCGCGGCATCGCGCTCGCCCTGTTGCAGCACGCCTTCGGCGAGTTCTACCGGCGCGGCAAGCTCAGGGTCAGCCTGGGAGTCGATGCGACCAGCCTGACCGGCGCGGAGCGACTGTACCTCAAAGCGGGCATGCGCGCCGATCTGGAGACCAGCATTTACGAGAAAGAATTGCGACCCGGAAAACGTGAGAAGTGATAACGCGATCACTCAGCACTAGCGTGACAGGAGTATTGACATGACGAACGAAATGGTGACAGGTCAAGTGGAAACTGCTCATTCGCTGCTTGTGCCCGATCTGCTCGGCTACACCTGGCGGCCGCCGCGCCGCGAAGACTTGCCCGCGCTCCACCAGATGATGCTCGCCGCCGATAAAGCCGATGACAAAGACTGGGCGGATTCGCTGGAAGATATGCAGACGCGCTTTGACGATCCGTGGAGTAACCCGGCAACCGATGCGCGGTTGGCCGTCATACCCGATGGGCAGGTGGCGGCAATGGCGCGCATCTTCATCAATCCTCAGCCCGAAGACGAATGCCGCGCCTTTATGTGGAGCGAGGTTCACCCGGCTCACCGGGGGCGCGGCCTGGAAGAGTATGCCTTGAACTGGATGGAAGCGCGCAGCCGCCAGCGCCTGCAAACGCTGCCGGCCGAATTGCCGCGCCTGCTGCGCACCAGCTGCCTCGATTCTCAGCCGGATAACATCGCCCGGCTGGAGCAGCTTGGTTTCCGGCCCGGACGCTACTTTTACCGGATGCGCCGCGACCTGCATCAACCGATTCCCGACAAGCCGCTGCCGGAGGGCCTGACGCTGCGAACGTTCAGCCTGGAGCTGAGCCGGGCGATGTTGGACGCCTTGAACGAAGCCTTCCGCGACCACTGGAGTTTTGAACTGGTCACCGCGGCGGATTGGGAGATGTTCTTCCTCAAGCGCTCGTCGTTCCGGCCCGAGCTCACTTTCGTGGTGATGGACGGCGAGCAGGTGGCGGGCTTGAGCTACAATACCGTCAGCCCGGAGGATAATGCGCGGCGCGGCATCAACGAGGGCGTGATCGCCGAGCTGGCCGTGCGCCGTCCCTGGCGCAAGCGCGGCGTCGCCACGGCGCTGCTGTGCCAGTCGATGCGCGCGTTCAAGGCCGAAGGGTTGGACTACGCCATGCTGGGCGTCGATACCGAGAATCTGTCGGGCGCGCTCCGGCTGTACGAGAGCATCGGTTTCCGGCCTCATCAACGCATCATCTCGTTTGATAAACCGGTGACGCGAACGTGATCACGTAATCACGTTTCACGCATCAGGAGCAACCATGTTGCGGTACGCCTTCGCCGACTGCTGGGTCGATGGAGAGGAACCGCGCGCGTTACTGGAAGTTTTGTTTCCCAAGCAGGTTTCCGACGTGTGGCCGGTAGCGTGATGGGCTGAAGTGCTCAAGTGTTCAAGTGTCACCTGAGCGCCAGTCCTATGGTAAAGGAGACATACCATGAACCTTGTCATCCGCCCCTTTTCACCCGATGACTATGCCGCGATTACCGAAGTTAGTAACGCGGCGTTCCCGGAGTATTCGCGCTCGATAGCGGAGCGGCGTTATTGGGACGAACACCAGGACCCCAGGTGTAAGTTTCAACGCTGGGTGGCGCTGCGCGCAGATCGCGTGATTGGCTTGGGCGAGTATTCGCAGCCGCCGTTCATGTATCACCCGCGCAAGTTCTACGTGCATGCCGTGGTGCATCCGGCGCAGCGCCGCCAGGGCGTCGGCCGCGCGCTGTATACTCAGTTGCTCGCTGCGCTACAGGCGTTCGATCCGCTGCTCCTGCGCAGCGAGGCGCGCGAGGACATGACGGACAGCCGCCACTTCTTGGAGCATCGAGACTTCCGCGAGGATATGCGCGCGTGGGAGTCGCGCCTGGATGTCGCCGCCTTCGACTTCACTCCTTATGCGGGCGTCGAGGAGCGCGTCTGCGCGCAAGGCATCGCGCTCAAGACGCTGGCCGAGCTGGCCGCCGATCCCGATCGGAATCGCAAGCTGTACGAAATGTTCATGGAGGTCGAGCCGGATGTGCCCGCGCCCGACGCGCACACCGCCGTCGATTACGATCACTTTATCGAGCGCACCCTGGGCAACCCGAACCTGTTGCCCGATGCATTCTTCATCGCCGTCCACAATGGCGCGTACGTCGGCTCGAGCGCGTTGTGGGCCAGCCAGGGTAACGCTGATCTGTACACCGGCCTGACCGGCGTGAAGCGTGCGTATCGGCGCAAAGGCATCGCGCTGGCGATGAAGCTGCGCGGCATCGACTATGCCCGGACGCATGGGCGCAAACTGATCAAGACCTGGAACGAGTCCAACAACCGGCCGATGCTATCGATCAACGAAGCGCTGGGCTACGTCAAGCAGCCGGCGTGGATCACGTTCGTCAAGGTGCTGAAAGAGGAGTAGAGCCGCATGGTGTGTAAGCCTGCTCACTTGTCTACCTATTACCTGTTTACCCATATACCAGTAGCAGGCAGACAGGTAGCAGGTACGCAAGTAACCTCTGGGTTCGGAACATGACCCTGCCAGTCCTCCATCTCAGCGGGACGCCTTACGAGCAGGGCGCGCAGCAGGGCGCGCAGCTCAAAGAGCGCATCGCGCACAATATAGATTTGTACTTCGAGCGCTTCGAGCGCGAAGGGAAATTGCCGCGCGCCGAAGCGCTGGCCCGCGCCCGGCAGTACGCGCAGGCGATCGCGGATGACAACCGTGACTACTTCGATGCGCTGCGCGGCGTGGCGGACGGTTCCGGGTTCGACTTCGATCAGCTGGCCGCGCTTAACGTCCGATACGAGATTCTCTACTACCAGTTCACCCTGAACGCGCTGGGCGATGGCTGTACGGCGTTTGCGGTGTTGCCCGAAGCTTCAGCCAACGGTCATTTGCTGTTGGGGCAGAACTGGGATTGGATTCCGCAGGTGCAGGGCGCGGTGCTGCACACGCTTGAACCGGGCGGGCTGGAGACGTGGAGTTTCACCGAGGCCGGCATCGTCGGCGGGAAGATCGGGTTGAACTCGGCGGGGCTGGGGTTGGCGATCAACGGGCTGAACACGACCGGCGACGATTGGTCGCGTCTGAGCAAGCCGTTTCATGTGCGCTGCTACGAGATTCTGCGCGCGCGAAACTTTGACGCGGCGGTGCAGGTCGTGACCGGCGCGCGCCGCGCCTGCTCGACGAACTTCCTCATCGCGCAAACGCCCGAGCGCGTGGTCGATGTCGAAGCCGCGCCCGACGCCGTTCGCTTACTCGACTGCGAGCGCGGCTGTCTGGTCCACACCAATCACTTTCTCGACCCCGATGCGCTCGGCGTCGTCGAGCCGTATGCGGCCTCGACGCCGCGCACAACCTTTCATCGCCTGGATCGTTTTCGCGAGCTGTTGCAGGTTAAGCGCCCGCTGGCGATCGAAGACCTGCAAGGCTACCTGCGCGACCACGCGGGCCACCCCGACTCGGTGTGCCGGCATCCGCACCCCGCCGCGCCGCCGCACGATCGTTACCGGACGGTGACTTCGGTCGTAATGGACTTACACGATCGCATCTTGCACGTCAGCGACGGCCCGCCGTGTGAGAACGAATATCAAACCATCAAGACCTCCGAGGTTTCGAACCGCCATACGCGCCAGGCCCGAAAAAGAAAAGCGGATACTCCCTGAGCATCCGCTTTTATCCGTTTCCCGGTCCGTTGATCACTCTGCCGCGTGCTTCGCGCCTTCCAGCGTATTCCGCATCAGCATCGCGATCGTCATCGGGCCGACGCCGCCCGGAACCGGCGTGATGCACCCCGCCACCTCTTTCGCCGATTCGAAGTCCACGTCGCCGACCAGCCGCTGGCCGCTCTTCTTCGTCGGATCGGGGATACTGTTGATGCCCACGTCGATTACCGCCGCGCCGGGCTTGATCATGTCGCCGGTGACGAAATGGGCCTTGCCGATGGCGACGATCAGAATGTCCGCCTGTCGCACGACGCCGGGCAGATCG
>DATDPU010000097.1:0-18623 GCA_035292585.1 Anaerolineae bacterium | reverse complement strand
CAGTGCGTTGAACTCAGCCACGGTCAAACTGGTCATGCTTAGAAATTTGCGCGGACTCTTGTGTAAAGTGGCGTAGGTTATCATAAACCCAATGATACCCTATTTCCGATAAGGTCTATTATGCGGGGTTCGGACGGCAGTTGCACTGCCGTCCGCCGCAGTTCAACTGCGGCGGGAACTACGCAACTTCAAACTGTCGGAGTACTAGGGCCGCGCCGGCCAAGTCGGCGGCCACCATCTCCGGCTTCGTCTTCCGCGACCTGAATGCCAACGGCGCTTGCGACCCCCGCGAACCGGGTGAGCCGGGCATCACCGTTTCGGCTTACGACGCCGGCAACCGCCGTGTGAGCTCAACCATCACCGACGTCAACGGCAACTACGTGCTCAACGTGGACCTGGACATCAGACAGATTGTCGCAGGAGAGGGCTATTGCGTTCTGTTCAGCGCTTGCCGGAAGGGGTGACGTCCGGGCCGCCGGGAGAGGACTCGGGCGCCGACATCCAGTTCGTGCTCGGCGGGGCGACCGGCGTCAAGTTCGGAGTGTTCAACCCTGATCAGTACGTCGTTCCCCGGTCAACTCCTGGCAGCTGATGGCCGCTTGAAAGTGATGGAATTTGCGGCAGACGCGCGTAATCGAAGTTCGCTCTGAAGAACTCTCATCGCTCACCCCTGGCGCGTCCGCCCGGCGCTTCTTCTCAGCCGCAGATAGGCCAGGCAGCCCACGGCCGCCCCGATTAGATCGGTAAGCCAATCGGCTAGGCTGCTCTCCCGACTGGGCACGAAGCTCTGGTGCCATTCGTCGCTCAGGGCATACAGCGCCGAGCACAGCAGCACGAATGCGACTCGATCGAGCGCCAGCCGCCGATTCGACGCTAGCGCCCGGCACAACAGGCCTGCCAGTATGGCGTAGAGCGCCAGATGCACGATAAGCCCGATGAGGTCTTCACCCTGGCGCGTAGCGCCGATGTCGGGGAACTCCGGTTGCGCCGACAGAAAATAGATGAAGGCCAGCCAGACGCCGATCGGCGCCCAACGCCCGAACCAACTGTCGATTACCCTGCTCCGTAGGCTTGTTCGACTTCTTTCGCTAACCGATTCCATCCAAACCTCGCGCGGATATCGCGCGCCGCCGCCTCGCCCAGCTCGCGCGCGCGTTTTTGATCGTTGAGCAGTGAGACAAGCGCCGTAGCCATCGCGGCCACATCGCCGCTCGGTATCAGGAGTCCCGTTGCGTTGTGCCGGATGTATTCCCCCATCTGCCCAACCGCATCGGCCACGACCGGCACGCCCGCCGCCAACAGCTCGGTTAACTTGACCGGGCACTTGGTGCGATTGAGCAACGTATCATCGAACGGGTAGATCGCGGTATCGGCGCGGGCGAACGCAGCGGGCAACTGCGCCGGATCGATCCAACCTGCGTACTCAACCCGATCGCCCCACCCCGACGCCTGCGCTTGCGCCAGCAATGTTTGCTCTTCACCAAACAGCCCCTGGCCGACGACCAGCAATCGCGCTTCGGGAACGGACTGCAACACACACCCGAACACGCTCAACACGCGCTCGATGTTGAATTCGAAGAAGCGGGTGTAGAGCAGAATAGTGGGCGCCCGGAAATTGGATGTTGGAGGTTCGAGGTTAGACTGGCCGCGAAGCGGGCGTGGAGATTGGAGATTGAATGTGTCGTCTCCAACTTCCAGCTTCCAACTTCCAACTTCTACCCCATTCGGCACGTAAAACACCTTTGACGACGCTACCCCCATCGACCAGACGATCGACTCCAACGCCCGGCTGGCAACCGTCAACGCATCGCAGTGGCGCAATCCCCATTGTTCCTGCCAGGCAAACATCCGCCGCTGCGCCCAAGAGTAGCGCTCGCGATCGTTCCAGCCGCCCGCGCCCTCCCAATCGTCGGTGTCCACAACGAGCCGGGCGCGGGTGAGGCCGAACCGCCTCAACTGCCAGAGCCACCAGGCAGACAATCCGGCGTAAGCTTTCGGTTTGAAGCAATGTACCACGTCTGGCTCCAGCGCCAGCGCGCGTTTGACCAACCGGCGCGTCGTGAGGTAGTGAAACAGCAGCGGCAGGCGCGTCGGCAGGACGATGTTTTCGACCCGAACACCGTCCTCTTCGTAAACGCGGCCGCTGTCTTCGGGGCAGGACCAGGGTGGCAGCAACAGTGTCACCGAATGGCCGCGACCCGCGAGCGCTTTGGCGATGGGAAGCGCACGCACGGCCATCGTCTTTTTCGGTTTCAGCCCAAACGGGCCAAGCATGACGATTCGCATATAGCGGTTGGAAGATTCCTTTATCCACGAATTTACACGAACACACACTTGCACCGCGCTTGCGCGCTTGCCCCCAGCCGCAGGCGTCGGGGGCAGCGCAAGTGCAGGTGTGCGGTGCACGAAGTCCCCATCTTTTGGGGGAGTGCTCCCGTCAACACGAATAAAGCAGTATTCGTGTAAATTTGTGTTATTCGTGGATCGATCCGTTTCTCTACGGCGGGAGGCGCACCCTGCCATTATAACAGCCCTTCAGAACAAACCCTCCGACACTCCCACGTTCGATTGCTCCGCGCACGCAGAATGACTATAATTGACGCCACCTCTTCGCGCTCAGACAGGAGCAGCCGTCATGCCTTATGCTTATACGGGTAAATACATCCGCTTCGATTTAAGCACCGGCCGTTATACGATCGAAACGATCGCGGACGAGGACGTGAAGACATACCTGCTCGGCAGCGGCTATGCCGCCAAGTTGTACTATGAAGAGATGGACCCATCACTCGATCCACTCGATGCGCGCGCGACACTGTACGTTTTCAACGGTTTGCTATCCGGCACCTTTGCGCCGACCGGTTGCCGCTCGTCGTGGTGCGGCCGCTCGCCGCTGACCGGCATCTGGAACGAAGCCAACCTCGGCGGACACTTTGGGGCCGAACTGCGTTTCGCCGGCTACGACGGCATCGTGGTTACCGGCAAGGCTCCCCATCCCACCTATTTGTATATCAATGGCGTGACGAACACAATCGAGCGGCGCGACGCAACGCACGTATGGGGCCAGGACACGTTCGAGGCTCACGCTCGACTCATCGAAGAGACCGACGAGAAAGCTCGCGCGGCACTGATCGGCGTGGCCGGGGAGCGTTTGGTGAAAATCGCGGGCGTCGCCTCCGGCGGGCAGGCACACACCCGGCTGGCGGCGCGCGGCGGCATGGGCGCGCTGATGGGGTCCAAGCATCTCAAAGCGATCGTGGTGCGCGGCAAAGACAGGCCGCAGTATGCCGACGCCAAAGGCTTTCATGCCACGGTGAAAGCCGGCAACCATTACATCATGGAACACCCTGCTGCCGAGGCGCTCCACCTGGTCGGCACAGCGGGCGGCCACCCCACGACCGATAAGTTCGGCGACAACGCGATCCTGAACTGGCGCGGCGGCAACTGGTTCGAAGGTACGGTCAAGACTTCGGGCAAAGCCATCGCCGAAACGATCTTCACCAAGCACACCTTCTGCCACGCCTGCCCGATCGGGTGCGGCAAGGCGGTCGAGGTCAAGGCAGGCCCGCACGCCGGTGTGTGGGGCGAAGGCCCGGAGTACGAGACGCTGTGCGGCTTTGGCTCCAACTTGCAATGCGACGATCTCAACGCCATCGCCGCCATGAACGATCTGTGCAATCGCTATGCTCTCGACACGATCTCGACCTCCGGTGTGCTTGCCTTCGCGTTCGAAGCCTACGAAAAGGGCGCCATCACGCCGGCGGACACCGGCGGCATCGAGTTGAAGTGGGGCGCTGCCGAGGCCATCATCGCCATGATCCACAAGATCGGCCGGCGCGAGGATATCGGCGACACGCTGGCCGAGGGCGTGCGCGAGGCAGCGCGTCGCCTCGGCCAGGGTAGTGAAACGTATGCCATCCACGTCAAAGGGTTGGAGTTGCCGTATCACGATCCGCGCGGGTTCGTCAGCATGGCGGCGAACTACGCCACCGCCAGCCGGGGCGCGTGTCACCTCGAAGCGATCTCGTACTGGCGCGGCGTCGGCCTCGAATGGCCGGGCTGGGAAGCCGGCGAGGCGCAGGAGTGGATCGAGCGCAAACGCTTCGATTCGAGTATTGGCGCGAAGACCGCCGTCTCGTTCCAGAACTACATGACCACGTACAACCCGCTCGGCCTGTGTAAGTTCATCACCAAAGGATCGTTCACGCCCGCTCAAACCGCCGAACTCGTCAACCAGGCGCTCGGCTGGAGCTGGAGCGCCGACGACGTGCTCGACATGGGCGCGCGGCTGTTCAACCTCAAGCGCCTGATCAACGTGCGGCTCGGCATCAGCCGCAAAGACGACGCGCTCCCGACCCGACTCGTCACCGAGCCGCGCCCCACCGGTTCAGCGGCGGGCGTCCTACCCGACATGAATATCATGCTGCCGGAATACTATCGCCTACGCAAGTGGGACGAGAGTGGAATCCCTACCCGTGAAGCGTTGTTGCCACACACGCTGCGGCAGCCTGAAACTGAAGCATCGGAGTGAAATTGCCATGCCTCAAAAAGACAAGCCTAACTACACCGAACTGACTCATCAGGTTGTGCAGAAGTCGCGCCAACCGCTGCGATTCGATGAAATCCTGGGGCGAGTGCATGCCCTCACGCCGATCAAGACGAAGAATCCCAAAAGCACGATCCGCAACGCCGTCTCACAAAGCCGGTTGATCGTGGCGACCGGCGATGGGCGCTATGGCTGGATGCCGCGCGTGATCAACGGCTCGGCGCTCAGGATCACGCTGGCCGATAGCGATTTGACCGGGCAGGCGGTCGAGTTCGGAGACGAAGTGCGCGATGCGCTTTGGCCGACTTTCTTCGAAAGTCAAAAGCGGAGCGACAGGCGCCCGGTTCATGCGCAACTGCCCGACCAGAGCCTGACCGACCTGCCCCTGGACTTCCTGGGAGAAAGCCGCTGGGGCACCGCCGGTTCGCCGGAGTTCTGGAAGTGGTTCAAGCAGCTGAAGGCCAAACCGGGCGATCACCTGATCTTCCGCGTGATCGATGGCGAAGCCAAACGGTATGGCGTCGAGTTTCAGCGCCGCAAGGATCGCGACGAGCCGGTAATTGCCGAACGCAACCAGAGCGTCGTGCAGGCCGCGTTGGCGCATCTGCGCAGCCGGCCCTGGGGTGCAGCGATCTGGGAGACCACCTCGCATCTCTTGGCGACCGGCCAATACCGCCATCCGGTCCCGCCCGATCCGCTGTCCGAGATCTGGACACGAGACTTGTGGGAACCCGTGCTGAAAGAGAAAGGGTACACCGGCGGCTGGGTTCCGGTCGGAACCGATCAGTCCGAACAGCTGGCGCAAGAACTATTCGGGGCAGCGATCCAGACCTACGACGTCGATCGCCCGCCAGACTTGCCGCGCGAGTACGACCCGGATTACGGACGGCGGCCGCGTGCTTCCCAGAAGGGCCGCGCGGGGCCGCTGTCAACTTACGTGCTGCGCGTCAACCACCGCGCCCTGCCCAAAGTTTGGCGCGACATCGAGATCGCCGAAGATCAGACGTTAGAAGACCTGCATTTGATGATCCAGCGCGCGTACAATTGGTCCGACGATCATCTATATTCCTTCTTTATGAGCGGCAAAGCCTGGGATCAGCACACCGAGATCGGCTCGCCCTGGTCGGACGCGCGCCAGCACACACACCAGGTCACGCTGGGCAGCCTGAATCTGAAACCGCGCCAAAAGTTTCTGTATTTGTTCGACTACGGTGATAATCACGAGTTTGATGTGCAGGTGCGTAAGCACAATCCCTCCGCGCCACAAGGCAACTATCCCCGTGTCGTCGATGAACAGGGCAAGGCGCCACCGCAATACCCGGACTACGACGAGGAAACCGGCGAACCGGAGTGGGATGTTTAGAAAAACTATGAACACACTCATCCAAAACGGAACCATCATCACCGCCAGCGACACGATTCAAGCCGATGTGCTGATCGCAGGCGAGAAGATCGCGCTGTTGGGCCGCGACCTCAACCCGGCTAACGCCACCGTCATCGACGCGACCGGCAAGTATCTGCTGCCGGGCGGCATCGACGTGCACACCCACCTCGAACTGTACGTCGCCGGCACGGTCTCGTCCGACGATTTTTACACCGGCCACAAAGCGGCTGCCTTCGGCGGCACTACGGCGCACATCGATTTCGCCAATCAGGCGAAGGGCGAGTCGCTACACCAGGCGCTGGAAAAGTGGCGCAAGCGCGCGCAGGGCAAGGCCGTCATCGATTACGGGTTCCACGTCACCATCACCGATCTCACCGCCGAGGCGCTGGCCGAAATCCCGACGCTCGTCGACGAAGGCGTCTCGACGCTCAAGCTGCTCATGGCCTACAAGGGTACCTTCCAGGTCGATGACACGACGCTGTTCAAGACGCTGCTGAAGGCAGCCGAAGCCGGGATGCTGGTGATGGTTCACTGCGAGAACGGCGACGCAATCGACGTGCTGATCAAGCAGGCGGTGGCGCAGAAACACCTCGACCCGCTTTATCACCCGCGCACTCGACCGGCCTGGGCCGAGGCCGAAGCGACGCTGCGCGCCATCGCGCTGGCGGCGATCGCCGGCGCGCCGTTGTACGTGGTGCACATGACTTGCGAAGCCTCGCTCGATCAGCTGCGCTACGCGCGGGCGCGCGGCTTGCCGGTGATGGGCGAGACCTGCACGCAATATCTTTTCTTCACCGAAGACGACATCGCCAAACCCGACGGCGCGAAGTACGTGTGCTCGCCGCCGCTGCGCACCCGGCACGATAATAAAGCGCTGTGGCGCGCGCTGGCAGATGGCGGGTTGCAAGTCGTTTCCACCGACCACTGCCCTTTCTTCTTCGACGGGACTAAAGACATCGAGTATGAAGGCCGGAAAGTCAAAATCCCCGGCAAAGAGCTGGGGCGCGGCGACTTCACGAAGCTGCCCAACGGCGTGCCCGGCCTTCAGGATCGATTGCCGATCTTGTGGAACGAAGGCGTCAACACGGGCCGTCTTTCGCCCAATCGTTTCGTCGAACTGACGGCCACCAACCCGGCGAAAATCTTCGGGTTGTATCCGCGCAAAGGCACGCTGGCCGTCGGCTCGGACGCCGACATTGTGATCTGGGACCCGGCGCTGAAGAAGACGATGGGCGTTAAGACCTCGCACCAGCGCACCGATTACAACCTGTACGAAGGTTGGGAAGTGACCGGCTGGCCGGAGAAAGTGTTCGTGCGCGGCGATTTACTTGTAGACGGGGAACGCTGGTTGGGCGAGCCGGGCCGGGGCGCGTACCTGCGCCGCAACGCGCCTGCCACAATCATTTGATTGCGGATGGTCCGGCGGCGCCTCACGCATCACTTGAAACTGTCGGCGACGGAGTCGCCTCCTACATTTCACGTGTCACTCGAAACTATCGGCGACGAGAGTCGCCTCCTACATTTCACGTGTCACTCGAAACTGTCGGCGACGGGAGTCGCCTCCTACATTTCACGTTTGACTCAAAGGACTACTTATGCCTGACTCGTTGTCCGCTGAAGAAATCGTCGCGTTATCGAAGAAGCACACGCTGTTCGAGTGGTCGGCGCAGGCGAGCGTCAACCCGATCCCGGTCGCCCGCGCCCAGGGCATCTACTTTTGGGATGCGAACGGCAAGCGCTATATCGACTTCAACTCACAGCTGATGTCGGTCAACATCGGGCATGGCGACGAGCGGGTGGTCAAGGCGATTGCCGAGCAGGCCGCCGTGCTGCCGTATGCCAATCCGTTTATGGCGACCGAGCCGCGCGCCCGGCTGGGGCAACTGCTGGCCGAGATCACGCCCGGCAACCTCAACAAGTTCTTCTTCACGCTAGGCGGCGCGGAAGCGAACGAGAACGCGATCAAGATCGCGCGCGCCTACACCGGCAAGCATAAGATCATCGTGCGCTATCGCTCGTATCACGGCGGGACGCACGGCGCGATGATGCTTACCGGCGACCCGCGCCGCTGGGCGTCGGAGCCGGGCATGGGCGGCGTCGTGCGGGTGTTCGATCCCTATCGCTACCGCTGCGCCTTCTGCAAGAACGCGGACGGCTGCACGCTCGACTGCCTCAACCACATCGAGGAGGTCATCACTTATGAGGGCGCGCAGAATATCGCCGCGATTCTGATCGAGACGGTCACCGGCACCAACGGCATCCTCGTCCCGCCCGAGGGTTACCTCCAGGGCCTACGCGCGCTGTGCGACAAGTACAACATCTTGTTGATCTGCGACGAAGTGATGTGCGGCTTCGGACGTACCGGCGCGTGGTTCGCCGTCGATCATTGGAACGTCGCGCCCGATATCCTGACGATGGCGAAGGGACTCACCTCGTCGTACACGCCGCTCGGCGCGGTGGCCATGCGGGAAGAAATCGGCGCACACTTCGAGAACAACGTGTTTTACGGCGGGCTGACCTACAACTCGCATCCGGTCTGCCTGGCGGCGGCGATCGCGACGATCAACGTCTACAAAGAAGACAACCTGATCGAGCGCGCGCGAGAGATGGGCCAGGTGATGGCGCGCCTGCTCGACGACCTGAAAGCCAAGCACCCTTCGGTCGGGGACGTGCGCTCGATCGGGTTGTTCGGGATTGTGGAGCTGGTGAAGAATCGGCAAACAAAAGAGCCACTCGCGCCCTACAACGGCGCCAGCCCGGAGATGCAGAAACTCGGCGCGTTCTTCCGCGAGAACGGGCTATACACCTTCGTGCGCTGGAATACCTTCTTCACGAACCCGCCGCTCATCATCACCGAGGAACAGCTGCGAGAAGCGTTCGATATCCTCAATCGGGGATTGGCGCTTACGGATCAGGCGGTGACGGGTTGAGCCGCGCGGTTCGTTCGCCTGGTTGACGATTCCGCTCGACGACTGACCCCGCTCCGCTACGCTGCGGGAGCAAGTGAGTCGTCACTACCGCGCCGTCATTTTTCAACCTGAGCTTCGTCCTTGCCCTCGACGATCACCGTCGGCGGCTTTTCGGTCTTCGAATCGCCAACCTCCAACGCTTTCTCGATCGCGCCGCTCTCGACGGCAGACTCGGTCACAGCGGGTGTTGGACCTTCGACGACAACGGTCGGCCCCTCGGCTTTCTTCGCTTCGCCCAGCACCTGCTCGATCGGCGTCGGCGCGGCTTCGTCGGCTTTCTTCTCGAACCGAATTTCCGGCAACGCAGCGGGCGAAATCCAACCCTGGGCGGCGGCGTGTTCGGCCAGGGGGACGGTGTTATCGGCGAGGATCAAGGTGCTGCCCGCCGCGACCACCTTTTCCGCCAGTGCCCGGATCGCTTCCGGTCGCTTCAAGCCCCGGCTCACATTGCGGATATACACGGCCAGGATGCGCTTGGGATACAAGCCGATTAGTTCGTAGTAAATCTCAGGGTCTTCCTGACCGCTATCGCCAATGAGGATGAAGGATAAATCGGCGTACAGATCGAGCATCTTGCGGATCGTCTTCAGTTTGTGCGAGCGGTGGCCGCTCGACACCAGGCGATCCACGGTCAGGCCCCAATCGCGCAGGAATAACACCGGGCCGATCGGGATAGCGTGCAACTGGAAAAACTCGCACAGCACATCGTAGAGGTTCCAGGCGCTGCTCGAAACGTACAGCAGCGGATTCCGCGCTGCGCCCGATACGCCCGCGTGCAGCGCGCGATAAAACGCGGCCACGCCCTCGAACGGTAGGCGCGTGTGCGCGTTACCCAGAAAGACGATCCGCATCATCCGCAGCCAATCCGTAGCGCTGGTGCGTATCACCGTATCGTCGATATCGCTGATGACGCCGTATTGGGCGCCGGGCGGCGGGACGTACACCTCGCCCGTCGCGCGCACCGGCGCGCCGCCGGCAAACCGAGGGGCCAACAACTCCAACCCGATCCGATGCCACAACACATCCGCAGGCAGCGGGCGGTGCGGTTCAATCCAGACCTCGAAGAAACCTTCGCGATCGGCGGTAACTTCGCGCTCGAGGCCGTCGAAGCGGGCCAGCACGCGCGCGCCGGGAACCTCGCGACTGGTGAAGCGCTTGATCATGTTGACCAGGTTATCCCACAGCGTATCGTTTTCGCTGGCGGGCCTGATGCCGTTGTCTTCCAGTACCCGCCCTTTGAGGTACAGCGCCTCGCGCGTGCCATAGCCGCGATAGGCGACGATCCGGATCGGGCGCACGCCGAACCGGCCGCCCAGCCGGCGCTGCGCGGCATCGAAGTAGCGATCGATGTTGCTCGCGAATTGAGCGGCGATTTGCCCCAGACGTGCCATGTGAGTTCCGCTTCGCTCGACTTGCAGACCTCTTTAATCATATCGCCAAAAGAGAAACCCGGTTTCCCGAAGGCCCCCGTAGGGGGTGAGAAACCGGGTTTCCAACCCTTCAGGTCTCTGATGCTTCAGGCCGAGAGGACTTTGTCCACTCGAAAGAGTTCTATTTCTTCGCGCTTGCCCCGGAGTTGAACCAACCCGCACGACTCACCGGAACACTGCTCCACGACTTGCCGCCAGACATCGCGGCTGACGTTGACGGCGTTCGGAATCCCCAGGCTCTCGATGCGCGCGGCCGTATTCACCGTATCGCCCCACACGTCGAACAAATACTGCCGGTGTCCGATCACACCGGCGATCACCGGCCCGACGTGGATCCCCACCCGCACTTGCCAGCCCGGCGGCAGCGCGGGCGTAGCGGCCACCATCTCCAGCCCACCTTTCACGCAGTGCAGCGCCGGGTTCTCCAATGGCTGGAGCAGACCGGCCGTGGTCATAAACGAATCGCCGATCGTCTTGATCTTCTCCAGGTCGTGCTTCACGGCGATCGTTTCAAAAACCTCGACCAGTTCCTGCAAGTGCCCGATCACTTCTTCCGGCTCGCGGCGCTCGCAATAGGCCGTGAAGCCGACAATGTCGCAAAACAGGACGGCGACATTCTCGTGACGCCGCGGCTTCACGGTGTTCGTCGCCTTCAGCTCCTCCACCACGGAATCGGGCAGGAGCACGTGCAGCAAATCGTCCGCGCGCCGCTTCTCTTTTTCGATTTCGAGCAGGTAAGCCCGTTCCTGATCGCGCAGCCGTTTCTTCTCCAACACCGCGCCGATGCGGGCCTTCAACAGCACCTGGTTGAACGGCTTGGGCAAATAATCTTCCGCGCCGAGTTCGATACAGCGCACCACGCTATCGATCTGATCGACGGCCGAGATCATGATCACCGGAATCCGGCGCAGGTTGCTATCGGCCTGCATCTGCTCCAAGGTCTCGTAGCCGTTCAGCTGCGGCATCATCACGTCGAGCAATACCAAATCGAACGGCTCCGAGCGCATCAAAGCCAGCGCCTCAAGTCCATCGCGCGCAATCGCGATCCGGTGACCCTGGCGTTCGAGCCGCCGCGTCAGCAGATCGCGATTCATCTCGTTATCGTCGACAACGAGCACGTAACCGGTGAGCGAGTTCATGCCGTATCCTTGTTGGCCGATTGGGTTGACGTCCCCATGTTACCACAACCTGCCAATCGGCTCATACCGAGGATGCCGGCCTGCCTGGCGCCACCGTGTTAGTTTGGTCTACCAGCCCGACGCTCCTGTGGAGCGTCGGACAGGGCCAGGCCGAGGAGAATCTCTTTGCGGGATATTTTGGATCGTGGCTCGGGGGGACGCGGGCCGCGCAAAGCGGACGCGGACGGCGAGCAATCTTACTTACGAGGACACCCTAAAAGCAGTTTCGCTTCCTCGCACCGCTCGATGCTGGACACAGGCCAGCACCAGCTCGTGCACTTCGCGCAGCAGCTCGTCGCGGCTGTTCAAGCCGGTGCCCTTCTGTATGATCTTTTCGACGTAGCCGCTCAACCGCAGCCGATCCTCCACGGTGAGGTCCTTGGCCGTCACCACCACTACCGGGATGCTGCGCCAGTCCTCGCGGCGGCGCAGCGCGGCGACGAACTCGAACCCGTCCATCTCCGGCATCATCAGGTCGAGCAGGATCAGATCGGGCCGCTGCTCGACCATACGCTCCAGCCCGATCCGGCCATTCTCGGCCTCGTTCACCGCCCAACCTTCGTGCTCCAACATGCGGCGCAGCACCTCGCGGATCGCCGGATCGTCGTCTACGATCAGGATCGGGCAAGACAAGTGCTCGCAGCGATACTTCTGCAGCACGCCGATCAACCGCTCGCGATCGACCGGCTTGGTGATGTAATCGGACGCGCCCAGCGCATAACCGCGATTCTTGTCATCGACGATGGTCACCATCACCACCGGGATATCGGCCATGTCGGGATCGGACTTCAAGGTGGACAACACGGCCCAGCCGTCCAGGCCCGGCATCATCACATCGAGCGTGATCACATCGGGACGCCGCTCCCGCGCCAACTGTAGCCCTTCCTCGCCGCTCGCGGCGCACATCACTTGAAAGCCCTCTTTGCTCAGGAAGCGCTGCATCAGGTCGCGCACAAAGGGATCATCGTCAACCACCAGGAGCGTGCTGCCGTTGAAGCGCGCCGGCTCCGGCGTGGCATTGATCACCGGAGGCGGCGCGGAGGCGGCATCGCTGACTTGCGCCGGCAGCCGGATCGTGAAGGTCGATCCCTGGCCGAGCAGACTGTCGACGGCGATGTCGCCGCCCATCATCTGGCAGAAGCGCTGCGTGATAGCCAGACCCAACCCGGTGCCGCCATACCTGCGCGTGGTCGACGCATCGGCCTGCGTGAACGGCTGGAACAACTTGCGCAGCTGATCGGGGCTTATGCCAATGCCGGTGTCCGCTATCCGGAAGATGATCCAATCCTGGCCCAAGGCAGTCTCGCGCATCACATCCAGGGTGATCAGGCCGCCTTGGGTGAACTTGCCGGCGTTGCTCAATAGATTGAAGAGCGACTGTCGCACCTTCGTCTGGTCGGCCTGCATCGTACCCAACGGGTCGTAGGTTCTGACCTGCAACACATTCGCCTGTTTCCGCGCCAGCGGCTGCACCATCGTGACGGTGTCGCGCACCAGGCTATCGACCTCAAAGGTTTCCAGGTAGAGCGCCATCTTGCCGGCTTCGATCTTGGAGAGGTCGAGGATGTCGTTGATCAGCGCGAGCAAGTGCTTGCCGGCGGTATAGATCTTTTGCAGATCGGGCACGCTGCTGTCGTGCCCCAGGTCGTGCGCCTCTTCTTGCAGCATCTCGCTGTAGCCGATGATGGCGTTGAGCGGGGTGCGCAGCTCGTGGCTCATGTTCGCCAGGAACTGGCTCTTGGAGCGATTGGCCGCCTCGGCCTCGCGCCGCGCCCGCACCAGCTCGGTGATGTCGTGATACAGTCCCAGCAGCCCGACCCGCTCGCCGTCGACGAAAACCGGCACGCCGAACAGCTCTACATCGACCAGCGAGCCGTCCTTGCGTTGTCGCTGGCCGATGCCATGCGCGGGCGAGTACATCGCCTGCCGCGTATAGTTCACCGCTTCCAGGCGGCTGGCCTCGGTCGTAATCAGTTCATCCAGATCGCGCCCCAGCGCTTCGGCCTGGGTATACCCGAAGAGTTTCTCGAACGCCGGGTTGCACGAGACGATGTGGCGATCGAAGTCGAGGGTGACGATGGCGATCGGGCTGTTGAGCACCAACGCCTGGAAGTATTGCTTCTCGTGCTGAACCGCGGCATACAGCCGGGCGTTCTCGATCGCAATCGCCGCCTGGGGTGTGAACAAGTTGAGCAAGCGCAGATCGCCTGGCCCGAGCTTGCGCGCGGGATTCGAATCGGTGATGCTGACCACACCGACCAGCCGCCCACCCACCAGCAGCGGCGCGGATACGATCGAGCGCCAGCACGTCTCCGTGTACTGCGGGGAGCGCCCCTCCCAGTGCAGATAGTCGTCGATGATCAACGGTTCGCGGGTAAGCGCCACCTGACCCGCGGCGCCCTCGCCCAACGCCAGGTGCGTGCCGCTATAGTCGCGTTCAAGGTTGTAACTTGCAACAATGACGAGCTCTTTGCGCTCCTCGTCGTAAATGCCCAGGTCGCCGCCCGTCACACCCAACAGCGCGACCGAGCGTTCGAGGACTGTCCGCAGCACCCTGGACAAGTCGAGTTCACCTGAGATATCGGCCAACGTCGCGCGCACCGCCTCCAGCTCGTCGGCGCGCCGGCGCTCGGCCGCCAGCAGGCGCGCGCGGCCCAACGCGATGCCGGTCTGATTCGCTGCCGCATTCAACACGTCCAGATCGTCGGAGGTAAAGGCGTTCGGCGCGGCGCTCTCGACGATCAGCGCGCCGACGATGCGCTCGTCGATCCGCAGCGGCACGTGAACCTCGGAGCCGGCCAGCGGGTTCGATTGGGGCGGAGTAGATCGTTCGGCGGGCGCCGCGGGCCAAGCGGCGCTGGCGCGCAAGACCGGTTCGCCGGTCACCTCGTCGATCAAGAACAGGCCGATGGTGTCGTAGCCGAGCTCGTCGTCCCACAACTCAGCGACGACGCAGCGACAAATCTCAGCCTCATCCGTCGTCGCGGCAATCGCGGCGCTCAACCGGAACAGCGCCGCCTGCTGTTGCAGATGCACCCGCTTCGACTCGAATAGCCGGGCATTCTCGATCGCGATCGCCGCTTGATCGCCCAACAGCCGCAGCACCCGCAGATCGGTTTCCGAAAAGAGGCGCTTGCCCGTATACGAGCAATTCATCACGCCGACGACGCGCGCGCCGATCTTGAGCGGCAAGCCGATGATCGCGCCGCCCCAATCGGGCGGCGCATTGGCGAACAGCGGATGCTCGCGCATATCCGGCGCGATGACCGGCTGCCCGCTCTGGGCCACGGTGTACGTCAGGCCGCCGGGTCGCGGCGGGCTAAAGGGCCGGTCCGTGCGCCCCGCTGCCCCGATCGCCGCGCCGAAGGTCAGGCGCTCCTCCTCATACAGGAAAATGTTCACGTTGTGCGGGCCGTGCATCAAGTTGTACACGCTCTCCACAATCGCGCCCAGCACTGCTTTGAGATCGAGGCTCGACGTGAGGCTGAGGCTGGCCTCCACCAACGCATCTAACTCGGCCGCGCGCTGCTGCGTCGCCTCTAACAGCTGGAGGTTTTCGATAACCGCCGCCGCCTGCGCCGCGAAGGCCGTCAACAGATCGACATCCGCCCGAGTGAAGTCGGCTCCGTCGGCCTTATTGAGGACGACCAGCAGGCCGATCGAGCGGTTACGCGCGCGCAGCGGGATGCTTACGAAACTTCGGACGTACAGGCCATGCAGCGCACGCTGGTGTTTCTCGATACGCGAGGGTGCTCGCTCCGGCTCGTTGACGATCGAGGGCTGGCCGGTTTCGTAAGCCACCCAGTTGCGGCTGCGGGCATCCGGCTGGATGTGGAAACTATCGAAGTGCGCGGCCGGGATACCGTAACTCGATCGGACGCGCAACCCACCATCGACACTCGGCATCAGGATACCGCTCAACGCGCCATTCACGGCCTCGGCCGCGCGGTGCGAGATCTCGTCCAGGATCGCGTGCAAGGAGAGTCCGGACATCAACGCCGCGCTCATTTCGTTGAGCGAATGCAGGTAGCGGTTACGCTGCTCCAGGTCGCGCGCGCGCGCCTCCAATTCCAGGCTGAGGACCTGCATCCGTTCGCGCTCCGCCTGAGCCTGCTGATATAAACGCGCATTGTCCAGGATGATCGAAGCCAGCTCGGCAAAGCGGCTTAACAGATCGACTTCTTCCTCGGTGAAGGTTCGGCCCGATGTGACATCATAGGCCAGGCCAATCACGCCGGCGATGCGCCCGCCCGAAGTCAACGGGACGCCCACGGCGGCGCGCACGAGGTCGCTGGGAAAACTCGGCGATCGGTCCGGCCAGGTATCGTAATCGTTGATGACCAGCGGGTGGCCCGTCTGCCAGATGATCCCGCCCAGGCCCTCGCCGAGTTTGACGCGGAACCCGACCTGTTGATTCAACACCCCGGTGCCGATCTTGATCTCAAATACCTGCTGGTCAGGCTCGTGTAAGTAGATATAGCCATGCGGCGTGCCGACCAGCCGGCCGGCGCGTACTACGATCGCCTCTAAGAGCTCGGCCGGCTGCAACCGCTGCATGAGCGCGACGCTGGTGTCATGCAACGCGGCCAGGTAGGCGTTGTGCCGCCGCAGCGTCTCCTGCGCGTGCAGGTGCTCCGCTTCGACGGCCTCCAGCTCAACAACGCGCTGGCGCAGCGCGGCCAATTCGTCTAACAACTGCGCTTTGGTCTGACGCCGGTCGAGCTGAGGCGAATCGGTCATGCGCGCAACCCGCTTGTCTGATGCAGCAGTGCCTCGATTTTTTGGAGGAGCCTGGAGAAATCCACCGGCTTGGTATCGTAATCATCGCAGCCGGCCGCCAGGGTTCGCTCGCGATCGCCGAGCATGACGTGTGCGGTGAGCGCGACAACCGGGATCGAGCGTGTCTCGGGCGCGGCTTTGATCTGGCGGGTCGCCTCCCAGCCGTCGAGCAGGGGCAAACTCATGTCCATCAGGATCAAATCGGGCGACTCGGAACGGGCCAGCGCCACCCCCTGTTGTCCATCGGCTGCCACAACGACGGTGTAGCCTCGACGTTGCAGACGGCGTGACAGCATATCCTGGTTCAGCGCGTTGTCTTCGACTAAGAGTATTGTGGACACGGCCTCGGCTCCCATTCTCTCGCAATCCATCATAACAAATCTCAGATCGATTGACCGTTAGTGAGCCGTTAAAGATGCATAACAGTTTTGGCTCGAATGGTTAGAAGGGGTTCTGTGGATAGATCGTTTGGCCCGGCAGGCCCCGGGGCAAAAGAAAACGAGGCCGATGATGCTCTCATCGGCCTCGACCTATCGTCCTGCGCTACCTATGCTCGCTCAGAGCGGATTAGCGTTCTGGCTAAATGCTCCATTCATCACACCCGCTCAAGTCTTATCCTCATATAGTTCTCCGGCCTCGATCCGAAACGGCAGCCGATTCTGCGGCGGCGGCAGCGCGCAGGTTGCAAATGGTGTGAAAGCACAAGGTGGATTGTAGGCCTTGTTGAAGTCGAGCGTCACTGCGCCGTCCACCGGACGCGGCGTGTACAGGTAGCGACCCGCCGGATAGGTGAGCGTGCCGGCGGTCTGATCGCTAAAAATCAAGAACAGCTCACCGGAAACAGTCGGCAAAGCGTCGAGGCGCGCAACCGTTCCGATCAAGGTGAATTCGACGTAGCCTGGGCTGGCCCGGTCTTCCGGATAGCCCAACACCGTCATGAGCGACATCGGCTTGGGCGGATTGTAAGGGATGAAGGTCCCGCTCACGCGGTAAGCTTCTTGTATCGGAAACCAGCGCCGCCGCGGAAAAGCCTTCCGCGCCAGGCTATTTTTATCGCGGACGCGAATAGCATAGCGCGTTCCGCGTTGAAGCACGACCAACGTGAGGTCGCCAAGTTCCACGATGCTGGGCGTGCTGGATGAATCGGGCTGAAGTGGGGCTTCGGTCACCCGTTCACCGTTGACGGTGACAACCTGGCCCGCGGCCACGTGCAGCTGAGTTTGGCCGGCATGGAACTCGAAGCTGCCGACGTAATCGGGCGCGGAACCGGGTGGGAGCACGATATCATTTGAGGGATCAGCGCCGAAACGATTGTGACCTTCGTGCAGCCAAAATAGTCCGGCCAACGCCAACCAGCCATTCTCGGCCCGCAGCTTCTCGTCCATTGCGCGCCGCCAGTTTTCGATCGTCGTTGAGTAAGAAGCGGGTTCGGACATCAAGCGACCTCATCGGAAACGGTTAGCGCGAGAGACGCGGAATGAGCCGGCCCGTTCGGTTCATGTACGAACGATACTCTTCGCCAAAGTGCTCCAGCATCATCTGCTCCTCACGCGGGACGCGGGCGAGGTATACCGGCAGGAACAAAACCAGACCGGCCAAGCCAGCGATCCAGTTGTGCAGCAGCAACGCCTGAGCGAGGTTGAGCAGCCACACGGCCGTGTAAATGGGATGTCGAATGGAGCGGTAGACGCCACGGGTGACAAGCGCGTGCTCCGGTGTGATTTCCAACGTCGGCGACCAGTTGCGGCCCAGATCGGCATGCGCACGCCACAACAACCCCAGCGCACTCGCTAAGGCGATCACACCCAGTCCGCCCACCCATACCGGCAATTCATAATCCGCGAAATTGAACCAGGGGGTGAGCACGTAGATGAGGGGAATGACTTCCATACCGGTGAAAGCCAGCATATCGAGCGCGATTTGCGCGCCGGTGACACGCTCACTCGCCAGTCGCTTCTGTTGCCTCTCCCGTTTGTTGCGCATCCGGTGCGGAAAGCGGATCACTTCGACTGCGATCAGGCCGATGAAGAACAGGAGCTTAAAAGTGGCGCGGAGTGTATCCGGCATGGTCAACCTCGCAGTCTCAGGCTATCAAGCATGAGGCCAGTAGTGTGCGGCAGCTTTCGACACAGGTCTACCATTGCCCAAACAAAAAGCCGCCATACCTTACGTATGCCGGCCATTTGCTTGGTTTAATCCGCGCGAGGGGGTGGGCGAAGACCGACTCTCCCAGGGGGTCACCCCCCAAGTACCATAGGCGCTGGCGGGCTTAACGGCCGGGTTCGGGATGGGACCGGGTGGACCCCCGCCGCACAACTCACCCACACCCTCGCGCAGCAC
>DATDPU010000096.1:0-8622 GCA_035292585.1 Anaerolineae bacterium | reverse complement strand
TTGCACAGCGCAAATACAGGCGTGATGGCTCACCGTCCGCGTCCCCGTCCGCTTCGCGCGGCCCGCGCGGACGCGGGCCGAGAGCAGTGGCCCATTTTCGGGGCCGATCGGGTATTGACATATTAGATGCGATTGCCCTGGCCACGGGCTACTTTTTCAGGCTCTACCGGATCGGGCGGGAAAAGCAATCCGCGAATCGCGCGAATCGCGCGAAAACATTAGCGACGATTCGCGTTATTCGCGGATAATCCCGTCCAAGTCGGGAGAGCCCTTTTTCAAAGTATCTCTGAACACGTTGACCTGGGCGCTGTGTTCCCGTTTATGCCCGTAATAGGCATACACGATGAAATCGTCGAGCGAGTATTCCAGGCCGTACCAGGGCAGCGTGCCCGGCTGGCAGAGTTTCTCCGGTGGAATCTTGACGATCAACGACATGACCTTGGCGTGCACCTCGTTGAGTTCGGTTAGCGTTTCCGCCGGGGTCTGATCCTTGCGCATAGCCACCTGGCTATCGTTAAAGTCCGCCCGCAGATACTTGTCGAGGTATGGGGTTAAGCCGCCATCCAGGAAATTGCTCAACACATCTACCAAGACCAGCTCGTAAGAGGCCAGATGGGCGATGATGTTCTTGACCGACCACCAGCCGCATACGCCGGTCTTTTCCCACTCCGCTTCAGGCAACCCATCGAGCGTCTTCAAGAAGGTCCGGTGTCCATATTTTAGAACGTCGGCTGCGTTCATGCTGTACGCCTCCCTGGGATAGTGCGCTCAATTCTACTCGATCTACTGCGGAGAATAGAAACCAGGTTTCCCGCAGGCCCCCGAACGAAGTGAAGGGGGTGAGAAACCTGGTTTCTGAGTGTGAATTCGCGGATAAAAATCTTCACGCGACATGAGCGGCAAAACAAAACGGCGGGCTGCCCGGTGCCAGGCAACCCGCCGTAACCAACCATCCAACCATCCAACCATCGTCGTCTGCCCCTTCGCTCCGCTGCGGGGCTCTGCAAGAGACGACTCCTACCGTTTCCTCCCGAACCTCGCGTTCAAAATATCCATCAGCGTCGGCCGGCCGATCTCCTGCAATTCGTAGCGCACGCGCTGGCTGGGCCGCTGGATGTTCACGATTCGTCGCAGGTCGATCGGCGTGGCGATGAGCACCAGATCGGCGGGCGTGCGATTGATCGTCTCTTCCAGTTCCTTCGTCTGCTGCTCACCGTAGCCCATCGCCGGGAGAACCGCACCCGTCGTCGGGTATTTGCGATACGTTTCGAGGATCGAGCCGACGGCGTACGGACGCGGATCGATAATTTCGGCGGCCCCGAAGCGTTGTGCGGCGATCACGCCTGCGCCGTAGGCCATTTCGCCGTGGGTGAGGGTAGGACCATCTTCGATGACGAGTACGCGCTTGCCGCGCAGCGCGGTCGGGTCGTCGACGAAGATCGGCGAGGCCGCTTCGATCACTTGCGCCGTTGGGTTGATGCGGGCCACGTTCTCACGCACCAGTGCGATGTTTTTCAGGTCCGCCGTATCGACTTTGTTGATCACCACTACCGCGGCGGCGCGCACATTCGCCTCGCCGGGATGGTAGGTCACTTCGTGGCCGGGCCGGTGCGGATCGGCTACGACGATATGCAGATCGCTCTTGTAAAAGGGCAGGTCGTTGTTGCCGCCGTCCCACACCACGATGTCCACTTCTTGCTCGGCCTGGCGCAAGATGCGCGCGTAATCGACGCCGGCAAACACCGCCACGCCGCGATCGATGTGCGGCTCGTACTCCTCGCGCTCTTCGATCGTCGTGTCGTACTCGTCCAGATCGTCGTACGACGCGAAGCGCTGCGCGGTCTGCGCCACGAGATTGCCGTAAGGCATGGGGTGCCGGACAGCGGCTACCAGGTAGCCGAGTTCTTGTAACACTTGCGTGACGCGGCGTGTGGTCTGGCTCTTGCCCGACCCCGTGCGCACTGCGCCGATCGAGACCACCGGCTTGCTCGACGCGATCTGCGTTGCGTTCAGGCCCATCAGCCGGAAGTCGGCGCCGGCAGCCAGCACCTCGGACGCCGTGTGCATCACCTGGACATGGCTCACATCGGAGTAGGCGAACACCACCTGGTCTACCTTCAACGCTGCAATCAGTCGGCGCAGTTCCGACTCAGGGTAGATGGGAATACCCGCCGGATAGAGCCGGCCGGCCAGCACATCCGGGTACACGCGCCCCTCGATGTTGGGGATCTGGGTCGCGGTGAAGGCGACGACTTCGTAGGCATCGTTGTCACGGAAGAACACGTTGAAGTTATGGAAGTCGCGTCCCGCAGCGCCCATGATCAAAACGCGGGTCCGGGTCATACCGTTTCTCCTGAGTGAGAGAATGCGTGAAACGTGATACGTGATACGTGATACTTGCTTACCTGCTTACCTGCTTACACATCACGTTCTGGCCTTTCGCTTGAACCAGCGCAGCCTGCGCCTCGGCTTCTTCGGCTTAGGCGCTCGTTTTTCGCGGCGCACCAGCGCGGCGAGCAGCACGCTGAGCAGATACAGTACAAACAGCGGCAACATCACCAAGCCCATATTGATCGGATCGGCGGTGGGTGTGACGAGCGCGGCGACGATGGCGATGCCGAGGATCGCAAAGCGCCAGCTGTGCAGGAGTTGGCGCGCCGTGACGAAGCCGACGCGGGCGAGCGCCGCCAACACCAACGGCATCTCGAAACTCAACCCAACCCAGAACAGCAGCCGCGTCACGTCGGCCACGTAATCGCTCAGGCGCAGCAGGCTGGGCACATCGGGGAAGATGCTCAACAAAAAGGGGATGGCCGCAGGCAGCATCACAAAGTAAGCGAACGCGACGCCGGCGGCAAATAATACCGTCGCGCCCGGCACGAACCAATAGACATAGCGCCGCTCGTTTGATTTCAACCCCTGCGCGATAAAGATCCAGAATTGCGTCGCGATAAACGGCACGGCCAGGATGAAGCCGGCGGTGAGCGCGATGCGCATGTACATGCCGAGTTGATCGGTGATGGTGGATGCGACGACGTTGGCGTTTTCCGGCAGCGGCTCGCGCAACACTTCCAACAATTGCGGTGTGAAGGTGAAGCTGATCGCGGTCGTGGCGGCCAGCATCAACACCGCGTAGAACAATCGCGAGCGCAGCTCGATCAGGTGGGGCAGCACCACGCGCCAATCTTGCGCTACAGCTTCGAACGTGCCGCTGATGTCGGCGCTTTCCTCGGTCGGCTCCTGGCGCAGCGCGCGTACATTGCGCGCGATGGCCAACAGCGACAGCAAGAAGCTCAATCCTAGCAATGCCAGCGCCAGAAAGACGGGGTTATTCAGGGTCATTGGATTGGGTATCGGTGGCGGGTTGTGCGGGCCGCGCGGCAGACGGATTGGCTCCAGGCGGCGCGTCCACGGGCGCGTTAGGCGCAGGCGGCGCGATCGTCCCTAGCTTCGGATCGATCGCGGCTTTCAAATCGCGAATCTCCGTGTTGAGGTTTTGTTGCAACTCCTCCAGCTCGGCCAGCCGGGCCAGCGCGCTGGGCAAATCTCGAATCTGCTTGCGCAGCTGCTGGCCTTCTCGATAAAGGGGCGAGCGGAACAAGCGATTGAGCAAGCGGCCGGCGCTCCGCCCGATCTTGGGGATACTTTCCGGCCCGAACAGCAGCGCCAGGAGGATGCCGATAAAAACCAGTTCTTCAATCCCGATGCCGAATATCTCACCCATGCTTTTTCTGTGTGGCTTTTGAATCCACGGGTGAAGCGCCAGGGGACGACGCCAGCGCGCCCAACACGCCGTTCACAAAACGCGAGGCGCTATCCGAGCCGTACTGCTTGGCCAGCTCAATCGCTTCGTTGATGGCGACCCGCGTGGGTGTGATCTGGGCGAGGGTGAATTCGTAAATGGCAATCCGCAGCACGTTGCGATCGATGACCGCCAGCTGGTCAATCGGCCATTCCGGCGCGTGTTGTTGAATCAAGGCGTCGAGTCGTGCGCGATTTTGCAGCACGCCAGTCACCAGCTCGCGCGCAAACGCTTCGCCATCGGGCTTAAGCCCGGCCTCCAGAAAGCGCTGCGTGAGCACGGCGCCGGGTTCATGCGGTGTTGTATCGAGTTCGTAAAGGGCCTGGAGCGCGACTGCGCGCGCGCGCCGTCTTTCCTTCATGCTGTACACGCGAGCCGGCGCTTAGCTGCCGGCAGACGCCTCCACATCCTGAATATGTACGTTGACCGTATCCACTTCCATTCCGACCATTTCTTGCATCGCCCGTGCGACCTCGGTCTGAATCGTGCGGCCCACATCGCGCAAGTTGACCTCCGGCGCAACGATCACGTACACGTCTACCACCACGTGATTGTCATTCACCTCGACGTGCACGCCGTCGCCGCTGGGGCGCAGGGCGTGGCGCGCGCCCAGCCGAGCGACACCCGGCACGTTGAGCGTGGTCAACTGCACGATGGCGTCTAAGACCTGCTGCGCGACGGTTACCCGTCCGATCGATTCGGCCATACCTGACTCTCCACAATCTTGCGCCGGCGGCGCAAGGTTCGCTATTGCATCGCCATGCCACCATCGACCGAGAGCGTCTGGCCGGTGATGAACGCCGCTTCGTCCGAGGCGAGGAAGGCGACCGCGTAAGCGACGTCTTCACACGTTCCCCAGCGACCCAGCGGCGTCACCTTGATCGCCGCCTCTTTCAAGTCGGCCGGCAGGTCGCGCGTTAAATCGGTCTCGACGAAGCCCGGCGCAACCGCGTTCACGGTAATGTTGCGCGAGCCGACTTCTTTCGCCAGCGATTTGGTGAACCCGATCATGCCGGCCTTGGACGCCGAGTAGTTGGTTTGCCCGGCGTTGCCCGCGACTCCGGACACCGACGTGATGTTCACGATCCGGCCATACTTCTGCCGCATCATGGGGCGCAAGGCCGCTTTGGAGCAGTTGAACACGCTCTTCAGGTTCGTTGCCAGCACCGTGTCCCAGTCCTCTTCTTTCATCACCGCCAGCAGCATATCGCGCGTCGTGCCGGCGTTGTTGACCAGGATATCGAGCCGGCCATACGTCTCGGTGGCGGCCTTGATCAACTTCTGCGCCTCATCGAGCTTGCTCACGTCGGCGTGTGTGGCGATCGCCGCGCCGCCCGCCGTCTGGATCGCGGCAACCACCTCTTCAGCCGGGCCGGCGCTGGCGTTGTAGTTCACGACGACCTGCGCACCGCGTTGGGCTAATTCTATCGCGATTGCCCGCCCGATGCCGCGCGAGCCGCCGGTGACGAGCGCAACCTTACCCTTCAGCTGCATAGCCCCTCCGTGTAAAGAATAGGACTTACGCAGTTGGTGCGGCAGTTGCACTGCCGCCGCCTCATCTGCCGCAGTACAACTGCGGCAGCAACATGCAACTGCGTAAGTCCTGAGAATAGAGATTGGAGCTTCAAGCGTCCAATCTCTATTCTCCAATCTCTAGTTTCGTTCTTGCCAGCTCTTCCAGTACGGCAATCACTGCCGAGTTATCCAGGTCGCCCTGGCCGGCGGCGATCAGCGCGCTGAACAATTGGGTGTTGACCGCCGTCGTGGGCAGCGGAACTTCATAAGCTCTGGCCGAATCGACGATGATGTTCAGGTCTTTCAGCATCATCGCGGCTTTGAAGCCCGGCGCACGGTTGCCCGCGAACAGCCGCGGCGGCTTGGTGTCCAGCGTCCAACACTGCGCTGCCCCCACTTTGATCGCCTCGACGACCTTGCGCGGATCCGCCCCGGCCTTCTGCGCGAAGATCAACAGCTCGCCCAGCGCCACCATCTGTGCGGCGACCATGATCTGGTTGCAGGCTTTGGCGATCTGCCCGGCCCCGTGCTCGCCAATCAAGGTAATCTTCTTGCCCAACGTTTGGAAGATTGGCAAGCACCGGTCAAACACCTCCAGATTGCCGCCGACCATGATCGTGAGCGTGGCGTTCTTTGCGCCGATATCGCCGCCGCTGACCGGCGCATCGAGATTGGCGAGACCGGCCTGTTCTTCCTCGGCGGCGATGCGGCGGGCCGCCGCCGGCGCGATGGTGCTCATATCGATATGGGTTAGGCCCGGCTGCGCGCCGGCAAGAATGCCGTCTGGGCCGAGCGCCACAGCTTCGACATCCGGCGAATCGGGCAGCAGGGTGATGACGATATCGCTGCGCGCGGCTACCGCCTCGGGGCTGGACGCGGCCTGCGCGCCTTGCGCCACCAGCTCATCCACTGCGGCGTGGCTGCGGTTATGAACCGTGACGGAATAGCCGGCCCGCACCAAATGTCCGGCCATCGGTTTGCCCATCAGACCCAGGCCGATGAATCCGATACGGGGATAAGAGTTCATGCCGATTCCTCGGGTTGGGGCCGGTCTCCTGACCGCTCCCGTTGCAGGGCGCCCCGCTATGTAGGAGGCGACTCCAGTCGCCGACCAGAGGTCGTCGTCTGGAGACGACTCCTACAAGACGACTCCTACAAGACGACTCCTACCGGGTGACTCCTACAGCAGCAATGCGATGCCGGTCGGATCGCCCACGCTCAGCGCGCTGACGCCTGAATCGATACGGCGTACCAGCCCGGCCAGCACGTCCTTCGGGCCGACCTCGATGAAACGTGTGACGCCTTGCGCAACCAGATACTGAATCGTCTCCATCCAGCGCACTGGCGAGGTGAGCTGCGCTTCGAGTTCGTCGCGCAGATCGACGTAGTCGATCGGGCGGGCGTAGACGTTGCCGATCACCGGGATACGCGGTGGGGCGAAGGCAACGGCGTCGAGTTCGATGCGGAACGATCGGGCAATCGGCTGCATGAGCGGCGAGTGCGCCGCGATGGTAACCGCCAGCGGCTTCGTGCGTCGCGCGCCGTTTGCCTTTGCCAGTTCCATCGCCTTCTCCAGCGCAGCCTTGTCGCCCGAAATCACGACCTGGCCGGGCGAGTTATCGTTGGCGATCTGCACGCGCCGGCCGGTGATCTGGCTGGCCTCCTGGCACGCCGCTGCCAGGGCCTCGCGATCGAGATTCAGGATCGCCGCCATCCCGCCGGTCGAGGTCTCGCCTGCCTGCTTCATCAAGCGGCCGCGCTCGCGCACCAGCTGCACGGCATCGGCGAACGCCAGCGACCCGGCGGCGACGAGCGCGCTAAACTCGCCCAGGCTATGCCCGGCGACAAAATCGGGTCGGGCCTCGGGCGCGCGCGCTTCGATCGCCCGCAGTACGGCGATGCTGGTCGTCAAGAGCGCCGGCTGCTGGTTGAGGGTATCGGTGAGCTCGGCTTCCGGGCCTTCGAAGCACAGCTGCGACAACGCAAAGCCCAAGACTTCATCGGCTTGGGCGAAAACGGCGCGAGCTTCGGGGTATTGTTCGGCGAGCGCCCGGCCCATTCCCACCACGTGAGAACCCTGGCCGGGGAAGAGGAAAGCAGTTGCGGCAGCCGTCACCCAGCTACTCCGTCTTTAGACCTCAAGACCTGCGAGGTCTTTGGAGATAATGTTGAGCGAACAAAACATCAGCCGGTTGCCCGGCCGATGCACTACGTCTGCGCTTTGGCTTTCTTACGCGCCTCGCGCGCTTCCATGTCGATGACTTCGATGCCGTGATACTTGCCGCAGTTCGGGCACACGTGGTGTGGCAGCATCGCCGACTTGCACGCAGGGCAGACCGCCAGCGAAGCGGGCTTCAGCGCCAGATGGCTGCGGCGGCGGTTGCGCGCCCCTTTGGATAGTTTTCGCTTTGGAAGTGGTGTCACGAGAAGCTAAACTCCTTTTCGTCTTAAATGCGGCGGGTATTATAACAGAGGAAAGAGGTGTGTCAAGAAGATTATGGCGCGTTGGCCTCCGATGCGGAGTCGGCTTCCTCGGCGGACGTTTTCATTGCCAGCGCCTGGCGCTCGGCCTGCAGCTTGGCCAACCCGTTGCGCACCACGCTCAACGTCTTGGTCAGGTTGATGTCCAGCTCGCCCAGCACCTGCATCACGTAGTCGTCGGCGTCGGCCTTGATCACCTCGGCATCGCGCCGGGCGCGTTCGACGATGGTTTCGGCCCGCGTTTGGGCGTTGCGTGTGAGTTCGTGATCGGAGATCAGTCCCGATGCTTCTTCGCGCGCCAGATCGATGATGCGGCCGGCTTCTTCGTGCGCCTGAGCGATGATGCGATCGCGCTCCTGATTCACCCGCTTGGCCTTCTTGATCTCTTCAGGGATGGCGATGCGCATTTGATCGATGACGTCCCAGGCGCGCTGCTCATCGACCACCACCCCCTTGGTCAGCGGCAGGTGGCGACCCTCGTTCAGCAGCGCTTCCAGCCGGTCAATCAAGTGCAGGATATCCATAAGAACCTCCCGAAGCCAGAAGGGTCGATCGAGTCTTATCCGTTTAGCTGATGCTAGTACCCCGACCACAGGGAAAATGACGGGTAGCTTAGCCCCTTGTGGGCGTCTGACGGGCACGAGGCCCTACGCTACGCCCATCAAAATCACTGTGGCGGAGCGCTAGTACTCCGACAGTTTGAAGTTGCGTAGTTCCCGCCGCAGTTGAACTGCGGCGGACGGCAGTGCCAGCCGCCGCCTTTCATTGCCAGCTATAAGGACGGGCGGCGGCCTGCCCACGAGCGCAGCGAAGAGGGTTGTGCC
>DATDPU010000095.1:0-30728 GCA_035292585.1 Anaerolineae bacterium | reverse complement strand
TCCCAACCCCGCAAAATTAAGTGGTCGGGGTACTCTTCAACAATCTGAAGTTGCATAGTTCCCGCCGCAGTTGCACTGCGGCGGACGGCAGTGCAACTGCCGTCCCAACCCCGCAAAATTAAGTGGTCGGGGTACTAACATCAACTAGGCGCAGGTGACCCATGCCCGAAGACGAGAATCGTTCCGGCGGCGTTGATCTTCACGCAGACACCATCAACATCTACGGCGATGTCGTCGGCCGAGATAAGTCCGGCGGCGATCTAACCCCGCCCTCGATCACACCGCCCGCCCAGCCGCCGCTCGAACTTTCCATTCGCATTGAAAAGACCTCCGACGCCGAAGATGCGCCGCTACGAGCGAGCGTCCACGTCGAGCGGCTCGGCCTGTCCGCCGGGCCGTTCGACTTCGCTATCCCGCTCGACGACAAAGCGCTGGCCGACATCCACTGGTATCTCGAACGCTACCCGCAGTGGCCGGTCGGGCCGGATTACGACCGCGCGCTCGGCGTCGAAGCCAAACTGCGCACATGGGGCAAGGCGCTGTTCGACACGGCGCTCGCCACGCGCGAGGCGCTGCGCGTGTACGACGGGTTCCGCCGCGCCGAAGCGACCGGCCACCTGGTGACCATCGACGCGACCGACGCGCGCGTGCTGCGTCTGCCGTGGGAACTGCTCGCCGACGAGGACGGTTACCTGTTCACGCAGAAACCACCGGTCGGCGTGCGCCGTCGCCTGCAAAAGGCCAAAGCCAAAAAGACGCCAACGTTCGCGCTGCCGCTGCGCATCCTGATGCTGATCAGCCGCCCCGACGACGCCGGCTTCCTCGACCCGCGCTCCAGCGCCGAAGCGCTGCTCGACGCGGTCGAGCCGCTGGGCGAGCGCGTCGTCGTCGAGTTCCTGTATCCGCCGACGCTCGCCGCGCTCACACGCCGCCTGCGCGATCCGAAGCGGCCGCCGGTTCACGTCGTCCATTTCGACGGACACGGCGTGTATGTGTCGCAGACCGGGCTGGGCTACCTGCTGTTCGAGAACGACGATCATAAAGAGAACCGGGTCAACGCCGACGACCTCGGCGCGCTGCTCAACGACACCGGCGTGCCGCTGATGCTGCTCGACGCCTGCCAGACGGCGATGGCCGACCAGACCAATCCCTTCGGCAGCGTCGCCTCGCGGCTGATCGAAGCCGGCATCGGCAGCGTACTGGCGATGAACTACTCGGTGCTGGTGTCGGCCACGCGCCTCCTGACCTCGGCCTTCTACACCGCGCTCACGCAAGGTTCGACCATCGGCCAGGCGGTCGACGCCGCGCGCTTCGAGATGCTGATGAACACCGAGCGCTACACGTTATACCGCGAAGGCAAAGAGGAGGCCATCCACCTGCGCGATTGGTTCCTGCCCGCGCTGTATCAGCAGGCGGGCGATCCGGTGGTGCTCAACCGCTCCCTCACCCCTGGCCCCTCTCCCACTGGGAGAGGGGTTGGGGAGAGGGTGAGGTCATATCCCGCGCGCGGCGGCTTCCCCGACGAGCCGCGCCACGGCTTCCACGGCCGCGAGAAGGAACTGCTCCACCTGCGGCGGACGCTGGCCGAGCGCGCCATCGTCGTGCTGCACGGCTACGGCGGACAGGGCAAGACCGCGCTGGCGACGCACGCCGCGCGCTGGTTCACGCGCACGCGCCTGTTCGAGCGGGCGATCTTCGTCTCGTTCGAGCGTGGCGGCGGGCTGGAATACGCGCTGGCCGAGATGGGCGCGGCGCTGATCGGCGATAACTTTGCCATTCACCAGGGCGATCCGATCGACGCGATCGGGAACGCGCTGCGTGAGCAGGCGACGCTCGTCGTGTGGGACAACTTCGAGAGCGTGCTGCGCGGCGGCGATGCGCCGCTCGCCGACGACGCAATGCAGAAGCTGCTCGATACGGCTGCGCGTTGGTTCTCCCCTCCCCTGAATTTCGGGGGAGGGGCCGGGGGTGGGGGCCTCTCACGCTTGATTATCACCACCCGCGACCCGTCCCTCCCCCACCCGACGTTCGAGCCGGGGCGCACAGCCGCGCACAGCGAACTGCCCGGCCTGGGCCGGCTCGACGCGCTCGATCTGGCCGCGCAGATTCTGAAAGACCGGGGCATCCCGCGCCCACGGCGCGAAAAACTCGCCGACCTGCTCGACTTCCTGGGCGGGCACCCGCTATCGATCAACCTGGTCGCCCCGCACCTGCGCGACCACACACCGGAGCAACTCATCGCCGAGTTCGACGCGTTGCTGCCCGGCTTCACGACCGGCAAAGGCAAGGAGCGCAACGAGAGTTTGCGCGTCAGCCTGGATTTCTCGCTGCGGCGATTAGGCGACGAGACGCGCAACTTACTGCCCGCGCTGGCCGTCTTTCAAGGCCGCGCGATGGAGGATGATCTGCTTGAAATCACCGGCTTCCCGCCGGAGGCGTGGGCCGCTGCCCGCGCAGAGCTGACCCGCGCCGGACTGGCCACGATCGAGCAACTACCCAATGTGCAATTCCCCTACATCCACTTCCACCCGACGCTGTTGCCGCACCTGGCCGCGCAACTCACGCCCGAACGCCGCGCCGAACTTGAAGAACGCTACCGGCAGGCATATCACGCGCTGGCAAGATACGAATATCACGAAGACAACAAGAACCCCCAATTCGCCCGCGCGATCGTCATCCGCGAACTGCCTAACCTGCGCCGCGCGCTCGACCTGACTATCGCCGCCTCCTCGTCATCATCCTCCCTCTCAGGGGGGACCGAGGGGGGTGAGGCCCTGCTCGAAGCCGCCGCCACGCTCGCCAACAGCATTGCCTATTTCCTGAACGCCTTCGGCCGCTGGACTGAGCGCGACGCGATCCTCGCGCAGGTCGAGCGGCTGGTTGGCGCGAGGAGCGAAGCGCCCGGCGGCGTCTCGCGCGCCGAGTTCATGACGCTCTCTCAGCGTGGCGAGGCGCTGTGGCAGGCCGGCCGCGCCGCCGAGGCCGAGCGCGTCTTCCGCGACCTGCTCGCTCGGATTGGCGATCAGCCGAGTCTTGAGAAAGCTCAGACGCTGCAAGCCTTGGGCCGTAGCTTATTCACTCAAGGCAGAGATAGGCCGGCTATTGAGATTGCACAACAAGCAATCGCTACAATGACGAAACTTCCGCAAAACACTCGTATGAAGAGTAAGATTGCTAGTGTGCATTCCGATCTTGGAAACATGCTACGTGAAATAGGTGAGTATGCAGAAGCACAAAAGGAATGCGAGGTGGCACTTGAAGTAGCGCGGGACATCGATGACAAGCGAAACGTGGGTGTTATTCTCGGCCAGCTTGGCACCATCGCGCTCGTACAGGGTAACTTGGCCAAAGCGCAGCGTCGGCTTATGGAGGCGCTGAACGCCTTCCGCGCCATCGCTGAGCCGCAGGGCGAAGCCATAGGCTGGCACCAGTTGGGCATGGTCGCGCAGGAAGCGAAGGACTGGGCCAAGGCCGAGAAGTTCTACCGTGAAGCACTGCAAATCCGAGAGCGAATTGGCGACAAAGCGGAGCTAGCAAAAACGTGCCATCAGCTCGCTATTGTGGCGAAGAAATGTGGTCGGCCTGACGAGGCTGAGCGGTGGTACAAGCGGGCGATTGAACTCAAGGAACAGGTTAGCAATCCAAAGGAAGTGGCAAGCTCGCTCAACAACCTCGCCGACCTCTACCTCTCGCAAGGCCGGCTGGACGAGGCCGAGCGCTTCGCCCACCGCGCGCGGGAGATCATGGAGACGCTCGACCTGTCTGCGCAGCCGTGGACAACGTACAACATCCTCGCCCAGATCGCGGACAAGCGCGGTCAAGCCGAGGAGGCGCGTCAATGGAGGCGGAAAGAGCAGGAGACGTACCAGGCGTTTGTCGATCGGTCGGGCGGACAAGTGATAGATCCCAATGTCAGAAAGTGGGAACCACGGATTCAGGCCATCGTCGCTGCCTGCAATGGAGATGCGCAAGCCTTGCAGCAACTTGAGCCGGTCTTCCAGCGCCTGGAAACGGCAGACGACTGGCGCAACCTGATCCCGGTCATCCGCCGCATCATCGCCGGTGAGCGTGGCATTGAGTTGACGGAGGGATTACACCGCACACACGCGGCCATCGTCCGGCGCATTTTGGGGTTGCTGGCGGGAGAGGATCGACCCTCACCCCTACCCTCCCCCTTGCAGGGGGAGGGAGCAGCACCCTCTCCCCGACGGGGAGAGGGACGGGGTGAGGGGCCGGGCGAGGGTCAGAGCTAGGGCCTCTCACTTGAGCAACTCCTCAACCTCGTCATCGCCGGCGCAAAAGGCGACGCGCCGGCCGGGCAGGCGGCGTATCAAATCGCGCAGGCGCTGCAACAGCCCGGCGCGCCGCCGGAATACGCCGCGCTCGGCAAAGGCTTGCAGCGCGTCCTCGAAGGGCTGCGCGGCGAGGAAGCCGTCGCCGGTCTGCCGGACGAAGCGGCGCAGATCGTTCGAGAAGTGTTGAAGACTTTGGAGACGTAGCCGCAAGTTCTGGTCGGGGCTCCCCCGAACGTAGAAACCCGGTTTCCCGGCGCCGCGCCAGTGTGGCGCGCGGGGTTGAAGAAACCGGGTTTCTGCATTATCATCGCGCCACTTCCAAACTCAGCGCAACCGCCGCCCTCCCCCGGCAACATTGAAAGGCGACGGCGGTCCGCGCCTCTGCGGTGGAATTAGAAAATTAGAGGGAACCCGATGCGCGTGGCGTTACTGGCAAACTTGAGGACAAACGCGCCCACCTGGGACGGCATGTCGCCCGATCAGTGGGACGATCTTGACTCCGAGGAAACGATTCAAGCGCTGGCGCAAGCGATGGAGTCGTGCGGGCATCGCGTGACGTTTCTCGAAGGCGATGCCACGTTATACCACCACCTGCTGCAGCTCAAGCCCGACATCTGCTTCAATATGTGCGAAGGGCACTTCGGCGACGGGCGCGAGGCGCAAGTGCCCGCGCTGCTCGAAATGCTGCGCATCCCCTACACCGGCTCGCGCGTGTTGACGCTCGCATTGGCGCTCGACAAGCCGATGACCAAGCGCGTGCTCACCTATCACGAGCTGCCCACGCCGCTGTTTCAGGTGTTCGAGCGCGAGGACGAACCGCTCGACCCGACGATGACCTTCCCGCTCTTTGTGAAACCCAGCCGCGAAGGCACCGGCATGGGCGTGAGCGGCGAATCGGTCGTGCGCGACGAGAACGAGCTGCGCGCGCAGGTGCGCCGCGTGTTCGAGCGTTACAACCAGACCGCGCTGGTCGAGCGCTTCATCGAGGGTCGCGAGGTCACGGTCGGCGTCGTGGGCAACCTGGTGCGGCCGGCGGCGCGGCGCGTGCCGGTCGACGAGCACGCCGAGCGCGTGTTCGGCGGCCTGCACTTCTTCCCGCCGTTGGAAGTCAACCTGGAGAAGTACCCCGACGAAGAGGGCGGCGTGTACACCAACCGCATGAAAACCGAGCTGGCGCACGATTTCCACTACTACTGTCCCGCGCCGCTGACGCCGGCGCAACAGGAAGAATTGAACTTCCTGACGGCGGCCGTCTTCCGCGTGACCGGGTGTTGCGACGTCGCTCGCGTCGATTTCCGGCTCGACAAGAATGACAACGCTAAGCCGTACGTCCTCGAAATCAACCCGCTGCCCGGCCTGCATCCCGGTTATTCCGACCTGTGCTTCGAGGCCGATGCCGACGGCTGGACGTACGAAGAGCTGGTCAATCGGATTCTGGATGCGGCGATCAAGCGCCACGGGTTGCGCGCAGCCGCTTGATCGCCGCACGCAACCCTGATGGAGGCGCGCCGTATGGTCGAACCGATTCGCGTCCTGGTCCTTAGCCAATCGCCCATGCCCGCTGCGTTGATCGAAAGACTACGGGCCGTCTCGCCGCGCCTGGCTGTCGAGCCGCGCACGGCGCAACGCCTGGACGAAATCGATCGCGCTCTCTGGCGCGAGATTGAAGTCTTGTACACCACCAGCCTGATGCCTTCGCCCGAACTCGCGCCCAACCTACGCTGGGTGCAGGGGCACTTCGCCGGGGTCGATTTCTTTCTGGATCATCCCCTGCTCCGATCGGTCACGCTGACGACGAGCAGCGGGATTCACGCGCCGGTGATGGCCGAGTATTGCTTGATGATGCTGCTGGCCTTCGCGCACGACCTGCCGCGCATGATCGAGTATCAGCAACGGAGCGAATGGCCGCAAGCGCGCTGGCAGCTGTTCGCGCTGAACGAGCTGCGCGATGCGACGCTGGGCGTCGTCGGCTACGGCAGCATCGGGCGCGAGGTGGCGCGGCTGGCGCGCGCGTTTGGGATGCGCGTGCTGGCGACCAAGCGCGACGTCGCGCAGATAGACGATGCGGGTTACCAGCTGCCGGACATCGGCGACCCGACCGGTGCGCACCTCGATCGACTGTATCCCTTGCACGAGCTGCACGCGATGCTGCGCCAAAGCGATTACATCGTGCTGGCGCTCCCGCTCACGCCGCAGACGCGCAAACTGATCGATGCCGCCGCGCTCAAACAGATGAAACCGAAGGCAGTGCTCATCAACGTCTCGCGCGGCGGCGTCATCGACGAAGCCGCGCTGATCGACGCGCTGCGCGCCGGGGCGATCGGCGGGGCGGCGCTGGACGTATTCGAGCAAGAGCCGCTGCCCGCCAGCAGCCCGTTGTGGCAGCTGCCCAATGTGATCGTCAGCCCGCACGTGTCGGGTTTTACGCAACGGTATGACGAACGCGCGTTGACGTTATTCGCCGAGAACCTGCGTCGGTACGTGAATGGTGAACCGCTGCTCAACCTGGTCGATATGAGGCGCGGTTATTGAAACCTGCGAGGTCTCGCGAAGCGCCTCGCAGGTCTTCAAGTAGATTTATTTCGCAACTTCTCACCCCAGGCGTGTTTTAACTGGCAGCCCACACAGGAGGATAGCCATGTCCCGCCTCGCCTTCGTCACCGACAGCACGTGCAACCTGCCCGACGAACTGGTTCAGCGATACAACATCACAGTCGTGCCCGTCTACGTCATTTTCGGCGAGTCCTCGTACAAGGATTACGTCGAAATGCCTCCCGCCGAGTTCTACCGCCGCCTGGTCGAATACAAAGCCGCCGGCAAAGGCATGCCCACCACCTCGCAACCCACGCCCGAAGATTTCCGCGCCACGTATCGGCGGCTCGTCGAGCAGGGCGCAACCGACATCATCTCGATCCACGTCACGGCGAAGTCATCGGGCACGTGCCAATCGGCCCAGCTGGCCGCCGAGCTGATCGGCGACGCGAAAGTACACGTGGTCGATAGCACCACCACGTCGATGCAAATGGGCTTCATGCTCTTCGCGGCGCTCGAAGCGGTAGCCGCCGGCGGCGGGGCGAGCGAGGCGTTGGCCGCGATCGAGCACGTCAAAGCGCATTCGTGCCTGCACTTCACCGTCACCGATGTCGAGCACCTGTCCGCCTCCGGCCGCACCGAAGGTCACGAGCGCGTCGCCGAAGCCGCTATCTCGACCAAACCCATCATCGCGGTCACCGACGGCGTGCCCAAGGCGCTGGGCGCGGAACGCACGCAACGCGCCGCGCTGCAGAAGGTGTTGGACTTCACCAGCCAGCGGATCGGGGCTGGGCAGGTCAAGCAGTTGGCGATCGTAAATGGCAACATTCCCGACAAAGCCAACGAGTGGGCCGTCGAGGCGGCGCGCGCCTTGAATTTCACCGGGCAGCCGTTCGTCGTCGATTTTGGTCCGGCGCTGGCGGTGCACTTCGGCCCCGGTCTGTTAGGCGCGGCCGTCGAGTGGGCGTGAACGCAATACGGTTGAGTTTAGCGGTAGGGCCTGTGCCAAGTCCGTCTAGCCCTGTCAGGCTGAGCGACCACAGGGAGCGAAGCCTCTCCCCGCTGCGCGCGCTGGCCGATCGTCGCTGAGATTCTTCGCCGCTGCGCGGCTCCGAATGACCGTCAGGGGCCGTGTCAAGTGACTGTGCACAAGCCCTGGTTTAGTGGTAGCATCGGGCCTCGTGCCCGCCTACAGTATCCGCCCAGGTCAATCAACGCTTACCGGTCTTTCTACGCGCAGTAGCATCGGGCCTCGTGCCCGCCTACAGTATCCGCCCCAAGTGAACCGACCTGGGCGACGTTTGCATCGGGTAAGCCATCCCCATCTCTGCAATCCATCCTTTCGTAGTGGTACCGTTGTCAACTTGGCAGCCGGTTTGACCTCCCCTATCATCCGAGCGTCACTTGCGGAGTTTGGCCGTAGCCTAGGGCCTCGTGCCCGCCTACTGCGGGGTTCGGACGGCAGTTGCACTGCCGTCCGCCGCAGTTCAACTGCGGCGGGAACTATGCAACTTCAGATTGTTGAAGCACTAGGGCCTCGTGCCCGCCTACAAGGGTCGATCTAACTGGATTGGGAGAAGAACCGTGTTCGCACGTTCGATCAGCGGGCTATCGCTTTTCGCCATTCTGCTGTTGGGCGCCGCTCAACAGCAGCCACAACCCGACGTTTCACCTGTGCTGGTCCAACAAGACCCGGCTTCATTCACGGAACAACCCGACAGCGCCGAGGCCAGCCCCACGTTCGAAGACCAGGTGATGGAGCTGCTCAACCAGGAGCGCTGGAAGAACGGGCAGTTGCCGCCGCTCAAGCGCAACGCTCAGCTCAACAACGCCAGCGAGCAGCATAGCGGCAACATGGCCGGGCGCAACTTCTTCGCACACTGCGACCTGGACAACGGCCAGGCGCCCTGGGATCGTATGCGGGCCGCCGGTTACAACTGGAACGCCGCCGCCGAAAACATCGCCGCCGGACACAGCACGCCGGCCGATGTGATATCGGGCTGGATGAACAGCCCCGGCCACCGGGCCAACATCCTCTCGACCAATTACCGAGAAGTGGGCATCGGCTATGGGTATCAAAGCGGCGATCAAAAAAACGTGCGATTCGACAACAATGGAGACTGTCAGGCCGATAGCTCGAACAACGGCCCCTACGGCCACTACTGGACGCAGGATTTCGGCGCGAGCAACGGCGTCTACCCGGTGGTGATCAACCGCGAGGCGTATCAAACGAACAGCCGCAACGTGAGCTTGTATGTGTATGGCGCGGGATGGGCGCAGGAGCTGCGCTTGCGTAATGACAATGGAGCGTGGTCGGCCTGGCAGCCGTACTCGGCAGACGTTGGCTGGACGCTCAATATGGGCAGCGGCGCTAAGACGGTGTACGCCGAGATTCGCAACGGGGGCGCGGTGTACGGCGCCAGCGATACGATCGTGCTGAACGATGTGGCGTTCAAGCCCACCGCCTTCGTGTATCTGCCCGCCGTGTTGAGGCGCTAAGCCGTAGTGTAGGGCCTGGTGCCCGTTGCACGCCCACCAGGGGCTAAACTACTTGTTCGGATTTGTACGGCCCATGCTGCGGGAATCGATCGGGGCTGGTGCGACGCAGCCGGCCGGTGCGCGGCGAGATGAGGTAGAAGCCGCCCGCGCGGTGAAGGAGCGGAATCGCGCGACCCCAGCGCGAAAACAAGCGCCGCATTGTCGCCGAGTACTCGCGGAAGTGCGCTTGCTCAGCCGGCATGCGCCGAAACAACTCCTCGTACGTCGCCACGAATTGTTCTACGTACTCGCGCGTGACGATGCGCAAATTGCTGATCACCCAGCAGCGATCCTCAAAGTACCAATAATATGCCAGGCCGATGAAGTCGCCTTTGCGCGTGACGTAAGGGAAGAACGGGAAGGCGCGACACGCCAGCGATCGATTCTCGCGCTCGCAGCAGCGAAAGCCCTTACACTCGACCAGCCGTGAAGCCGAGGTCAGCTCGTCCTTCATCTGGCGCTCGTGCGCGTTGCGCGGCTTGAACAGATGCCACAGGTCGCTCTGCGCCTTCAAATGTTGCCACTCTTCGACGAACACGACCGGGATTGCATGTTGCGTCGAGCAGCAGACCGGCTCGCCGTTGTTGTGCGGCGCGCAGTATTGCCCGCAGTCGAACGCGGCGATCGGCGCTTCGAAATTGGCGAGGAGTGTCGCCCAGTCTTCGGGCGTGGGTCGTGGCATCCAGCACTCCGCCGAGGGATAGGGTGTGCAGAGATTATGCCACGATCGGAGGTAAGTTGGGGATTGAGGAAGAGACTCCAGTTGAGGTGGCAGTTGCACTGCCGCCGCGCCGCAGTGCAACTACGGCGCGAACTATAGAGAGGGTTGGATATTAGAAAATGGAGCCTGAAGACTATAGCCCGAGCTGCTCGCTCAACCACGCCGCCCGATCGCGCTGCGCCGCCTCGTCCAAATAGTGTTTGGCGTCGTACCACTCGATGCGCTTAGGCTCGCTCGCGGCGGCGTAATACGCCTGCGCCGCTTCTGGCGGGATAAAACGATCGTCGCGGGCAAACTGGAAGAACAGCGACGCGGGCGCGGCGCGACCGGCATAATTGATCGGATCGACCGCCGCCATCTCGCGCAAATACGCCTCGCGCTGCTCGTCGTCCAGATACGACGGCCAATATTTCAAGAACCAATCGGCGTAGCGCGGCGTGCCGGCCATCAACACGTAAGCCTTGGTGCGCGACTCGATCCCCGCCAGGAGCGTGCCGTGCATCGCGTGAAAATCGTGGCCGACGAAGCCGATGCGCTGCGGATCGACATCGGCGCGCGACAGCAGCACGTCCAGCGCGCGGCGTAACTCGATGACGTTGTGCGCGACCAGTCTGCGATCGTATGCCGCCTCGTTCGCGCTGGGCGAGCCGCGCCAGGGGAACAGCCCATCGATCAACAGCGAGACCGCGCCCGAGCGCGCCAGCGCCACGGCCTCGTCTACGAATTGCGCGCGGCTACTCGTCGGCGCGGGCGGCTCAAACCAGTGCGCGAAGAGAATCGCGCCGAAGGGGCCTGCGCCAGCCGGCGCGACGAGGTAAGCGGGAATACGCGGCCGGAGCGGGCCGGCGAAGGTGATATCGTGCACGGCAACGCCATCGCGATCTTCGATACCCACTTCCCGAACACTGAGCGGCGCGGCGCGATCGTAATCGAAGAGGCGCAGCCATTCTTCGGCAAAGTAAGGTATTGTCGGGTTCACTGCCATTGGCTTGGACATAGGCGCAACCTCGCAGAAGTAGACTGTGCGGATGCGATCAATACTCGCGAGCCGTGCGAAAAGTTCAAAAGCACAACCTCGGTCGCCTGCGCCTCATTTTACAATAAACTTCATTCGAAATAAACCTGGTCCCCGAAGGCACACGCAGCCGCACGAAATTCGCGGCCGTTTTCGCGTCACTTTGTGTAGCGGCGTGGATAAATCCTGGTCCCCGAAGGCACACGAAGGCACACGAAGTTCTCAGCCGTTTTCGCGTCACTTTGTGTAGCTGCGTGGATAAATCCTGGTCCCCGAAGGCGCACGAAGCCACACGAAGTTCGCGGCCGTTTTCGTGTCACTTTGTGTGGCTTCGTGGATAAATCCTGATCGGCTATAATCCGGCCACTATCAGCGTAGGAGGCACTATGCAGCGATATCGCGTGAAACCCGGCAGCCGGATCGATTTAAGCGAATGGGATCCAGGAGATACGAGCGCATTCGAGGGTGACAAGGCAGAAGCGCAGGCGCAGCTGCGGGCGCTCAACCGCGAGCTGGAAGCCCTGCAAGAGTTGCTTTACGCCGAACACCAGCACAAAGTGCTGATCCTCTTTCAGGCGATGGACACCGGCGGCAAAGATGGCGCGATCCGTCACGTGTTCGAGGGCGTCAATCCGCAAGGCGTGCGCGTGGCCTCCTTCAAAGCGCCCACGGCGCTAGAGCTGGATCACGATTACCTGTGGCGCATCCATCCGCATGCGCCGGGCAAGGGCGAGCTGGTAATCTTCAATCGCAGCCATTACGAGGATGTGCTGGTCGTCCGGGTGCATCAGCTGGCGCCGAAGAAGGTGTGGAGCAAGCGTTACGATCACATCAACGCCTTTGAGCAGATGCTGGCCGAGGAAGGCACGACGATCCTGAAGTTCTTCTTGCACATCCATCAGGCGGAACAAAAGGAGCGCTTGCAGGCGCGCTTGGAAGAGGCCGACAAATGCTGGAAGTTCAACGCGGCCGACCTCGACGAGCGCAAGCGCTGGCCGGATTACATGCAGGCATACGCCGAGGCGTTGAGCAAGACCAGCACCGCGTGGGCGCCGTGGTACATCGTCCCGGCCAACCGCAAGTGGTATCGCAACCTGGTGGTCGCGACCATCATCGTCGAGACGTTGAAAGCGCTGAAAATGCGCTATCCAGAACCGGCAGCGCGCTTGGAAGACATCGTCATTGAGTGACGCAACGGGCGAGGCCAGTGCGTGATGGATGCGACCTTGTGATCTTCATGTGGTCCGTGCTGGCGTGAGCGAGCTAATAACCAGTGTGTTCGCGTAGCTGCGTGGAGCTATTTCCGTTTGGCCGCGTTGAGCCGGGCGATCACCCGCTGTAAGGCCGGTGCTTTCCTTCCGCCCGGCGGCGCTTGCCGGTGTTCAGGCTTGGCTAAACGAAAAGCGTAATCCTCCAGGATTGCCGCGACTTGAGCGGTGGGATCGCTTTCCACCACCGGCACGCCGGTGTTCACCGCCAGCGGGAAGCGATCGGTGTCACACGGCATCACCAACTCTACGGCACGGCGCAGTGTTTCCTCGATGTCTTTGCGCGCCAGGCCCCGCTTGGGATACGTCCAGTTAATGACGAGATGGACTTTCTCCGGCGCATAGCCGAGCGAGCCAAACACCTCCAACGCCATCGTCGCGGCGCGCACCCCGGCCAGATCAGGCGTCAGCAGCAGGAGGATGGCATCGGCCGCGTCAAGCGCGACCAGCGTCGTCTCCTGAAAATCGTGCGGGCAGTCCGTCACCACATACTCAAATTGCTCGCGCAAAAAGTTGAGGGTCACGCGCGCCGCGTCGGGGGTGATCAACTCGCCGTCCGCCGAGCGCAGGGGCGCAGCCAGCACTTTCACTCCCAGCGGATGCGCCAGCAGGTGCGCGCTCACATACTCCCAATCGTACTCATCCGCCGAGGTACGGGCCAGGTCCGCCCAGGTGCGCCGTAGCGGTACATTCAACATGAGCGCGGCCTGTCCGGCGCTTAACGCCATGTCGACCAGGCAGGCCGGTTCACCCCACAATTGCTGTAACGCCACAGCCAGATTCGCCGCAAACGTTGAGACGCCCGATCCGCCGCGTAAGCTGAACACGGCGATCTGCCGCGCAGCTCGGCCCAGCGCGCCGGTCTGCGGCGGCATGGCCCGCTTCAGCAAAGCGGCCACACGCAGCCGCAGTTCAGCCGGTTCATACGGCTTGGTCATGTAATCATCGGCGCCCACCTCGAAGCCCCGAACCTTCTCGGTCAAAGATGCCTGCGCGGTCAGCATGAGCACCATCGTGTTGGCGGTCGCTCGGTCGCGGCGCAACCGGGCGCACACTTCATAGCCGTCGAGCTCCGGCATCACGACATCGAGGACGACGAGATCGGGCTTGAACTCGCGCGCCAGGGCGAGCGCTTTGACACCGTTTGGCGCCGATTGTAATTCGTAGCCATCCGGCTTGAGCGCCGTTTGGACCAGTTCGATGTTGATCGGGCTGTCATCGACCACCAGAATCCGAGGAGACATATCCGCAACTCCTGAACGTGAATATCACCATCTTAGACCCGTGCAGTTTGCGCGTCAATACACGGCGTTGACGTTAAGCCAACTGTTACGGAGTTGAGACGCGCCGCTACTATACTTTCACCGTTTCCGGTTTATCATATTCAATGTTTCAAATCTGTAGGTGAGTATGACGATGTTGCTGGACACGGATCGGCTCTTCGCTCAGGCAGAGCAAGTCGCAGCGGATGAAACAGCCCGGATTGAGTCATCTGCAATATCTGCAATTACGTTCTATTGGGGCGGCGAATACTATGGCCTGCCGCTGGCCGATGTGCGCGAGGTCGCCAAAGTTGGCCCGATTGCGCCGCTGCCCGGCCTGCCGCCCACCTTGCTAGGCGCGATGAACTTGCACGGCGAAGTGATTGCCGTCGCCGATCTGCGCCCAGTGTTAGGGCTTGATCCCATTCCACCGACCCCGACCGCGCGCCTGATCATCGTCACGCAGCACGCCGAGCGCGTAGGGCTGATCGTGGATGCCATCGGCGATATCTTCGAGCTGCCCGCGCTTGACCGCGACGCGGCAACACCCGATCTGATACTCGGCCGGACGCTGCTCGCCAACGGACGGCTGCTCAACCTGATCGACTTACCCCGCGCCCTGACCACTCTCGCCGAGGGCTGATGGCAAGCCCGACCCTCGCCCTTCTGCTCGTGACCGCAGCCCGACAGACTTTCGGGATTCCAGCCGAACAAATCGAGCAGCTCTCAACGCTGCCGACTGACAGCGCGCTCTCCCCAAAACTCGATCACCAACCCGAAGCTGGGCCGCCAGCGCTATCCGCCGGCTTAGGCCATTTAGCCGGGCCTAGCTCGACGCTCCTCTGGACAAAAGCGGGAGCGGCCTGGGCAGTCGAAGCCGTTCAGGGCTTAACCGCGCTGCCGTTGCGGGCGCTGCGCCGTGTGCCGCGCGTGTTAGCGCGCCATACGACGCGCGCGATATGGGGCGTCGTCGTGTACGAGGGAAACCCGATCTGGCTGCTCGACTTAAGCCAGCTTTCACGATCCGTAGCGGCGCCGCAACATAGGAGTCAAATATGCGACGAATAACTATCGGACGACGCCTGACGCTCGCGTTTAGCATGCTCGTCGGCCTGGGTATCCTCGGCTTAGGTGTCGGGACTTGGGCCGTGAGCCAGCTGGCGGCGATGGATGACGAGGTCATCCGGGCAACCACCGAACGCATCACGTTGGGCGAGTTCCAAAACCAGTTGAATGTTCAGAACATCGCCTTTCATCAATATTTGCTCGAGGCGAACGACGCCGCACTGACCGGGTACACAGCCCGTCGAGCCGAAACGCTCACCTTTCTCAGCCAGTATCTCCCCCTAACCGATGCGAACCACGCGGCCGAATTGCAGTCGGCGGTCGCTGCGCTCAACACGGCCATAGACGGACTGGTCAGCCCCACCGGATCAGGCGCGGGCAGCGCGGCAGGCGCAGCGCAGTACCGCACAATTGAATCGCTCTTCGAAGGCGTCGAGGATATTATCGAGGCGCACGAGGTCAACGTCGATCAAGCGTGGCAGAGCGCGCTTGCGCAGGCCGATGGCACACGCCGCGCGCAGCTTATTCTGTTTGGCCTCTTGATCGTGTCGGCCGTCGTCGGCGGCACCCTCTTCTCGATCGTCATCAACCGGAGCATCACGCACCCGGCGCGCAGCCTCACGCAGGCCGCCGGGCAATTGGCCGGCGGCGACTTATCGGCGCCGATCCGCAGCCCCGGCGCCGACGAACTCACCGAGTTAGCCGCCTCGTTCGAATCCATGCGCCTGGGATTCTCCACCATCGTCAGCGAACTCCAGTCGGTCATCGCACGCGCCGGCGCCCTGGCGGCGGAAATCATGGCCCAGGCGCAAATTCAGGCCTCGGCTTCGACTGAGCAGGCGGCCACCGTCGCCGAAGTCACCGCTTCGATCGAGGAGCTCAGCCATACGGCCCAAGCCATCGCCGAAATGGCCGACCGGGTGGCGCGGGCCGCCGAACGCGCGCTGGCCGGAGCGCGCGCGGGTCAGGCGGCCGCGGACGCACTGGTACAGGGCACCGAGGATGTCCAGTCGAAGATGACGGCCATGGCCCAGCGCATCCTGGCGCTGGGTGAACGTTCGCAGCAGATCGGCGCGATCGTGGCGCTGATCGGCGACATTGCCAGCGAAACGCACCTGTTGTCGCTCAATGCCTCGATTGAAGCGGCCAGCGCCGGCGAGCACGGCAAACGTTTCGCCGTGGTCGCCGCCGAGGTGAAACGTCTGGCGGAACGCGCCGCGACATCGACCGGCGAAGTGCGCAGCATCGTCACCGAAATGCAGGCCGCCGCCAATTCGGCCGTGGTCGCCGTCGAAGCCGCCTCGCGCGAGGCCGCCCGCGCCGCCGAACAGGCGCAACACGCCAGCGAAGCCATCGACTCGATGGTCGAGCAGATGGGCGAATCGACGCAGGTGGCGCGCGAGATTTCGCTGGCGACACAACAACAACAGTCTGCCAGCGCCCAAGTTGTGGCCGCCATGCACGATCTCTCCGCCGTCACCGAGCAAATGGCCATAGGCTCGCACGACACCTCGACGGCCGCCGCGCAGTTGACGGAAGTCGCCGCCGATTTGACGCGGACCGCCGGCCGGTTCAGAGTAAGGGCATAGCTTAACCCTCAATGAGCGGTATGGATCTTTCGTTTCTCATTCCAGATTTTCTGGCCGAGGTGCGCGAACATCTCGCTGTGTTGGAAGGCGGCCTGCTGAACCTGGAAGCGGCGCCCGATGCGGATAGCCGCGCCCAGGCCGTCAACACGTTATTTCGTTCGGCGCACACCGTCAAAGGCTCGTCGCGCCTGATGGGCTATCACGAAGTCGGGCGTGTGGCGCACGCGCTGGAAGATGTGCTAGGCGAGCTGCGCAGCGGACGCTTGACGACCCAGCCCACGCTGGTCGACCGGTTGTTGCGCGCCGTCGACCAGCTGCGCCGAATGATCGATCAACCTCCCGATGACATTGAAGGAGGAGAGACAACGGTCACGCAATTGCGCGATTTGCTCCCGGCCGAAGAGCCGGCCTCCGAAACGTTCGGGTTCCAGACTACCTCTGCGGCGTTGGAAACGGATTTCCCGTTGGCCGGGCTGGTCGAGGAAGGAAGCGTCAGCGCATCGGACACACCGGCTGTGACCAGCGCGTCCCCAACACCGGCCCCGCATGCCGAGCCGTTAGCAACCGTCTCGGACGACACGGTGCGCGTGGCCGTCAGTCGTCTCGACGAGCTGCTGCGCCTGACGGGTGAACTGATGCTGGGCGTCCAGCGGACCCAGGCGCTCGAACGCGCCGATCAGCAGCTGACCGCGTCCTTGCGCTCTTATCTGGAGCCAGGGGTTCGGCAACCGGCAAACAGCCTCTTTGCCGCCGACCCTCAGGCTCGACGCTCAACCCCTTCCCAGCCGGCGGTGCGCGCGCTCATCGAACAGACCAACACCCAGCAGCTGGAATTTGCCGACGCGATCCGATTCCTGGCTGCGACCGTGGAGCAATTGGAACAAGAAGTGATGACGCTGCGCCTGTTGCCGGTGAGCGGCGCGTTCGCCGGCATGTCACGCCTGGTGCGCGATCTAGCGCGCGAACACGACAAGCAGGTTGAACTGTCGATCGAAGGCGAGACGACCGAGATCGATCGCCGGATTTTGCAGGGCCTGGGCGAACCGCTGATGCACCTCATTCGCAATGCCGTCGATCATGGCCTCGAATCCCCGGCGGCGCGCGTCCAGGCGGGCAAGTCGCCCATCGGCCAAATCAGCGTGCGCGCCTACCGGCAGAGCAGCCGCGTTAAGATCGAAGTGGCCGACGATGGGCGCGGCCTATCGCCGCCAGCGTTGCGTGAGGCCGCCGTTCGCAAGCACTTGCTCTCCGCCGACGAGGCCGCCGCGCTCGCCGATGCGGCCGCGCTCGACCTGATCTACCTGCCCGGATTTTCCACCACGACGTTTGTAACTTCGACATCGGGCCGGGGCGTGGGCCTGGAGGTCGTCAAAACCGCCATCGCGAAACTAGGCGGCTCGATCGAAATAGCGACGCAGCCCGGCGCCGGGACCTGCTTCAGCCTCGCCCTGCCGCTCACGCTCACCCTGGCGCGCGTCTTGTTCGTGACCCTCAACGCCACGGTCTACGCCCTGCCGGTCGCCGCGATCGAGCGCATTGTGCGCCTGACGCCGGAGCTGATCCAGCCAGCCCTCGGACGCGAACACCTCAGCTTCGAGAACAAAGCGATCCCGATCCTGCGTCTCAGCCGGCTGCTGGCCGGCGCAGCCGACGATTCCAGCGCGGCGTTTGCGCTGATCATTTCGATCGCCGATCAGCGCACGGCTTTTATCGTGGGCGATATTATCGACGAGCGCGAGGCGGTGCTCAAGCCGCTCGGCGAGCTGTTGAGCCAGGCGGAGATTGCGTCAGGCGCAACCCTGTTGCCGGATGGCCAGGTCGCGATCGTGCTGGACCCGGCGGCGTGCCTTCGGGCCGCACGCACTCCCACGCGTCGCGCTGTCACGCAGGCGACCCAGACCGCTGACCTCGCCCGCCCCCGCCGCCGCATCCTGCTGGTCGAGGATACCCACACCACACGCGAACTCGAGCGCACCATCCTGGTGGCTTCGGGCTATGAGGTGGATCCCGCCGCCGACGGCGCAGAGGGCTGGCGCAAGGCGCAAGCCAATGCCTACGATCTGATCGTGACCGACGTCGAGATGCCGAACATGACCGGCTTCGAGCTGGCCGCAGCCCTCCGCGCCGAGGCGCGTTTTGCCGCCGTGCCGATCGTCATCGTGACCAGCCTTGAACACGAGCGTGAGAAACGGCAGGGGTTGAACGTCGGCGCGCAAGCCTACCTGGTGAAGAGCGCATTCGACCAGACAGCGCTACTTGAGACAATCGAGCGGCTACTGCCCTAATGATCCGCATACTCATCGTTGACGACTCCACGGTTTTTCGCGCTGCGCTCAAAGCCGCTTTAGAGCGCGACGCGACGATCCAGGTGGTTGGGCAAGCGGGCAACGGCCGGGAAGCGATCGAACTCGTCGCCCGCCTCGAACCGGACCTGGTGACGATGGACGTGGTCATGCCCGGCCTGGACGGTTTTCAAACCGTGAAACAGATCATGGCCCTGCGCCCCACGGCGATCCTCGTCATCTCCGATCTCAAACGCGAAATGATCACGTTTCGCATGCTGGCCGCCGGCGCGCTGGACGTGATCAATAAACCTGGGGCCGGCCCGGAGGCGCTGCGCGCCATCGTCGAGCGCGTGAAAAATCTGGCTGGCGCGCAGCTCCTCCCCCCGAAACCCGAACAACCCCATTCCCCCACCCTAATCAAACCCCCTGGCCGCTCGCCGGGCTTCAAAGCCAACTTCGACACAGGCCCGGTCGTCATCCTGGTTTCGTCGGCCGGCGGGCCGCTGGCCCTGGCTCACATTCTGGGTGAGCTGCCGCCCGAACTTCACGCCAGCGTCATCATCGTCCAACACATCACGGCCGGTTTTGCGCAGGGCCTGGCAAAGTGGCTGGCGGGTATTTGCCGGCTGCCGGTGCAATTGGCTGAAGCGAATCAAGTGTTGCAGCCGGGCAGCGTGCTCGTCGCTCCAGATCACGCCCAACTGATTATCGCGCCGGGCCGGCGCATCCTGCTTGACGCGAGCCAGGCAGCGCCGACCTTGCGCCCGGCCGCCGATATCACGCTGCGCTCAGCCGCCCCGGTGTGCGGCGCCGACCTGTTGAGCGTTGTGCTGACCGGGATGGGCAACGACGGCGCAGCCGGAGCGCAAGCCGTCAAGGCCAACAGTGGCTGCGTCGCCGTGCAAGACCAGACAACCAGCGCCATCTACGGCATGCCGCGTGCGGCGCGTCCCTTTGCCGATGTCGAGCTGCCGCTCGATGAAATTGCCGCGTTCATCGTGCGCTTTGTCCATGACCACTCCCACTGATATCGATCGAGCGATTCTGGCGGAAGCGGCCGCGCGGCTCTCGGAACGAGCCGGGTTTCGCTTCAACCTGGATCAACCCCTGGCACTCTGGCATGCGCTGGGCCAGCGTGCGCGCGCGCTCCACCTACCTAATCGTCGCGCCTATCTCCAACACTTGCGCCGGGAAGAGACCGAGTGGATGCGCCTGGCTGAGGAAGTCACCGTGCATGAGACTTCCTTTTTCCGGCACGCCGGTCAATTTCGGATCCTGTCAGACGTGATTCTGCCCGAGCGGGTGCGCCGCCGGGCGGCGGAACGCAAGCTTCGGGTGTGGAGCGCCGCCTGCGCCACCGGCGAAGAGCCTTACTCGCTCGCCATCGCCATCGATCGGCTGGGGCTGCCCGCCGATTGGCAGATCGAGATTCTGGCCACTGATCTGAGCACACGCGCGTTGGAGACCGCCGAAGAGGGCGTCTACGATCGGCGCCGCCTGCGGGCACTCACGCCCGATCGGCTTCGATATTACTTCGAGCCGCAGGGCGAGCGGTTCCGGCTGCGTGAGAAAATTCGTTCCCGCGTTACTTTCACCCAGTTCAATCTGACGCAGCTGGAGCCGTTGCCCCAGCACCTGCGCGGCATGGATATCGTCTTCTGCGAGAACGTGCTGATTTACTTTCTGCCTGAAGCAGCGCGCCGCACGGTAGATCATCTGCGCACCGCTTTGAGTGAGGGGGGATATCTGTTCCTGGGCTATGCCGAAACGCTGTACGGTATGGCCGAAGGCTTCTCGGTCATGTCGTTTGGCGATGCGTATGTTTATCGGCGCGAGACCGGCCCGGCTGCCGCTCCGCCGCCAGCGCCTCTGCGCGCCTCTGCCAGCGACTCGACACTCGCACGTCTCCCATCAGCCCAGCGCCGCGCCGCCCCAACCCCGCGCGCGCGTAAGGCCGCTCAGCCAGCGCCGTCGTTCCTGTCGCGGCTTGAAGCGCTGATCGACACCGGCAATCTGGCCGGGGCCATGCGCCTGGCCGAGGAATGGTTAGCGCTTGAACCCGACTCCGTTGCGGCCCGGTACACGTTGGCCCGACTCTATGCGGCGCACGATCAAGACCTTGAAGCCACCCAGCTCCTGCGCCAGTCGCTCATGCACGATTCGCTCCACGCGCCCAGCTATGTGCTGCTGGGCATGTTATGCTACCGGCAGGGCGAACTCGAAGAAGCGCTGGCGCAGTTCCAGCACGCGCTGTACCTGGAACCGCACACCCCCCTGGCTTATTTCTTCCTCGGCAACATCTACCAACAGCGCGAACAAATCCCGCATGCGATCCTCGCCTATCGCAACGCCGTGCGCGCCGCCACGCACATCGTTCCAGCCTGGGATAGCGGCTTCACGCCAGATGTGCTGGCGCAGGTCTGCGAGCGAAACATCGCGCGGCTGGAAAAAGCAGGGAAATAGAAACCCGGTTTCTTCTTACGAAACCGGGTTTCTGGAAGCTACAATTTGCGACCGGTCAGGGCGTATCTTGTTCTAATTGCCCGAAAAAAGCTCGTACCGATGTATATCGGCATACAGCATGATCGCGGTGTTACGAATCAGCGCCAGCCAGCGCTCGGATTCGGCGTCGTGGGCAACGACTTTGGCAACCGTTGCGACGAGCACGTCGGCATGCACATCGGCGTGATCAGGCAGGCCTGTCACCGCTTGCAGCCAATCCGCGCGGAGCGGGTTAGCGCTGAAGAGCGGAGGCGTCAGAGGAAGCGCTGAAGGCTGAGCTGGGGGTCGCAGGGGCTGCTGGGCAGCAGACCCATCGACCACGCGTGGCCGGCGGGGAGCCTGCGCGCGACGCGTCGTGCGGCGTTCCTGGCGCGATCGAACGATCAGCGCGCCGTATAGGGCGAGGCCAAGACCCAGTGTGAAAATGTTCAGCAACGTTGACGAGAACATGACTTTACCTCTGCGCCGCCGATCGAGCAGCGGCAGGATTCACCCTCAACAGTCGAGCGTACTGTAGGCCACAATGAACTACAACAGAGTTGGTCGTTGGACGATATCGAGTTTGTTTTGAGTTGTTTTGAGATTGATTCGCCGGGCGTGTGCTCAATAGTTTGAGGCGTACCAGCGGATCACCTCAGCGCCCCATACCATCGCATAAAAGCCGCCGAGCACGATAAACGGGCCGTAGGGAATCGCCGTGCGGAAGGTCGCCCGGCGCGTAATCAGCAGGACGCTACTTATTGCGCCGCCGGCGATCAGCGTGATAACCAACGCGACGAACACTTGGGGGAAGCCGCTGATCAGACCCACGAACGTAGCGAGACTGACATCGCCGCCGCCGAGCGCGCCACGACCGAGCGCGCGCTCGCCGCTCCAGGCCGCGAGGTAGAAGAATAGAAAACCGACCGCACCGCCGAGGAGCGCATACGGCCAGCCGCTGCCAAAACGAACCGGCCCGGCCAATACGCCAACGGCGATCGCCGGCAGCATCGCGCGGTTGGGGATGAGCCGGTGTTCCAAATCGGTGACGGTGACGAGCAGCAGCACCAGCGTATAGAACGAGACGAGGATCAACTCCACAACATCCTCTTCGCCGTAGCGCGTCCACAGATAACCGAAGAGCGCCAGCGCCGCAACGTGAACGGCCACGTCACGCAGGCGAAGCGGCGCGCGCCGGGTGAGATAGGCCGGCAACGTGACCGGCCGGCGCACAGGCAGCGCATCCGCCAGAGCATTCACCAGCGCGCCAAGCAAGAATCCCAGCAAGGGGTATAGAACGATCACGCAACCTCCAATGACAACGATGAACGCGGAATGCTGAATATTCGCTTTCTCAATTCAGCGTTCACCATTCCGCGTTCTGTCTGATTGACAAATGATCCCCCCGGCATTAGAATCGCGCCGCCATGATCGAAAGAACCCCCGTCATCAACCGCGAGCGGCTCAGCGTCACCATCGGGCTGATCCTGCTCGCGCTGGCGCTGATCCCGCTGCTGAACACGCCGGGCCGCTCGGTGGGCGCTTCGGTCTTCGGCTCCGAACTCGATATCTCGATCACGCCAGCGGGCCTGATCACCCTGCTGGCCGCCGGCTTGGCCTGCGCCGGCGTCGACATGTTGATCCAGGTTCATCCGCACGTGCGATCGGGGCGCGCCGGCCCGACCTTTGTATTCTGGCTCCTGCCCGCGCTGGCCGTGATTGCTACGGCGCAATGGTTGAGCCGCGCGCCAACCGGCCAGGCCTGGGCGGCGCAGCTCTTCGCATCGGGTGTTGCCCTATGGATCATTATCCGCGCCGAGTTCGGCGCCGTCGACCCAGACGCGGCGGCGGCGGGCCGCTGGCGGCTGCTGCTCAACGTCATCGCCTACGTGCTGGCTTTCGGGCTGTTTGCCATGATTTGGGAAACGCGCGTGCGCAGCCTGATCACGGCGACGTTGATGGCCGTCGTGGCGCTTCTACTATCCATCGATTTGATGTGGGTGACTCGCGCCGGCGCGCGGCGCGTGGTGTTACACAGCCTGGCCGTCGCGCTGGTCATCGGCGAGTGCGCCTGGGCGTTGAACTACTGGCGGGCGAATACGGCCACAGCCGGCCTGGCGCTCGTGCTGATTTTCTACGCGTTGAGCGGAATCGCCGCACAGCACCTGTTTGGGAAGCTGACCCGCCGCGTGCTGATTGAGTTCGGCGTTGTGGTTGCCGTTGCACTCGTGCTGCTGGTCACCGGCGTACGAAGCTGAGGTGCTGACGCGCTCGGTTCAGCGCAGTGCAAAACATGGGCAATGGACGCCTCGCTCGCTGGGGCGTCCATTGTTTCTGAGGAATCACTGCGGCGGCGGCAGCAAGCTCAACACCATGCTGATCACGACGAGCAGCGAGAAGATGATCATGATGATCCGCATATTGCGCTGCGCCCGCTGTTGTGCTTGAGACGACTTCGACATTGCATACTCCACGGCAAAATCGCGCTGATTATACTGCAATTATCCGAACTTGCGAAATCACTTGGGCGGTCACGACTCGCCCAGCAATTGGCGCGCGCGCGCGCCCACCGCGCCCCTCGGATCGAGTTCGGCGGCGCGCAGCAACTCGGCGCGGCCCGCTTCGATGCGGCCTACGTCGATGAGCAAGTTGCCCAGGTGCAATCGGGCGCGGGCCAGCGTCGGGCTGAGACGGATCGCCTCGCGCAGCTCCGACTCAGACCGCGCATCGTCGCCGCCGAGGTGCAAGCCCCAGCCCAACCAGTCGCGCGCCCGCGCATCGTCCGGCGCCAGATCGACTGCGCGCTGCGCGGCCGGCACACCCTTTTCCGCGACTCGAATCAAATGCCCGATATACAGCTCGGCCAGCGCCAGTTGCCAATCAAGGTTGTCGGGTTCGCGCGTCAGCGCCCGGGTGAACTGTGTTTCCGCCGCGACGTACTCGCCCTGTTCGGCCAGAACGCGGCCTAGTGCGAAAGCGACCGGCGCGCTGTCCGGATCGAGCGCCGCCGCGCGCTGCAGGTCGACGCGCGCCTTGACCCAGTCGGTGCGGCGCGAGAGATAGACGCCACGCAAGTAGAGACTAAGGGCCGACTTCGGATCGAGTTCGAGCGCGCGATCCAAACAGGCTGCCGCCAGCGCGACCTCACCCATCCGATCATACGTGATCCCCAAATAGGCGAACGCATCGGGATAGCGGGGGTTCTCCGTTGTCGCGGCGAGAAACGCGCGCCAGGCCAGCGGCAACCGATCGTGTTCGAGGAAGACGCGCCCGAGCGAGATGGCCCGATAGGAAGGGTTGCCCAGGCTGAGTGGCTCGTCGAGCACGGCAGCCAGGGCTACTGCTTCGGCGCTGCCCGCTCCGTCCAGGTAGGGTCGCGCGCGGAGCGGATCGTCCAACGCGAGCAGCGCGGCGAGATAGAAGGAGGCGGCCGGGTCAGCCGGGTTCGCATCGCGCAACGCCTGACTTGTTTGCTGCGCCGCCGACCAGTCGTGCGCGGCGAGGTAAGCCTCGATGAGGTGAAGCTTCGCGCTCTGTTCGGCAGGCCGCGCCGCGGCGACGATCGACCATTGCGCGGCGGCCAGGCGCCCCTGCCCGCGCTTGTCTGCCGCGCGCGCCCGGCATTCGGCCACCTCGATCCGATCCGCGCCAGCCCGCTCCGCCTGAGCGGCGTAAGCTTCCGCTTCGTCGAGCTGCTCGCGCCGCAGCGAGATATCGCATAGGCGCAGCAAGACGATCGGGTTTAGGGGCTGGCGGCTAAGCGCCTGGAGATACTGGTCGGCTGCTGCAGAATACAGGTAAGTCGCGCGGTAGGCATCGCCGCGCTGAACCCGATCGGCCACGCCGGTATACGAACCACTCGCGCTGCCCAGCGCGAGCGCGACGATGCCGACCAGAACGACGAGCAACGCACCTCTCGCACGCATGGCGTGATTATATCAAACATCGCCCGGCCAACTCTAACTCGGAACTCTAACTCCCCAAGACTTCCACTCTGCAACTCCCGCGAGTATAATACTCGACAGGGGGCCTCGCATGGATTTCTCGTTGTCTTCCGAACATTTGATGGTACAAAAGATCGTGCGCGACTTCGCCACGCAGGAGGTCTATCCGACGATCAAAGAGTACGATCGGAAGCAGGAGATGAACCCGGCCGTGCTGCCGCGCCTGGCCGAACTCGGCATCCTGGGCCTCTGCATTCCCGTCAGGTACGGCGGACAGGGCTTCGATTACCTCGCGCTCGGCCTGGCCTGCGAGGAGCTCGAAGCGGTCGATACCTCGCTGCGCGTCGTGATGTCGGTGCACCTGGGTCTGAACAGCCTGGCGCTTTTGCAATGGGGCACCGAAGAGCAGAAGCAGCGCTTCCTGACGCCGCAGGCCCGGGGTGAAAAAGTTGCGATGTTCGGGCTGACCGAGCCGGGCGCGGGTTCCGATGTGGCGAGCATGGTTTCCACCGCGCGCCGGGACGGCGACGGTTATATCCTCAACGGCGAGAAGATGTGGATTTCGCTGGCGACCAAAGCGCATCACATCTTGTGGTTCGCTAAAACCGATCCCCACACGCCCGACCCGCACGCCGGCATCAGCGCCTTTATGATCGAGACCGACCGGCCAGGCGTGACGCGCGGCGACCTCCACGGCAAGCTCGGCGTGCGCGCCGGCTCGACCGGCTGGGTCAACTGTCAAAACGTGCGCGTGCCGTCCGCCAACCGCATCGGCGAAGAGGGTGAGGGCTTCAAGATCGCGATGAGCTGCCTGGACAACGGGCGTTACACCGTCGCCAGCGGCGCGGCCGGGTTGATCCGCGCGGCGCTCGACGCGAGTGTGCGGTACGCCAAGCAGCGCCAGACCTTCGGCACGGAAATCGGGCGGCGCCAATTGATCCAGCAGAAGATCGCCTACCTGGTGCAGCGCTATGAAGCGGCGCGGCTGCTGTATCTGCGCGCCGGCTGGCTGAAGAACGCGGGGCAACGCAACACGCGTGAGACCTCGCTGGCAAAGTGGTATGCGACGGATGCCTCGTTCGAGGCAGCTCACGACGCCTTGCAGGTCCACGGCGCATACGGCTACAGCGACGAGTACGACGTGGAGCGCTACTTGCGCAACAGTCGCGGGGCGATCATCTACGAAGGCACGAGCGAGATTCACCAGTTGATGCAGGCGGGGTACGCGTTGGGCTACCGGGCCGATGGGCCGCTGCGCTGCGAATTGCCGGCCTACAATCCACGAGTGTGGCAGGAAGATTAGAGAGATGAATCGCCACAAGACCGCTCAAATTCTGACCACGATATGGTTGCTGTCGGGCTTGCTCGTCGCTTGCGGGAGCGCAGCGTCCGCGCCGGCAGCAGGGTACAACGCCGAGGTCGCCACCTCCTGGTTCGATCTGTTCAGAGACCTGGTCAAAGTGACCGACGGCTTCACTCCACCGGTCGCCTCGCGCGCATTCGGTTACGCGGGCGTGACGCTGTACGAAGCCGTCGCGCCCGGCATGCCGGGATACCAATCGCTGGCCGGCCAGCTCAACGGCCTGGAGCCGCTGCCTCAACCCGCTTCCGGCGAAGCTTACCATTGGCCGACGGTGGCGAACAGCGCGCTCGCCGGGATTGCTCGAAAACTGTTTGCCGCCGCGCCGCAAGAGTACCTGGCTGCGATCAACTCACTCGAAGACCAGTTCGTCTACAAGTTCCGACCCAATCTCGACCCGGCCGTTTTCAGCCGTTCGGTCGGGCAAGGTCAGCTGATCGCCTACGCTATCTACGAGTGGTCGCTGCTGGACGGCGGCAAGGATGGCAATCGCGCGCCTTTTCCCGCCAGCTACACGCCGCCGGCCGGGCCGGGCTACTGGGTTTCGACCCCGCCCCGGTTTCAGCCGGCCATGCTGCCAGCGTGGGGCAATAACCGTCCCTTCGCGCTGAAATCCGGCGACGAGTGCGCGCCCGAGCCGCCCCCGGCTTTTTCGTGGGACGCCGCGTCGCCGTTTTACCGGGAGGCGCTGGAGGTTCACGATGCCGGCGCCGGGCTGACGCCGGAGCAAACGGCGATTGCGCAATTTTGGGCGGACAACCCCGGCCAGACGGCCACACCTTCAGGCCATTCGATCTCGATCGTGAGTCAAGTCTTGAGAGAAAAGAATGCCTCACTCGATGTCGCCGCCGAGGCTTATGCCAGGGTGGGTATTGCCGTCGCCGATTCGTTCATCAGCTGCTGGAACACGAAGTACAAGTACAACCTGCTGCGACCCATTAGCTACATCCAACAGGTGATCGATCCGAACTGGACTTCGTCGGTGGTCACGCCGCCTTTCCCCGAATACACTTCCGGGCACTCGGTGCAATCCGCCGCGGCGGCCCAGGTGCTCACCGACCTGTTCGGCGAGGATTACGCATTTACCGATCGCACGCACGAAGCGGCCGGGCTGGCGGCGCGCCGGTTCAGCTCTTTCTTCGCCTTCGCCGAAGAAGCCGCCATCTCACGACTGTATGGGGGCATCCATTATCGAGCGGCCATCGAACAGGGGCTGGCGCAGGGAAAGTGTATCGGCCAGAGGGTAGGCGCGATCAGGTTTAAGAAGTGAGGTAGTCGGTAGTTGGTGAGCTGGTAAATTGGTAACCAGTTCACCAATTACCAATTTACCAACTACCAATCACCAATCTCCCATTCCCAGGAGGCAGCGTTGAACATCGTCGTGTGTACCAAGCAGGTCCCTGACACTGCCGCGACGCTCAAAGTCGATGAACAGTCCCACGTCAGCTGGGGTGATGCGCCGCTGGTGATCAACCCGTGGGACGAGTATGCCGTCGAAGAGGCGCTGCGGCTCAAAGAGCAGCACGGCGGCAAAGTGACCGTCGTCGCGCTGGGGCCTGATCCATCCAGAGAAGCGCTCAAGCAGGCTGTCGCGATGGGCTGCGACGAAGCGGTTCAGGTGTGGGACCCCGCCTTCGACGGATCGGATGCGCCGGCCACCGCGCTGATCCTGACGAAGGCGATCGAGAAGCTCGGCGACGTCGATCTGGCGCTCTTCGGCAAGCAAGCCATCGACGGCGATACCGGCCTGGTCCAACCCGGCGTGGCGCGCCAACTCAACTGGCCCTTGCTGGCCTACGTTGCCAAAATCCGCGCGCTCGATCCTGCCGGCAAGACCATCACCGTCGAGCGGCTGTTGGAAGAGGGTCGGCAAGTCGTGTCGAGCCGGCTGCCCGCCGTCGTCGCGGTCGTCAAGGAGATCAACGAGCCGCGCTATCCATCCTTCATGGGCATTCGTAAAGCATCGAAGATGCAGCCGGCGGTGTGGAGCGCCGCCGATCTCGGCCTCGACCCGGCGCGCGTGGGGCGCGGCGCAGCCGGCGTGCAGTGGACGCGCATCTCTGCGCCGCCGCCGCGCGCAGTGAGCGTCGAGTTCATCACCGGCGACACGCCGGAAGCGATTGCCGCAACATTGGCCGACAAGCTGCTGGCGGAAAAGGTGCTCTGATGGCTCACACCATCCTGGTTTGGATCGAAAACTTCAAGGGACACGCCGCCGCGATCTCGCACGAAGCGCTGGGCGCGGCGCGCTCGATCGCCGAGGGTGGATCGGTGACGGCAGCGGTCTTCGGCCCACGGGCCGCCGAGCTGGCGCAGGAAGCGATTGCGTTCGGCGGAGACCGCGCCGTGATCTGCGACGATGCCACACTGGCCGATTTCCGACCCGAACCGACAGTCGCACTGTTGGCCCAGATTGCCAGAGACACCAGCCCCGACGTGATCCTGGCCGGTGCATCGACGCGCGGGCACGAGGTCAGCGGCGCGCTGGCAGTCGAGCTGAACACCGGCGCGATCTCGGACGTGACCGCGCTTGAAGTGAAAGACAGCCAGCTCGTCGCGACGCATCCGGTATACGCCGGTAAGCTGCTCGCCACGATCGTGCCCACGCGCAAGCCGGCGATCATCACCACCCGCGCGCGCGCCTTCGCCAAACCCGAGGCGGATGCCGGCCGATCGGGCGACGTTACCCGCGTCGCGCCGGTTATGAACGAAGAGGCCATCGCCAGCAAGGTTATCGAATTCATCAGCGAAGGCGCAGGCGAAGTGAGCCTGGGCGATGCGCGCATTATCGTCTCGGGCGGGCGCGGCGTCGGCGGGCCGGAAGGTTTCCAGCCGGTGGCCGAACTGGCGCGCGCGCTCGGCGGCGCGCTGGGCGCCAGTCGCGCGGCGGTTGACGCCGGGTGGATTGCGTATGCCCATCAGGTTGGCCAGACCGGTCGCACGGTATCGCCCGATCTCTACATCGCTTGCGGCATCAGCGGCGCGATCCAGCACCAGGCCGGGATGCGCACGGCTAAATTGATCGTCGCCATCAACACCGACGCCGAAGCGCCGATCTTCAAGCTGGCGCGCTATGGCATCGTCGGCGACCTGTTCAAGATCATCCCGGCGCTGACGGCCGAGTTCAAGCGACGGCTGGGGAAGTAAGCAACGAATATACAACGGACACCTGCGGTGGGGCAGGTGTCCGTTTCTATCCGTTGCCCAGCCCTCATTTGCATATCTTCTTCTACTCTGCGATAATCCGCCGCGATGGAAACGCCTATCCCGCAGCCCGAACCTATCAGCCGCCAGACGATTACCGAACGGCCGGCACAGCCCATCGTCCAACACACGATTCTGCTGCGTTTCAACCTGCGCCTGATCGCCGCGATTGGAGCCAGCTTGATCGTCGTGGGCGCATTTCTGCCGTGGATCGATCCGCAGGCGCAAGCCCTGCTGGGCGCGTCACGCTTAACGCCGGTAATCCAGTCCTGGCCGGCGCTGCTCATCGGCCTGATCGCCGTGGGGGTGCTCACACCACCCCACCCGGATAACTCGAAGTGGGTATCGTTGCCGGCGGCCGCGCTCGGCCTGGCCGCGGCGGTGATCGCCGTGGTGAGCGCGCTCACCGCGGCGAACACGATCGCAGCCATCACGGCTCGCTTCCCCGATGCGCAAGTGGATCCAACGAATGTGACCGGCGTGGGTATCATCTTCACTGTGGCCGGTGGACTGTTATGCCTCATCGCCGGGCTGTCCCGCCTGCCCGGCGCGGCCACCGAAGCCCGGCTCGATTTGCGGCCCGGTCAACCGGAATTTGCCATGTTCGCTTCATCGCTGGTCCTGGTGGCCCTGGCCGCCGGGTTGATCGGTGCGTTGATTGCCTCGGCGGGATCGCGGCGACCCGATGAAAGCCCGGCTGCCTTCCCGAGCGAGCTGCTCGCGACATCGGTCATCGACGCGCAGATTACCCCGCTCGGCCCGACGCCTGACCTAACCTCCGACCAGCCCGAGCCGACGCCACCCACCTTCCCAACCGAGGCGCCCGAAGCGCCGACTTCGGTCTTCTTCCCGACCGATACCCCTGAACCGACGCTTCCTTCACCGCTCTCACCTACGACATTGAGCGCCGGCCCAGACGAGACAGAAACTCCCACCCCTACACCCACGGCTACAACCGGCCCTTCACCGCTCGAACCCTAAAGCTTACACCTCTCCGCGTTTTCAGCGGCCGCAGTGCAACTGCGGCCCCAGGGCAATCGCATCTAATATGTCAATACCCGATCGGCCCCGAAAATGGGCCACTGCTCTCGGCCCGCGTCCGCGCGGGCCGCGCGAAGCGGACGGGGACGCGGACGGTGAGCCATCACGCCTGTATTTGCGCTGTGCAA
>DATDPU010000094.1:0-19174 GCA_035292585.1 Anaerolineae bacterium | reverse complement strand
GATGTTTTCCGCAACACCCAGACGGGCTTCTCCGATTTGGTCATGGGCGTCGCTTGCGCCTTGCACAATTGGCGCGTCAGTTTTCGTCAACCCTCAGCCGGTCAGCCCGCCCTGCTCGATTATTTCCGATAAGGTCTAATGGGTGGTGTCACAAGCGGCCGGGCCATCTCGTCTGATCAGGTAGTGCCAAGCGGCACAACTCCGATCCGGGAGGAGGAAGGTGCGTATGAGGCGGATTCTCATCACTGGCGGTACCGGCGTTCTGGGGCGTGAGTGTGCGAGCCGGTTAAGGTGGTCGATCTTGCGAGTGACACAGTTTCATAATCTGCTGGATGGTTTTCTGCAGCTGGTGGCCCGATATGGGTGGGCCGGAGGTCTGGCGGCTTGGCGCTATGCTCAAAGCGCGGCTGGCGGCGGCCGATCGCCCGCCTACCACTACCCGGCAAGGTGGCCCATGCTTTCCGCAACGGATACAATACAGGTCCTGCACAACGACAGGGTCGAATCATCTGGTCGGAGTGGCTATACAAGCCGTATCGACCATCGATATCAACCCATTCGCAGCCAGCGAATCGATAGCAAGGACAAACTGACATGAACGCCAGCATACGAACATCTTCTCGACCGACTTTTGTTCAGATCGCCGTCGCGATCGCTGGCGCCGTTTATCTCTTTACCGGCGTGTTTCTGATGTTTGCGCCGGCCTGGTTTTTTGACACGTTCGGCAAATTTCCACCCTTCAACCGGCACTATATGGGCGACCTGGGTTCGTTCCTGTTGCCGCTGGGGATCGGCCTGCTGGTTGCGGCTGGAGAACCGCGACGATATCGCGGGTTGATCGGCGTGGCAGCTGTAGGCAGCCTGATCCACGCGGGGAATCATTTATACGCTGACCTGACGGCCGGGCAAATCCCGCCCTACTTTTTACAGACGACGCTCCCGCTGCTCGTCCTCGCCAGCTTGCTCATCGTCGCCTGGATCGGTCTCAGGCGTGCTTCTGCCTAATCGGTTGTCGCCGGATGTGCTGCCTCTCTTTTCCAAGCGGGTTAATCTGGAGTAAGATTACACCGTTTACAATTCTCTGGACAAGGAGCCTAAAATGAACGAACGGCTGGCGCTGCCAGCGGCTTTAACCGCCGCTGACGTCCTAGCCACTGCGGCTAATGCTCCACGGCTTCTCGGAAGCCACATCTTCTTTGACGCCTACGACTGCGCCTCCCCACTCCCCTCCCTGGAGAAGTTCCAGGCCGTTGCTGAACAGTTGGCCGCTCTCGCCGGCGGCGAGATTCTCGCCGTTCAGCACCATTGCTTTACCCCGCACGGGCTGACGCTGACAGCCATCTTATCCGCCTCCCACCTGGCGATTCACACCTGGCCCGAACATCGCTTCATCGCGATCGACGTGTTCACCTGCTCGCCCGATCACGACTTCGAGGCGATGGCCGACTATTTGAAGTCGGCGCTCGGCTGTGCGCGGCTGGTGCAACGCCAGGCGCCGCGCGGGCATGCGCTCGCGTCACATCGGGCAGGTTGACCATGTCTGGCTTCTCCCGCTGGTTTGACGATACGAGCGGTGTTGCGCCGGGCGAAATGTATCGCGTGGCAGTGAGCGGCGTGGTATGGAGTGCGCGCACGCCCTATCAGCATGTCCTGATTCTGGAGACGCCGCTTTATGGCCGCGTGTTAGTGCTGGATGACGCGATCCAATCCTCGGAGCGCGACGAGCACATCTACCACGAGGCGCTTGTCCACCCGGCGTTGATCGCCGCGCCCGATCTGCGCCGCGTGCTGATCATCGGCGGCGGCGAAGGCGCGCTACTGCGCGAAGTGCTCAAGTATCGCACGGTGGAAAAGGTGACGATGATCGACCTGGACGAGCAGCTGGTGCGCGCCTGTCGCGAGTATCTGCCGTCCTACCCCGCCGGCGCGTTCGACGATCCGCGCGCCGAGGTGATTTTTGGCGACGGCGTAAGCTATCTGCGCGCGTCGCCTGAAACCTTCGACTGCATATTTGTCGACGTCAACGATTCTGAACCCGATTCGATCAGCGGCAACCTGTACACCCCCGAATTCTACGCGCTGGCCCGCGCACGCCTCAGCGCGCGCGGTATGCTGGCTGCGCCGGCCGCCACGCCCCACCCGCTCCATCTCGACCTGTTGGCGCAGCTGGCGCACTCGGCCCGACAAGTCTTCGCCCGGCTCAACCTCTACGTCTGCTATGTGCCGGTGCTCGGCAGCCCGTGGGCCTTCCTCTGCGCGTCGTCCCATAGCGCTGCGCGCGCCCTGAGCGCCGCCGAAGTCGATCGGCGGTTGGCCGATCGCGTGACTGGCCCGTTGCGGTTCTACGATGGCGAGACGCACGTGAGCATGTTCGCGTTGCCGCGTTACCTGCGCGAGATGCTGGACGGCTGAGAGCTTCATTTTCAGATGAGCTGACCCCTGCCTCGGAAACCCGGTTGCTATTTTTCGGCTCTCTGGGAGTTGCCGTGGCGAACTGATGTTCGTCGCCGTATATGTGCATTGTCGAGCGAGCAACCCACCGTATGTGGCAGCACAGATGCCCTGTCAAGCCTGCGATCACGGCAGTTCCCAATGAACCCTATTTTTCTGCTCCCCGAACTTGTTTGCAGCCCCAGCGCAGCCTATAATCAAAGTCGTCAGATTAGCCAGGCTCAATCGGACAAAGGTCTCCAACCTGATTAGCGGGGGAAGCATGGCCAGGGCCAAAACCAGCGCTCGTCCCGAGACGGCCAAGCAGGCTGCGCCCGATATCGATTGGCGCGCGGTGGCGCGATTGATGTTGACCTCGCGCGCGATCGATCGGATCGAAGAGACCGAGCTGACGCCGGCCGGCAAAGTGACCTACCAGTTCTCATCGCGCGGGCATGAGCTGGCGCAAATCTTGCTCGGCCTCGCGCTCGATCATCCCCACGATGCCGCCGCCGTCTACTACCGTTCCCGACCTTTTGTGCTGACCTGCGGCCTGACGCCAGAAGAAGCTTTCGCCGGATCGCTGGCGCGCGCGGGCGGCCCGAGCGGCGGGCGCGACATCGGTGTGGTGCACCTGCTGCCGCCGCGCGGCCGGGCGACGGTGTTGCCCGCATCGGGCGACGTCGGCGCGCAGTACAGCCCGGCGGCGGGCTGGGCGCAAGCAATCGGTTATCGGCAGCGCGTGTTGGGCGAGCAGGCGTGGTCGGGTGCGATTGCGGCGGCGCTGGGCGGCGACGGATCGGTTGCGGCGAATGGCTTTTGGGCCGCGCTCAACATCGTCACCACGCTTTCGCTGCCGTATCTGTTTTTCATCGAAGACAACGGCTTCGGCATCAGCGTGTCGAGCGCGTTGCAAACCCCCGGCGCGAACATCGCGCACAACCTGGCGTCCTTCGCCAACTTGCTCGTCCTCGACGGCGACGGCGCAGACCCCCTCGACGCGGCAACGCAGATCGGACAAGCGGTCGCGCACGCGCGCAGTGGCGCGCCGTGTCTGCTGCGGGTGTCGGTGCCGCGCCTGTCCGGCCACTCGTTTGTCGATAACCAGGCGTACAAGTCGCCCGAACTGCGCGCGCAAGAGGAGGCGCGCGATCCGTTGCCGCGCCTGCGCGATTTCGCGATCGCTAACGCGATCTTGTCGCTCGATGAATGGAGTCGGCTGGAGCATGAAGTCGAGGCCGAGGTGACGGCTGCGCGCGATGCGGCGCTGGCGCAACCCGAACCCGATCCGGCTACCGCGCGCCGCTGCGTCTTCTTTGAAGACGACCGGCCGCCAACGGTCGGCGGGATGAGACCGGAAGGCGCGCTGCTGTCCAGCGGCTCACACACGCCGCACGTCGCCGAGCCGGGTGTGCGTCTCAACTTGATCGACGCCGTGAAGCGCACGCTCGAAGCCGAGCTCAAAGCCAACCCGCGCCTGCTGATCTTCGGCGAAGACGTCGGCGTGAAGGGCGGCGTTCACGGCGCGACGACCGATCTACAGCTGCACTTCGGCGCCGATCGCGTCTTCGATACCTCGCTCTCCGAAGAAGGCATCATCGGCCGCGCGGTTGGCCTGGCGCTGGCCGGGCTGATGCCGGCGCCGGAAATCCAATTCCGCAAATACGCCGACCCGGCGACCGAGGCGCTCAACGACTGCGGCACGCTGCGCTGGCGCACGGCGGGTAAGTTCGCCGCGCCGATGGTCGTGCGCATCCCGGTCGGCTTCGGGCGCAAGACCGGCGATCCGTGGCACAGCGTCACCGGCGAAGCGATCTTCGCGCATACGATCGGCTGGCGTCTGGCGTTTCCCTCGAACGCCGAGGATGCGGTTGGGTTGTTGCGCGCGGCGCTGCGCGGCGACGACCCGACGATCTTCTTCGAGCATCGCGCGCTGCTCGACACCGCCGCCGCGCGCCGGCCCTATCCGGGCGATGATTACGTGCTGCCCTTCGGCGTCGCGAACGTTGCCCAGGCAGGGAATGAACTCACCCTCGTTGCGTGGGGCGAGATGGTGCATCGATGTTTAGAAGCAACCCGCGATTTCGGCGGGAGAGTAGAGATTATTGATTTGCGGACGATCGTACCGTGGGATAAAGCGGCGGTGCTGAAGTCTGTCCGCAAGACGAGCAAGTGCCTGATCGTTCACGAGGATACCTGGACGGCGGGCTTTGGCGCGGAGATCGCCGCAACGCTCGCGCAAGAAGCCTTCCTGGACCTCGATGGGCCGATCGTCCGTCTGGCGACGAGCGATCAGCCCATTCCTTACAACCCGAAGCTGATGGAAGCGGTCGTGCCGACTGCCGAGAAGATTCGGCGTGAGGTGGAGCGGCTGCTGGCGTTTTGAACCGCGAAGCTGGTTGGCGAGTTAGTTGGCTAGTTGGCTGGTTCGCTATTAGCCATTCGCGATTGGCTATACGCTCATTGCGACCACCACGTCGGCGTGCGGTCCCAGCGATGCGCGCGCAGCTTCTCAAGGAGATCAGGCGGCAGGCCGTTTTGGCCGCTGACCGCGATGTTGGTCTCGACGTGCTTGAGCTTGCGCATGCCGGGGATGATCGTGCTCACGTCAAGGTTCGATAGGATGAAGCGCAAGGCCAGCTCAGGCAGCGTCATGCCTGCCGGGATAAGTGGCTTCAAGGCCTCGGCCCGCTCGACGCTTGCCTTCAAGTTCTGCGCCACGAAGTATGAATTGCGCCAGTCGCCCTCCGGCCACTTGCTGTCCAACGTGAGTGTGCCGGTCAATGTGCCCTCGTCAAACGGCACGCGCGCGATCACGCCGAGGTTCAGCTCGCGGCACAGCGGAAATAGATTGTCTTCCGGCGCTTGATCGAAGATGTTGTAGATCACCTGCACCGCATCGACGGCGCCGGTGCGCAAGGCGCGGAGCGCGTTATCCGGCTCCCAACGATTGATGCTGATGCCGATCGCCTTGATCAGCCCTTCGCGTTTCAGATCGTCCACCGCGCGTTGCCAACGCTCGTCGTCGGCCCACGAATCATCCCACACGTGGAACTGTTGCAGGTCAACGCTGTTCAGCCCCAGGTTGCGCAGGCTCTTCTCGGTGTACTCGCGAATGTGATCGGGCGGATAAGTCTCGTCCAACGTGTAGTCGGGTTTGGCCGGCCACTTGAGGTTCTTCGGTGGAATCTTCGTGGCGGTGTACAGTCTTTTGTCGGGATACGCACGGACGAGCTGCCCCAGCAGGTTTTCGCTGTGACCATCGCCGTAGGCCCAGGCCGTGTCGAAAAAGTTGCAGCCCAGCCCGACGGCGTGGTGCAGCGACTGCATCGACTCTTCGTCGTCCGAGCCGGTCCAGCCGCCCATGCCCCACATGCCATAGCCCATATCGCTGACCTGCCAACCCGTCCGGCCAAATGTGCGATACCGCATAGTCTGCCTCCTGAAATGAGTATTGCCAGTCTAACCCAATGCTGTTCGGTAGTGTAGCCCGTCGTGAGCGGGCGCCAGGGCACAAGGCCCTATACTACGGCTAAACTAAACCGTATTGAGTCTAACCTTCCGCCAGGCCGATGTCAAACCGCGCACCAGGGCAATCGCATCTAATATGTCAATACCCGATCGGCCCCGAAAATGGGCCACTGCTCTCGGCCCGCGTCCGCGCGGGCCGTCCGCGGGGACGCGGACGGTGAGCCATCACGCCTATATTTGCGCTGTGCAAGAATTTAGATGCGATTGCCCTAAACCGCGCACTCCAACCAAAAAGCCGCCAACAAATCCGGCGGCTTCATCTTCCGCGATATGCCATACGCCATGCGCGATAGGCCACTTGCTACACGCGATACGCCACGATCAACAGCCCGGCGAAGATCGCCATCGCCGCAACTTGCGCAAAGCCGATTCTCTGCGGCTTGACTCCGACACACGGCTCGCGTGTCCCGCCGATCGCCTGAATCAGCGCCGGCGCAAATGCGAACGGCGTCGACGGCGGCGCGGCCCCGATCAACGCCAGCCCGGCTGCGCCGATAAGGTTCGCTGTCGCGTAGACGATCGCGCGTCGCCCCATCCGCCAGCGCTCCAGCATCGGCGGCGCTTCGGCCAGCCGGCGCTGCGCCAGTCGCAAATACACGTATACGATCGCCGCCGCCGACTCTACCCAGCACAACACCCACAGCCACACGGCGGTCGAGTTGAGCACGCCGGTCGCCACGTAGTACGCCGTCGGCGCAGCCAGCGCAAAAATGCCCGATCCGGCCAGCTCGATCGTCATCTGGCGCTCGGCGCGTTCCCGCACCAGCCAGACTTGCCACAGCAGCATCGGCGCGATCGGGATGAGCGCCAGCAACAACTGCGTGTACCCCATTCCGATCAATGTCAAACCGAAGAGCGCCGCCAGCAGCGTGTATGCGCTCAACCACGCCAGGGCAGGCAGCCCATCATTGCGCGAGCGCCGGCCGGAGAACGCTTTGACTAAAATCACGAGCGGCTGCCGCGCCAAGAACGCGCCGAGCTGCGCCAGTAGCAATAGACCCGTCGCTGCGCCGTTCCAGCCGCCTGCACCGATGCCGACAGCCAATGGCCCCAGCCACAACGCCCAGGCGCCATGCTCCGCCGGCAGCGCATAGATCTTCTTCAGCCAGCGCGATTGGGGCTTTGTCGACAGCGCCGTTGTCATCGGGTCGATCGGTTTCTCATTCGCGCCGGGTAAGCCGACCCCACTCGACGCTCAAGCGCAGCCCAACGCCGCCCAATACCCCAGTCAGATGCGCGGCCAGGAAAGGGGCGATGTTGACATCCTCGCCGAGGATGCGCTCCAGATAGAGGTACGGCGCCCAAGCCAATACGCCCAGGTAGATGAGGATTCGGCTGACGAGCTTCCGCCGCCGGCCGTGCATGTCCCTGGATGGATCGATGCCCTCCAGCCGATCGGCGCTGGAACGCAGCCACCAGCCGCTCAACACGCCAGTCAGGTGCGCCGCCAGGAAGGGGATGATCGAAAGCTCCTGGCCCGAAGTGACCGAGGCGAGAAACGGAACCCAGACTAACACGCCAATCCAGATCAGAACCGTGCCAAGAGTGCGCCTGTTCTTTGAAGTCATGCTGTCATTCTACTGTTTTCGGTGTGGCGGTCAAGCCGGAAAGACGAATGACGAGGGACGAAGGACAAGCTCTTCGTCTTGCGTCATCCGTCATTCGTCCAGCCACACCGTTCGATCTTCGTGCGAGGGGCGGGCAATCGGCGTTGGCTCGGCTTCGGGATAGCCGAGGTAGATGAAGCCGACCAAGTGCTGATCAGGTGCGAAGCCCAGAAATGCCTTCACCTCGGCGGCGTATGCCGGCGTCCCCGTGCGCCACTTGGCCGCCAACCCCAATGCGTGTGCAGCCAGCAGCAGGTTCTGAACGGCGGCGGCCGTGGCCGCTACATTCTCGATCTCGACGACCTTCGGGAGGTGCGGCTGGTCCACTCCGACGGCGATCACGACCGGCGCACGCAACGGCTTCGACCGCTCACGCGCCCGCGCGTCTTCATCGGCGCGCGGATCGCGTTTGCGGAGGGACTCGACCATGACCGCGCCCAGGCGCTCGCGCGCGGCGCCGCTCAGCACGACGAAACGCCACGGGCGCACTTTGTAATGGTTGGGCGCCTGGACAGCCGCCGCAAGTATCCGCTCGATCAGCTCGCGCGAAACCGGATCGGGTTTGACGATATTGATCGACTGTCGGGTGTAGATAGCCTCGAAGATGTCCATCCGGATTCCTGATCGAATTCACTGCAGAGATGTGGAGGACGCTGAGATTTCTTGAATCTCTGCGCTGTCGGCGCGCTCTGCGGTTAGATGACTCTGTTCAACGGACGACTCGAATTGGCGACTCGATCCCGCGCGATGGATACGCCGTTCGGCCAGGAGGTAACTGCCGATGACGAATGCCGCCGCTGCGAGCTGCAAGCCGATACCCTCCCACGTCGGATACAACCCGAACCACGTCCCCAGCCAGAAGGGTAAGGTGACGCCGCCAATCAGGTGAATCGGCAGCCAGCCGACCACTTGCATCGCATGCACCGTGTTGCCGACCATCACCAGCAGCACGCCGCCGATCAGCACGCCGGTGAAGATCAGCATCTTCTTGTACGGCAGGTTCACTTGCAACCTGAACGTGATGAGACCGACGAGCGCCGTCGCCAGCAGCGCGATCGCGACGCCGGCCAGCACGACACCCGTGCCGCCTTCCAGCACCAGCGCTTGCAGGAATAGCACGCTCTCGAAGCCCTCGCGATACACGCTGGTGAAGCCGAGGAGCATCAACCCGATCCACAGCCCGGCTTCGCCGCTGATCAGCCGCTTCTTGTGCGCATGGAAATTGGCGATCCAGCTCGTCCAATACACTTTGTGGAAGAACCAGTTGGTGATCAGCAACAGCACCCCGACCGTGATCAGCGACACGATCACTTCCAGGCGCTCGCCGAGGCGCGCTAGCGCGATCAGCACGCCGCGCGCCAGAATCCAGGTGAGGATCGTCGCGGCGAAGGCGATGAGCGCGCCCAGCCACAGCGGCCGGCGATAGCGGCGCTCTTCGGCGCGCTTGAGGCTGCTCATCAGCGAAGCGAGGATCAACACGGCTTCCAACCCTTCGCGAAAGACGATAATCGCGGCATTGGTGGCGACGGCGGCCGGCGCGCTGCTCTCACCCAACAGCGCTTGCGCTTCGGCCAGCGCGCTGTCGAGCGCGGCGCGGCTGGCAGCGATCTCGACCAGCGGCGCCTGCCGCCCGATGAGGTGCGCCAGCCCTTTGTGCTCGCCCTGCCCATTCCAGAACAGTTCCTCGATGGTGAGTTTGAGTTGCGGCGCGAACACCATCAGCCGCGCTTCGGGGCCGACTTCGAGCAGCGCGTAGGCTTCCAGCCGCGCCGATTCAGCCAGATCGTACTGCTGGGCGCGCGCCGCCTGCTCCATCTGATCGAGCATGGACGCGATCACGTCGAAGTCGCCGGCCGCGCTCGCCGTCTGCCACTCGGCGGGCATCAACTCTTTCAGCAGACGACTGAGTTCGTCGGCGCGCGATTGAATCTCGGCGGGATCGGCCACCGCCGTCTGGTGCATCGAGGCGACCAGCAGCGATTCCAGTTCGGCCAGCCCGCGCTCGGCCTGCGCCGTTCGCGCCGGGTCGAGCGCGTCGAGCAAGCTGTTCAAATCGGTGAAGGCGGCGGCGGCGCCGTCTCGGAAGGTGATGGCTTCTTGAATCTCGAAGTCGCGCGTCACGCGGCCGTCGGCCACACCCCGACCGTACTCGATCGGTACGAGCGAAAGGTAGCGCAGCAGTTGATTGGCGCGGCGCGTCTGCTCGGCGGGTGTGAGCGGCGCGGCGCGGAATTGGCGGAGAATGTCTTGAACAGAGTGAAGCGCGACGGAGAGCGATTGGGGATGGGAGATTGCGACGCTTCGCAAATCGGCGAAGGCTTGCTGCGCGGATTTCAGCGCGCTGTCGCCGTGTTGTTCGGCGTAAGCCGGCGCGAGGACGGCGAAGTAGCCCTCGGCCAGCGCGGCAAACTCGACCCGGCGCATGGCATAGCCGCTTACATCTGCGCCGCCGAGATCGGCCAGCGCTTCGTTCAGACGGGCCTGGTACGTGTCGAGCAGATCGGCGCGCACGGACACCAGCGCATCCTCAGCAGTCATTTTGCCCGCCGCCAGTGCGTCGAGTGCGAGCGTGGCGTTCGCATTAGGGCGCGAGAAGCGCGTCGCGGTGCGGAACTCGCGCAGGGGTAACCAGCGCTGTGCGGTGAGCATATCGCCGCGCGGGATCGCCTCCTCGACCACGGCGTAACTTCCGGCCAGCAACGCCGTCCACACTTGCGAACGGGCCGCAGCGAAAGCGAGTGCGTCACCCGTAGTCAATGCCTGCTGCGCCGCATCCAAACTCGTCTGGATGCGCGTGTCGGCATCGGGGTTGGCGGCGCGCAGCGTCGCCGCGAAGTCGCCAGTGTAGGCGGCGCGCGCCGCGTCCAGACCAGCCTGCGCCGCGTCCGGGTCACGCACCAGGTTCAGTTGCGTCTGCACCAGCGCGGCGCGGATCGTTTCGCCAGCTTGCGCGGGCATTGTCGCGGTGGCTCGCGCGATTGGCACGCAGGTGGCAATCAGGCCCAACGCTACGACAGCGATCAGGACTCGATGCTTCAACTCGATCCTCACAACCCTTGCGAAGGCTCCGCGCCTTCGCAAGGGTCCAGTCGGTGTTACTCTTCCACTTCGATGTTCAACCTGGCCGCCATCTGTGTGATCTGACCGGTGATGGCGGTGGCGCGATTTTGCGCTTCGGAGCCGAGCAGGTCGGCTTCTTCGGGTGTGAAACGCTTGCCAGCCTGCTCTTCCTGATAGACGCCTGCGACGAACGCGTTGAGGCTGGTTAGCCCTTGAGCGATCTGCTGATCCTGCGCGACATCGGTCGTCTGCACCAGCGGGCTGACATTCTGGTACACCACTTGCAGGCTGCCCAGAATGTCCTGGATGTCGGACAGGCGCGAAATGGCGACGAAGTCGCGCTGCGTCGATTCTTCGCCTAGCACGAAGCGCGAGTTCTTCCACGAGTCAAAGTATTCGCTCATCGTCGGCACCATGACCACGAGCGCGGTGAAGGCATCGGACTCGGTCGGCTGCCAGGTCTGCGCAGCGGTCAGCAGCTCGCGCGCATACTGATCCGTGAGGTCGGCGGCTGCCTTCACCACATTCGCGTCGGGCAGAACCTCGCCAAACTCGATGGATCCGTTGCCGTTCCAATCGGCCTGGACGTCGTTTATCGTGTAATCGGCGAACGTGCCCCACAGCGCCGACTCGGTGACGCCGAACAGGTTGCCGGGCTTGGGCAGCACGCGACCATCCGGCAGCGTGAGATCGAAGGGAACCGCGTTCTCCGGATCTTCTTCGCCCGACGCGCCCGCGTCGAGGATCACGTCGAACTCCGCCAGGCTGGGTGTGCCGGCGACAATGCCTTCGGTCTGCTCGTAAAGCGGGCTGGCGGCTTTCCACGCTTCGCGCGCCGCTTCAAGCGCCTGCTGCACTTCGGCGGACTGCGCTTGCCACAGCGCGGCGTAATCGAAGTTGGTTGCCTGCGCCAGCGCGTAGTAGGCATCGCCGTGCGTCTTCAGCGTGGCGGTGTTGCTCGTGAGCGATTGCAGCTTGCCGATTAGATAGGTCTTGATCCCAGCCAGGTCGATGCGGGCCGGGGACGCCGGTTCAGTGAGCGCAGTGGTCGGCGTCGCCGCCTGTGGCGAGCAGGCCGCTATCATCAGGGTAGCGGCGACGGCGATAAGGACGAGTCTTGCCCCAAGATGTTCTCCAGGTCTCATGTTTGCCTCCGTGGCTGATTTGGGGTTGACCGGGGCGCGACTCCGAAGTAAAATCCGGGTGAGCCTGGAGCGCGAGCTCCCAGTCTTGGCACGGGCGCAGAGGGCAATCTGCGCTCGTGCTTTTTGTTCGCGATGTTAGGCGATCCTAACATCAGCGTGGATTGTATGCATACGCCAGGTAATTGTCAAGACAAACATCGCGGTTATTATGATCCTTCGTTTTGTGCTAATATATACTTATAAGGTCTAGATAATTAGGAAGAGGTGCTCGATGCAAAAAGTCAAGATTACAGAGACGATCGAGAACTATCTTGAGTCGATTTACAACATGCAGGATGAAGGGAAGCAGGTCATTGCCGCGCGGCTGGCCGAGCGCCTGGGCGTGAAACCGCCGACCGTCAGCCAGACCTTGCAGCGTATGGCGCGTGATGGCCTGATCAAGATCGATGGCAGCGAAATCACGTTCACGAAGCTGGGTCTTGAAGTCGCCGAGGCGGCGATCCGCCGGCATCGTTTGGTCGAGCGCTTTATGACGGATTTTCTCGGCATCGGTTGGGCAGTGGCGCACACCGAGGCCGAGAAGCTGCAACACGCGATGAGCGATCTGATCGAGCAGAAGATGGCCGCCGCGCTGGGCAATCCAACGGCGTGCCCGCACGGCAACCCGATCCCGGGCGTGCAGCCGACCAGGCTCCCGCCCGACGCGCTCACGCTAGACAAGACCGAGACGGGTCACCGAGTGAAAATCCTGCGCATCACCGAAGAAGGCGAGCGCGATCCGCGTTTGCTGGACTATCTGCAAAAGACCAACTTGATACCCAACACGATCGCCACCGTCGAAGAAGTGGCGCCCTGGAGCGGCGTGATCACACTCAGCCTGGACGAGGCCAAAGTCCCGTTGGGCCTGAAGGCTGCGCGCACGATCTGGGTGCAACCGGTGAAGTGATCGGTTGAAGTGCGATCGGTTCGAGTGGGCATTCTGCGGTAGTGTGCGAATCGAGGTTTAGTGCGATCTTTCGTTGACACACCTAGTTGCTTGTGATAAAATCAACAACGTTGCCACAGCCAAGTGCGACATGCCCCCATAGTGTCGTTAAGCCGAGGAAGCCCGAATGCTGGATCAATATGTCCCGATCGCGATTCTGTTTGTGCTGTCCACGGCGCTGGCAGTGCTGTTGATCATGATTGGCACGATCTTCGGGCCGCGCCGCAGCAACCCGCGCAAAGGCTTGCCCTACGAATCGGGGGTGGCGCCGTTTGGTCAGGCGCAGCGTCGCTTCCCCGTGCACTTTTACCTCATCGCCGTCCTCTTCATCCTGTTCGATGTCGAGATCATTTTCTTCTTCCCTTGGGCGGTGGTGTTCCGAGCGTTGGGGCTGTTCGGATTCGTTGAAATGCTGATCTTTATCGGCATACTGTTGGTTGGGTACGTATACGTTTGGAAAAAGGGAGCATTGGAATGGGAGTAGAGGATAAGCTCGGCAACATGGGGATTCTCACCACGACGCTGGAGAAGGCCGTCAACTGGGCGCGCGCGAATGCCTGCTGGCCGCTCGGTTTCGGCCTGGCCTGTTGCGCGATCGAGTTCATGGCGACCCAGGCGGCGAGCTACGATATGTCGCGCTTTGGCATGGAGCTGGTGCGCGGCAGCCCGCGCCAGAGCGACCTGATCATCGTGTCGGGCCGCCTGACGCGCAAGATGGCGCCGGTGCTGCGCCGGCTGTACGATCAGATGCCGGAGCCGAAATATATCATCGCGATGGGCGATTGCGCCGCGTGCGGCGGCGTGTTCAACAATTACGCCGTGGTGCAGGGCATCGACGAAGTCGTGCCGGTGGATGTCTACGTGGCCGGCTGCCCCCCTCGCCCCGAAGCGCTGATGGACGGTATCCTCAAGCTGCAGGAAAAGATCATGCGCAGCCGGCCGTTCCGCGAAGCGCGGCAGGCGAAGAGTAAGGTCCATGCCTGATCCGATTGCCGATTCGCTCAAGACCCGTTTCGGCGCTGGCCTCCGTAACGTGACCGAGTTTCGCGGCGAGACCACACTGCACGTCAAGCCCGAAGCGCTGGTCGAGGTCTGCACTTTCTTGCGCGATGATCCGGCGGCCCGCTACGATTTTTTATCGGATGTGTCGGCCGCCGATGTGTGGCCGGACGAGCCGCGCTTTCAAGTGAACTATCACATTTATTCGATGACGCGCAACACGCGCCTGCGCTTGAAAGTCAGCGTGCGCGAGGATCAAGCCATTCCCAGCGTGACCGGAGTCTGGCCGGCCGCCAATTGGTTCGAGCGCGAGACCTATGATCTGTTTGGCGTGAAGTTCACCGGCCATCCCGATCTGCGCCGAATCCTCCTGCCCGACGATTACCTGGGCCATCCCTTACGCCGCGACGCGCCGCTCGTGGTCGAAGAAGTGGAGTTCAGCTATAACTACGACGACGTGGAAGCGCGCAAGCCGTATGCGAAAGAGTGATTTGGTAGATTGGTAAACCCCCGGCAAAGATTGCTGGTATACCGGGTGTGCTCCGCTGGCGAAGTCTTTTGGTGTGCGGAGAACATCCGCCGGGGGTAAACAGGTAGTTGGTAGACAGGTAGCAGGTAGACGAGCAGCAGGTATGGCGCAAGGAATAAGCGTATGAGTTCAGTGGCCCCTCCGCGAGCGATGGATATCACGTTTGACGAATTGAAGGGGCTGGTCAGCGAACGCGCGCTGGCCGGCGATACGATGCTGCTGAATATGGGGCCGCAGCACCCGTCGACGCACGGCGTGTTGCGACTGTTGCTGGAACTGGATGGCGAGCGGGTGGTGTCGTGCGTGCCCGACATCGGTTACCTGCACACGGGCATCGAGAAGAACTGCGAAGCGAAAACGTACACCAAGGTCATCCCGCTGACCGATCGCATGGATTACCTGTCGCCCATGTCGAACAACCTGGGCTACGTCATGGCGGTCGAAAAGTTGATGGATGTAGACGTGCCGTTGCGCGCGCAGTACATCCGCGTGATCTTGTGCGAGCTGCAACGCATCGCCAGCCATCTGGTGTGGCTCGGCACGCACGCGATCGATCTGGCGGCGATGAGCATGCTGCTGTACTGCTTCCGCGAGCGCGAGATCATCCTGGACGTCTTCGAGCTGGTGTCCGGCCAGCGCATGATGACGTCGTACTTCCGCGTCGGCGGGCTGTGGCGCGATGTGCCCGCCGGCTTCGAAGAGGCCGTGCGCCAATTCTTGACCCTGTTCCCGTCGCGGGTCGACGAGTACGAGGCGCTGCTGCGCAACAACCCGCTGTGGCGCGAACGCACCGAGGGCATCGGCGTGATCGCGGCGCAGGATGCCCTCGCGCTGGGCGTGACCGGCCCCAGCCTGCGCGGCAGCGGCGTCAATTGGGATATCCGCAAAACCGAGCCGTACTCGGCCTACGATCACTTTAAATTCGACGTGCCGTTGGGCGAGCACGGCGACGTATACGATCGGTACTGGTGCCGCATGCAGGAGTTCCGCGAGTCGATGAAGATTGTCGACCAGGCATTGAAGAAGTTGCCCAAAGGGCCGTACATCACCGACAATCGCAAGGTGGCGCCGCCGCCTAAGGAAGAGCTGGCCTGGTCGATGGAGTCGCTGATCCATCACTTCAAGCTGTGGACCGAGGGCTTCAGCCCGCCGCCCGGCGAGGTGTACGTCAGCGTCGAGTCGCCGCGCGGCGAGTTCGCTTGCTATCTCAACAGCGACGGTTCGCCCAAGCCGCGCCGCGTCCATTTCCGCGCGCCGTCATTCGCCAATCTGTCGGCGCTGCCGCTGATGTCCAAAGGCGCGCTGGTCGCGGATGTGGTGGCGGTGATCGGCTCGATCGACATCGTGCTGGGGGATATTGACCGGTAGTTGGTAAGTTTGCTGGTTGGTTGGAGAAAGCCTGTGCTGCTCGAAAAATACAAAACTGAAATCGATCGTGTCCTGGCCAAGTACCCGCCGGAGCGCAAACGCTCGGCGGTTCTGCCGATCTTATACCTGGCGCAACGCGAGTACGGCTACTGTTCGCCTGAAGCGATTCGCGAGGTGGCCGGTATTCTCGATCTCGATCCCACCGAGGTGAATTCGGTCGTGGGGTTCTACACGTTGTTCTTCGATCACCCGGTCGGCCAGCACTATATTCACATCTGCAACGACCTGCCGTGCGCGCTACGCGGCGCGGACAAGTTTCTTGACGACGTGTGCGCCAAGCTGAAACTGGACAAGCACAAGGTGCAGCACGGGGGCGACACGACCGCCGATGGGCTATTCACGGTCGAGGCAGCGATGTGCATTGCCGCGTGCGACAAAGCGCCGTGCGCCCAGATCGATTTGGAATACGCGGAGCACCTGACGCTGGAGAAGTTCGACGCGCTGCTGGAAGGCTTGCGAGCCGGGCAGCGATACGAGTACACGCCGGTAAACAGTGAGTAGTGAGTAGTGAGCAGTGATGAGTGAGTAGTGATTGGTGATTAGTAATTGGTGGTTGGCAGCCGCTGCACTGATCACTGGTAACTATCGACTGTTCACTTGCCATCCCTTATGGGTTATCAAGCATGGACTATTTACTTCTTCGTCACCGCACTACACCGGACATCCACAAACTCTCGGCCTACGGCGATTATGCCGCGCTGCGCCAAGCCGTCACGTCCATGACGCCGGATGAGGTCGTCAACGTGGTCAAGGCGTCGGGGTTGCGCGGACGCGGCGGCGCGGCGTTCCCCACCGGGCTGAAGTGGTCGTTCGTTCCCAAAGATCGTTTTCCGCATTACGTGTGCGTCAACGGCGACGAGAGCGAGCCGGGCACGTTCAAGGATCGCGAGCTGATGGAGTTCAACCCACATCAGGTGATCGAAGGCTCGGCGATCGCGGCTTTCGCTATCGGCGCGACGCGCGTGTATCACTATTTGCGCGGCGAGTTCCAGCCGGTGGCGCGCCGCATGCAAGCGGCAATCGACGAAGCGTACGCCGCCGGTTTTTTGGGGAAGCATGTTTTCGGCAGCGCTGTCGAGATTCAGATAGTCCTGCACCTGGGCGCAGGCGCGTACATTTGCGGCGAGGAGACGGCGCTGCTCGAATCGCTCGAAGGCAAGATCGGGATGCCGCGTATGCGCCCGCCGTTCCCGGCGGTCGAAGGGCTGTACGGGCAGCCGACGGTGATCAACAATACCGAGACGCTCGCGAACGTGCCGTACATCATCCTCAACGGCACAGATGCCTATCGCAAGTTCGGCACGGAGAAAAGTCCGGGCGTGAAGATCGCCTGCCTGAGCGGCACGGTGCGCCGGCCGGGCAATTATGAGTTCGAGCTGGGCAAGCTGACCTTCCGCGATCTGATCTTCGGCGAGGAGTACGGTCAGGGTTTAGTGGAGCTGGGGCGCAGCGTGAAGGCGATCATGCCCTCCGGCGCGTCGTCGACGCTGCTCACCGAGGCGGCGCTAGACACCGTGCTCGATTATGAATCGGTGCAGCAGGCCGGGTCGATGCTGGGTTCGGCCTCGGTCATCATCATGGATGACACCGTCGACGTGGCGTGGGCGGCGCACAAGGTGACGGCCTTCTTCAAGCACGAGTCGTGCGGCAAGTGCACGCCGTGCCGCGAAGGGACGCACTGGATGCTGCGCACCTACGAAGACCTCGCCGCCGGCAAAGGCGAGAAAGCCGACATCGAGTCGTTGGGCACGGTCGCCGGCCAGATGGTCGGCAAGTGCTTCTGCCCGCTGGGCGAATTCGCCACCGGCCCGGTGCTGTCGAGCCTCAAGCTGTTCAAGGCGGATTACGAGGCGAAGGTCGATGGCGCGAAGGCGGCGGCGAAACCGGCGGCGGCAAAGCAGACAGGAAAGGCAGATGCCCACGTCACAGGTCAACGAACGAACTAAAGAATCGAAACAGCGGCCGTACTTTATCTGGTGGGCTGAGGATATCACTGAACAAGATATCAGGCATGCTCTGGCGAGCGATAATCTTTATCGCCGGATCACACTGATGAGCTACATTCTCAACGACGCCGAGTTCGATGACGGTTGGAACTACTTGAGCCTCCGCGATATCCAAAAGCACTTCTGGCAGATTCGCTGGCGCACGCCCCAATTACGTGATCGCTGGAAGCAGTTATTGACTTTGATGGATTATCCACCGGATGAGTGTGCTGACCCGGTTGCAGCGCGAGTTCTTGAGTAAGTTCTTTTCAAGACCCTCCGGTCAATCGTTCTAGCTGGGGTTGGCTGAACGTCTGAAGCAGATGAAACCTAAGTGACTGCTGGACATTTGTAAGGACAAGGACACTGCGTAATGGCAGATCTGATCAACCTGTTTATTGACGATACACCGGTGGCCGTTCCCAAAGGGACGATGGTCGTCGATGCGGCGAAGAAGATCGGGACCGATGTGCCCGTCTTCTGCTATCACCCCAAACTCGACCCGGTGGGCATGTGCCGCATGTGCCTGGTCGAGATCGGCCGGCCCAAGATCGACCCGCAGACGAAGCAACCGGTGCTCGGCGCGGACGGCCAGCCGGAGATCGCCTGGGGGCCGAAGCTGGAGACTGGCTGCACCACGCCGGTGAGCGCGGGCATGCGTGTGCGCACCAGCAGCGAAAGGGTGAAGGCTGCGCAGAAGGACGTGCTGGAGTTCTTGCTCACGTCGCACCCGCTCGATTGCCCGATCTGCGACAAAGGCGGCGAGTGTCCCTTGCAGAACCTCACGCTCGGTTATGGGCCGGGCGTGTCGCGCTTCGACTACGCGCACAAGCAGCACCTCGACAAACACTTCCCGCTCGGTGCGCTGATCACGCTCGATAAGGAGCGCTGTATCCAGTGCGCGCGCTGTATCCGCTTCCAAGAGGAGATCGCGGACGATCACGTGCTGGGCTTCAACGAACGCGGTCGAACCTTAGAGATCGCGACGTTCAGCGATCCGCCGTTCTATTCGAAGTTCTCCGGCAACACGACGGACATCTGCCCGGTCGGCGCGCTGACCACGACCGATTTCCGCTTCCGCGCCCGGCCCTGGGAAATGATCAATCTCCCCTCGATCTGCCCGCACTGCCCGGTGGGCTGCAACCTGACGTTGGGCACGCGCCGCAGCAAACAGAGCGGCGGGCACTGGGAGATTCTGCGCGTGATGCCGCGCCAGAACGAGGCCGTCAACGAGATCTGGATCTGCGACAAGGGCCGCTTCGCCTACCATTACACCGAGGCCCAAGGCCGGTTGCGCCAACCCTTGATCCGCAAAGATGACAAACTGGCGCCTGCTTCATGGAATGAAGCCCTGGCTATGGTGGCGGAGAAGTTCAAGGCCGCCGGTGAGGGCCTGGTGACCGTGAGCGGCGGGCGACTCTCGAACGAGGATTTGTTCAACCTTAAGCAGTTAGCGGAGCACCAAAGCGGCAGGG
>DATDPU010000093.1:0-6226 GCA_035292585.1 Anaerolineae bacterium | reverse complement strand
GCCCCGGTGCCCAGTGGAATGTGGAAGGCGCCGTCCACACGGCCAAAGCCCGTGCGGCGTGGCTCAGCGGCGACTGGGACATCCTGTGCGCTCGACGGGCGGCCCGGCCGTTGGCCGTCTGACAACCTTTGCGTGCACACGCTGGCGCTCTCGCTGCAGAGCGATCGAAGCGCTTCAATGACCACCGGCCTGGTCTGAAGCCAATCCATTCAATTGTCTTGCCCGGCGCCGGGCGTGAGCGGTGAGTTACGAGGACTGCACCGCCGAATTGGCGAGGCCGACCACTTGCGCGGCCTGGGGGCCTTTGGCCGTATCCTCGATGCTGAACTCGACGCGTTGACCTTCATCCAGGTTGCGATAACCTTCGCCAATGATTGCAGAATAATGGACGAACACGTCCTTCTCGCTGTCGTCAGGCTTGATGAAGCCATACCCCTTCACCCGGCTGAACCAGCGGACGGTTCCCTGCAAGCGTTTCCCTTCGGACATAGATTCGATTCTCCTCGCTGCGATGTAACATCAGAGCGCACGGCTCTGTGTCCCTTACGTGAAACGCAACGTAATAAAGTTTCTAACCTAATACCTGGGTCTTGGTCAAACGCTACAGACGATAACTACATCTAGGGGTTAAGCGCGTATAGGTTACCACATGTTCTGGTCGCTGTCAAAAAAACTTACAATATCCCGACCTTACTGTAATCGCCCAACGTCACCTTCAACGCGCGCGGTTTTACCGGGGAGCGCGTCACCTCGACATTGCGGCCGATCAAACTGTCTTCGATGCGCGCGGGGATGTCGATGATGTGCGTGTTCTCCAACACGATGGAGTGCTCGATCTCGCTCTGCTCGATCAGGCAGTGATGATAAATCGACGTGAATGGCCCGACGAACGAATTGACCACGCGGGTCTGCTCGCCGATGATGGCCGGCCCGCGAATGCGGCTGTTGATGATCTCCGCGCCTTTCTCGAGGGTGACCTGGCCCTCGAGGTATGAATTGGCATCGACCCTGCCCTCGATGCGCGGCGCGAGTTCCTGCAGCACCAGGCTGTTGGCCGTCAACATATCGCGCGCCTTGCCGGTATCGATCCACCACCCTTCGTGGATGTAAGGGTAGACGGCGTACTGTTGCTCGACGAGATACTGAATCGCGTCGGTGATTTCCAGCTCGCCCCGGCCCGAAGGCTTGATCGCTTCCACCGCTTCGAACACGTGGTGATCGAACATGTAGATGCCGACCAGCGCCAGGTTGCTGGGCGGCACTTTGGGCTTCTCGATCAGCCGCTTGATGCGGCCATTATCCAGCTCGGCCACGCCGTAGTGCTGCGGCTCAAGCACGCGCGTCAGCACGATCTGCGAGTTGTAATCACTTGTGGCGAACTGGCGCAGCAACGGACTCAAGCCGCCCTGGATCACGTTATCACCTAGAAACATCACAAAGCGGTCTTCGCCGAGAAACTCATGGCTGATCTTCACGGCGTGCGCCAGGCCCAGCGGCGCGTCCTGCGGAATGTAGGTGACGCTCACGCCCCAGCGCTCTCCATTGCCGACGGCGGCGCGGATCTCGGGGCCGGTATCGCCGATGACGATGCCGATATCGGAGATGCCCGCGTCGCGGATCGCTTCGATCACACGGAAGAGCACCGGCTTATTAGCCACCGGGATGAGCTGCTTGGCGCTGGTGAAGGTCAGGGGATACAGGCGCGTGCCTTTGCCGCCGCTAAGGATCAGGCCTTTCATGGTTGGGGTCCTTGCACGAAGGTGAGTGGTGCGTCGATAGTTGACTGGCTAATCGGAGTCGGAGAAGACTTCGCTTTCGAGTTTCGTCACGCGCGTTTCGAGCGCGTCGATTTCTGCGTGGGTGGGGTGGCCGTCCTGGTGCTGTTTGAGCAGCGTCTTGATGTCGGCGATCTCGTCGTTGAGCCGGACGAACTGTCGCTCTATGTTGCTGATGCGCTGTTCCAGACGCCTTTGGCTCTGCTCAATGTTGGCAGCCTGTTGCTCAACGGCGGCCACCCGCTGTCCCAGCCGATCCAATCGCTCGTTGACCTGGTTGAACTGGCGCTCCATCATCCCCATGAAGGGTTGGATCACGTCCTCGACGATGCTGTGAATCTCACGTTGCATCTGGTCGAGCTGCGGCTGAACTGCCTGTTGTACGATGGCGATCATTTCCTGCCGGTCGGTCTCGTTCACGTTTTCCTCCAGCTGCGATCGGGCTGAACCGTCAACCGCCGTAGTAACCACCCAGCGCCGAGTCCAGGCTGACGTTGTTGAGCGCGACGCCGATAACGCGGACCTTGACCTTCTCCAGCATCTCTTTGGCGCGCTTGGCGTGATCGCGTTTGGTCTGACCGGCGCCGATGACCAGCAGCACGCCGTCGACGCGCGTGCCCAGCACCACCGCATCGGTCACGGCGATGACCGGCGGCGCGTCGAACAGCACGATATCGGCGCGCGCCTTCAGCGCCTCCAGCGCCGCATCCATCCGCGTCGAGCCGAGCAGCTCCGCCGGGTTGGGCGGCAGCGGGCCGGAAGGGAGTAACAGCAGGTTCGGCACGCCGACCTCTTTCAAGGGCGGTTCCTGCATGGCCGCGCCGTCGACGAACATCGTCGTCAGACCGGCGTCGTTGCTGACATTGAAAATCGTGTGCAGGCTGGGCCGGCGCAGATCGGCGTCTACCAGGATCGTTTTCTTCTCGCCCTGCGCCAGCGCCACGGCCAGATTAGCCAGCGTGGTCGATTTGCCCTCGCCGGGCGCAGGCGAGGTCACCAGCAACGTGTGGATCGAGCGGTCGAGGCTGGAGAAGTAGATGTTGGTGCGCAGCGTGCGGTAGGCTTCGGCCATCGGCGAGCGGGGATCGGAGAGTGTCACGAGCAAAGCGTTCTTATCAGACATAGGGAGTGCCTTTTGGCTTAGCCGCGCCTAAGGACCCCACCCCAGGGAAAATGATGGGTAGCTTAGCCCCTGGTGGGCGTCTGACGGGCACGAGACCCTACGCTACGCCCATCAAAATCCCTGCGGCAGAGCACTAGTCGTGAAACGTGATGCGTGAACGGCGCTCATCACGTTTTACGTCATACGTTTCACTTCGTTTGCGGGATTGCGCCGAGCACGCTCATGCCCATTGCGCGCTCGACGTCATCCGGTGTGCGCAGGACGCCGGACTCGATCCACTCCAGCGCGTACACCAGCAGTCCACCGAGCAGCAGGCCGATGATGCCGCCGGCGGCGGTGTTGAGCGTGGTCTGCGGTCGAAACTTGCCGACAGCTGGCGGCTGGACGATGCGCGCCTCGACGCGGTCTTCCTTGCGCTGCAAGTCGTTTTCCAGTTTGCGCCACGCGACGAACTCCTCGGCCCACACCCGCGCAATGGCATTCGCAATTTGCGGGTCTGTATCGAGCACTTCGATCTGGATGATGAAGTCCTCGTCGACCGAGGCGATCGTCACCTTCTCGTTTAATCGATCGGGCAGCAAGTCCAGCTGCAAGGTGTTGATCACTCGCGCCGCGAACGTGTCGGAGTCGGCAAACACGGCAAAGGCACGCAACAGCGCTTTAGCCGCCAGCTGCGCGCCGTTGTCGATGCGCGCCGGCCAGACCGATAGCCTGACCGTGCTCTTGTAGACCGGCGTTTGGATCGCACTGAAGCCATAAGCGGCCGCCGTCGTGAGGGCCGCGATCAGCACAATGATCCACCAACGCTTGCGCAGGATTCGTAAATAGTCACGCAGTTCCATATTTGCTCCCTTCCGGCGTGCGCGATTCTACCACAGGACGGCGTTACGCATATGGCGTATCGCCAACCTCACTTGCCTCTTGGAATCTCTCCGAGGATTGACCAGCCCAACGCTTCGACATCGCGCCGCTCGCGGATCATCGGATCGAAGTAGTGCGCGATCAACGCCAGCACCAGGCCAACAGCCAGCGCCAACCCGATGCGGATCGGCAGCTCCAACCGTGCCCGCAGCGACAGCGGCATTGGTGCGACCACGGCGCTATCCAGCGGCATGACCGAGGCGCCGGTTGGCCCGTTCTGTGGAAAGACCGTCGCGTTGCGCGTTTGCAGCACGCGCGCCGCCGCCTCGGCGATCGATCCCAGCCGCGCCGGGTCGCTGCCGCCGAAGTACAGCACGACGATGCTGCGCTGGTGATCCGGTGTGATCGAACCCGCCACGAGAGCAGGCGGCGCTTCGATCCCCCGCCCGGCCAGATCATTCGACACGGCGTTGGCAAAGTCGCCGGTTCGCGCCCAATCGCTCAGGCCGCCGGCGATGTATTCGCTCGCCAGCCAGGCCGGGTAGAAGCGGTCGTACAACGATTGCGAGTTGGGATCGGGCGTGTATCCCACGGCAAAACGCATCGCCGCCGTGTAGCTGGGCGGCGGCGCGTCGTAGGTGAGCACGGCGGCGGCGCCGAGAACCAGCGCCGGGATCGCGATCAGCCACCAGCGGCGCAGCAGAATGCGAATCAATTGGCGGAGTTCCATTCACCTCCTGTGTTGCGGCGAGGCAACGGATGGACAACGAACACCTACCCCACCGCAGGTGCGGGTAAACGGATGGCAGTTGTAGGAGTCGTCTCCAGACGACGATAACAGGTTAACGACTGGGCAGCGATAACGGGCCGGTACAGTAGCATTCACTTACACACTCCCATACATCACCCCCTCCACTCATGGTACTTCTCCTCGACAAAGCGACTCAGCTTGCTCACGAACACACTCGTATCGAAGCGCGCGGCGTTGGCGCGGATGGTGTTCGGGCTGAAGTCAATCGTGTCGAGGCGGCGCACGGCGTCGATCAGCGCGTCGACCGATTGCTCGGCGAACAACACGCCGGTCGTTCCATCGATCACCGTATCGAGCGCGCCGCCCGCGCCCAACGCGATCACCGGCCGGCCGGCGGCCTGCGCCTCCAGCGGCGCGATGCCGAAATCCTCATAGCCAGGGAAGACGAAGGCCCGGCAGCGCGCCAGCAGATCGGGTAGATCGGCTTCGGGCACGCGGCCCAGGAATTTGATCGTCGGCCCGGCGATCGCTTGCAGCCGCGCCGCATCGCGCCCGTCACCGGCGATCCAGAGCGGCCGCCCTAACCGGTTGAATGCCTCAATCGCCAGATCGATGCGCTTGTACGGGATCAAGCGCGAGACGATTAAATAGAAACTAGCGTGCGACGCGGCCGGCTGGTAACGCTGCAAATCGACGGGTGGATGAATGACGATTGAGTCCCTATTATAGTACCTGCGGATTCGTTCCCGGACCTCGGCGCTGATGGCGACGAAGTGCGTCACGCGCTGCGCGGCGGCGTAGTCCCAGCGGCGCAGCCAGTTGATCAGGGGTTTGAGCGTGAGCCGGGTTGTCCGGCTCAACGCCTCGCGCTCGGCATAAGCATCCACCGTCCACACGTAGCGGGTCGGGGCGAGACAATAGCAGATATGCAGCGCCTGGCCGGTTGAGACGCCATGGCAGAAACCGCTTTTGTTGCTCACTACTACGTCGTAGCGACTCAAGTCGAGCGATCGAAACGCGAGCGGATAAAACGGCAGGTAAGGCTGGTGGCGCTGGTAAATGCCGGGCGCGCGATCGAGCCAGGTGGTTTGAATGCCCCACTCGCGATAGTGCGGCGGCATGCCCGCGCGCCAGTAGATGCTGGTGTGCAGCGGCGCAGCCGGATACAACCCCTTAAGCGTGTCGAGCACGCGCTCGGCGCCGCCGTATTGATTCAGCCAATCGTGGACAAGAGCGATATTCATGAGCGTACGGAAGCAACCACGGATTACACGGATGGCGCAGATGTCAGAGAAAAATATCTGTGTTCTCCGTGCTAGCCGTGGTTAATGCTTCTGCTTACTGCTCGGCCGTCGATCGAACTTCTAAGTCTTCACGGGTCATCCGTTCAACCTAAACCGTTTTGCGCGCGATCACGTGAAAGTAGCGCGCGAACAACGTGTAAGGAAACTTGTCGCTCAACGCCTGTTCCAGCCGTTCGAGCTGAGCGAAGAATTCGGAATCGGACTTGATCTCGTTGTTCTGAATGTAGTCGGTCCTGCAGCGTATACCATAGACTTTATCGGAAATGGTAGTCTCAGTAGATCACAGAATGCAGAAAACACCAGTTTTCGCGCCGTTTTAGTTGAGGGTACGGTTTCCGCCGCATCCGGCGCATCACGTTTTTCAGCCTAAAACAAGGCTAAATCGCACAGATGTTCGCCCACCGCAACGCGG
>DATDPU010000092.1:0-7580 GCA_035292585.1 Anaerolineae bacterium | reverse complement strand
CCCTGTGGTAAGGTACTAGTACTTCGACAACTTGAAGTTGCATAGTTCCTGCCGCAGTTGCAGTGCGAAGCCGCCCCGTGGGCCTGCGGCGGATGGCAGTGCCAGCCGCCGCCTTTCATTGCCTTCTAAAGAGGGCGGCGGTTGTGCCGTCCCAACTCCGCAGAATTAGGCGGTCGGGGTACTAGCCCGCCCGGTATGAACCGGCGGGAGGCTCGGCTGTGCGGCGGCACAACCGCCGCCCTTCTTCATGGAGGGCAATGTCGGGTGGCGGCTGACCCCTGCGGGGCGCGGGCCTGCGGCGGGAACCGCAAGTACTCGTGAACCAAAGTGGAAGTTGGTCTAGAATTCGGCTTCGAGCGGAGAGGATACCGGGCCTTCTTGAAAAGAGACTTTCAGCGCCAGATCGCCCAGCTTGATCTCGTCTCCCTGATGGAGCACTTCCGGCAGATATGGTCTCAGCTTGCGCCCATTCAGGTAGGTGCCGTTGAGGCTTTCGAGGTCCTCTAGCATGTAGTGGCCGTTCGAGAAGTACGTCCGCGCGTGGCGGCGCGACACACCAAAAGCTTCGCCGCCCGCACCCGATAAGTCGATGTCCACATGCAACCGCGCTTTGCGATCGCTGCGCCCCAGCAAGGTGCTGGGGCTTCCCGCTTCGATGACGAAGCAGCGGTTGTCCGAGAGACTAGTCAGGACGAGCGAGGCGTTCTTTTCGCGGGCGCTCAAGTCGGGCGAGGGGAAACCGGATGGGCCGGGCCGGGAAGCCGGGTCGACCGGGAGGACATTTGTGGCGAGCGTGCCGGCAGTGTGAAAGTAAGCGCCGCACATCTCGCAGAAGATCATCCCTTCGCAGTTCTTGAATCCGCAGCTTGGGCAAGCAAGCATCGCAACCGCCTTAACGTTGTAGCTGCCCTATTTTACTTGATCATTTCCTGTTGCAAAATGGTGAACAAGTCCTTATCGTTTTCCAACGTCACGTCTAGCCACCTGATTTGTGGGTCAAATGGTCGAAACCAGTTGGCTTGACGCCGTACAAAACGGCGTGTATCACGCTTGATGGCTGCAATGGCTTCGGCCAGGCTAACGTCACCTCTTAAGTATGCCCCGATTTGCCGGTACCCCAGTCCTGACATCGAGGGTAGCGACCAATCGTAACGCTGCGCCAGCCAGCGTGTCTCTTCGACCAACCCGGCGGCGATCATCGCGTCCACCCGGGCGTCGATGCGCGCGTACAGCAGGGGGCGGGGGAGGTTCAGGCCGAGCCGGACTACCCGGTATGGGGGCGGATGGATTTGGCCCAGCTCACTGAAGCGCGCGCCGCTCAGGCGGTACACTTCCAGGGCGCGAATGGTGCGGCGGACGTTGCGCGGATCGATGCGAGCGGCGGCAGCCGGATCGACGTGTTGGAGCTCGGCGTAGAGCGCTGCCTTGCCCTGGCGCGCCGCCCGCGCTTCGAGCTCGGCGCGCAACTCGGGGTCAGGCGGCACGGCCGGGATGCGCAATCCCTCGGTCACGGCTCTGACGTACAGACCTGTCCCGCCGACCAGCAGCGGTTGTTTGCCGTGCGCGAAAATGTCGTCGATGGCGGCGTAAGCGCCCGACTGGTAGTGTGCGAGCGAGAGCACTTCGTCAGGCTCGACGATGTCGATCAGGTAATGCGGCACGCGGGCGCGCTGTTCGGGGGTGGGCTTGGCCGTCCCGATGTCCATGTGACGATAGACCTGGCGGGAGTCGGCAGAGACGATTGCGCCGCCGATGCGCTCGGCCAGCCGAATCGCTGTCTCCGTTTTACCAACGGCCGTGGGGCCGACGATAGCGATGAGCGTGTTCATGTTAATGGCGTCGCCCACAGTGTACTCGCAAACGAGCCGAGTTTCAATTGCTCTGCAAGCCGGCAGGGGAATCGCATCTAATATGTCAATGCCTGATTCACAGTGATCAGGCGCGGTTGCTCCAGGCCCGCGTCTCGCGGGCCGTCCGCGGGGCCGCGGACGATGAGCCATCATGCCTGTATTTGCGTTGGGCGAAGATTTAGATGCGATTACCCTACAGGCCGGTTGACTATCGCCACCGGGCGTAGGGGCTGTAGGCGCCAGGGGTTTGGAATGGATTGAACCAGCGCGCTTCAGGGGTAGGGACGAAGGCGGTGATAGCGGCGTCGTAGTGGGTGTCTGTTCGCGCCGCTCGATTGTGATGCTGCCGACCTTTACTCTTGTGGCGAGGCGCTCATGATCTGCCGGAGCTGCTGGATCGCCCGGTGGCGGAGATTGTAAACCGCCTGCCGCGACCGACCCATCTCACGCGCAATCCATTCGTCGCTGCGCCCCAGCAGGAAGGTGTAGGTCACTACCTGTCGCTGCGACGGGTTGGGCAGCTGGGCAATCGCCTGCTTAACTTGCTCGTGTGCATCAACGCTCTCGAACAGCGCCTCGCTCGCCGGGTCGGCCAGCGTGTCATACAACGAGTGAGAGCCGTCGCACTCATGGCCGGGATGCGACTGATCGAGCGACTCGACCCGCAGATTGCGGTCGATGATATCTTTCGAGCGGGTAAACCGCTTGAGGATATCGTTTTTCAGGATCAAAGTTGCCCAGGCGTCGAACGCGACGTCGTAAGAGAAGGTGGCGTGGTAGATGGAGACACAGGTTTGCTGGGCAAAGTCGACCGCATCCTGGGCCGTGAGGCTCGTGCGTGACCAGTGCTGCAGCATTTTGCACGCGCGCCAACACAGCCGGCGTTGCAGTCGCTCCCATTCGGCGCTGTCGCCATCGGCCAGCCGCTCGACGCGCTCGTGCTCGTCAAGGTAGTGGCTGATCACCCGATCGACATACCGCTCCAGCCAGTCGAGCGGGATCGGCGCGCGGCGCTCATCTCTACCGAGAGCGCGCCGCACCCGCCCAGAATGTAGATTGCGCCAAATGATCTGGGCGACCCGGGCTGCGAGTTGGGGAGGGGGCATCGGCAGCGGCCCAGACCGGGAATGGGCAAATAGGCTCACCTGGCGCTTGCACATCGTCAACAGCTCGGCTTCGGAGATGAGGATCGGCAACGTTGGAAGCGAAGTCATGTTGAACCACCTGTGTACCCCGATCGCCTGGGGAAATATCGACAGTTTTTTGATGACTTGATCTACGAGCGCAAGAAGGGGAAGCGCGCTGTCATTAGATCGTAGCTAAGAGACCAGGAACAGTGTGGGACTTGGCGCGACTAAAAATCAGGCCAATCAATACCACGATCAATATAGACCACAATGTACCGGGCGTAAATAGACGGTTGTCGGCATCGCGTAGACGGATGTACTGTCTTTTGTAAGGCTTGTGTTTGAATGCCGAGACTGTTATGCTATTGGCAACATTCGGCCTGAGGCTTCTCGGATGGTTTCAAAAATTCGTGTGGCGATTCTCGAGGACCATCAAAGTACTATTGATGGATACCTATACCGCTTGAAGGACCTGCCTCAATTCGAGGTGGTGGGCACGGTCGCTTTCGGCGTCGCGCTCGAGCCGCTGTTGGCCGAGTATCCGGCGGACATCGCGATACTGGATGTGAGCGTACCGACTGCGCCGGATAACCCCAACCCCTATCCCATCCTGCATGTGATTCCTGAACTGCTGGAGAAGCACCCCAGCCTCTCGATATTGGTTATCTCCATGCTCACTGAGCGGGCGCTGATCCAGGCAGTGATAGATGCCGGGGCGAGTGGGTACATTCTGAAGGACGATAGTGAGGCCATTCGGCAATTAGGCTCGATCCTGCAATCGGTGGCGAGCGGCGGGATGTACCTGAGCGAGCAGGCGCGCCAGCAATTGTTCAAACATCGGCCGAAAGAAGGCGGTTCCCTCTTGACCCGCCGGCAGATCGAAGTCTTGTCGCTGTGCGCCGCTTATCCTGATGAATCGCTGGCCAACCTCGCCGCCAACTTGGGTGTGAGCAATTCTACCGTCTGCAACTTACTCTCCGGCGCTTATTTGAGACTGGAGGTAAGCCATCGCGCCGCGGCTGTCGCTAGAGCGCGGCAGTTAGGCCTGCTTGCGCCAGCCGACCTATCAAGCGTACCGTTCCACGACCCGAAGACCTGAAGCAGGGTCAACGCGGAGCTGCGCTGCCGTGCGCTCCGACCAGTTACGTTTCCCTCGATTCTTCCGCGGCATTTGGTGGCATGACCCCTGCGGCCCGAAAGAATTCTCGCACGGGCCTGATCTGAGCCTCCAACAAGTCTGCTAACCCAGCTCGGTGGGCCAAGGGTATATCCCTAAGCAGTTCTTCCGCTTGGTCATAGCGCCGGGTGAGCTGATCCACGCAGTAACTGATTGCCCCGCAGCGAATCAGGATTGCTTGAGCCTCCGCCAGGTTTTCCGAATCGGATGCGGACCGGCACAGCTCCAGAAACCGAGGCCGATCGGGGTGATCCACCAGCCGCGCAAACAAAATCGGCAGCGACGACCGGCCCTGTAACCAATCGGCATTCGCCGGTACGGCCATGGCGTCGTCTAAGTCGTCGTGAATTTGGATCAGCGCGCCGTAGAGCTGCCCAATCTGACCGAGACCTGCGGCGGTTTCGGCCGACGCTCCCGCGAACAGCGCGCCGAGCTGCAAAGCCGCCCCGAAGAAAGGCGAGCTTTTGGTTCGAACCACGCGCCAGTAAGCCTCTTCGTCGGCAGGATTCTGCACGTCGAAATGTTGGCCGAACGCTGTCGTCAGCATCATCTGATTCAGGCGGCTCAATGCCGCCAGTTTGACGCTATCGTTTACCCCGCCCTGCATAATCGCCTCCAGCCCGGCTGCTTGCAATGCGGCGGCGATGTTGGCAGTGGCCGGCGCTCCGATTCGGTGATACTCCCCGCGCGGGTCGGCGTCGAGCAGGTCGTCAATCAGGATAATGTTGAGTTGCAGACAAGCCAGTGCAGCCGAGACCGGGATCACCTGGTCGGGTGTGCCACCCACGGCTTCACACGCCAGTAGCGGCATCTTCCAGACTGCTGCGTTCGGCGGCGCGCCACGCTGGAGCAGTTCCTGCACTTCGGGCCACGCCCGGAGGAATGGTAAATCCAATGCGAAATCCAACGCCTGGGTATGCAATTCCATGTTGTGCTCCTGGGTTGACTGGCCGGGAACTTTGTCCCGGCCAGTTTGCTGAGCAGCCTATTCAGTTGTCGCCGGCCATTGAGTCCAGGACATACCGGTCTTGAGCGCCTGCACCTGATCCGGGCTAACCTTCGTCAGTCCCGCCAGGTGAGTCAGGCTGGGATTGTAGACCTTCAGGGCGTGGGACAGTTGTGTGTAAAACACTTGCATCGCAGACATAGTGATAGGACTTACGCAAGCAGCATGCTCACTCCCGGCGACCGCAATTGCTGGCGGAGGTAGTCGGAGAGCAAATCGTGCTTGACGCGGTAGATCGTGCGCTGGGTCTCAGTGGCGACCTGCTTGAGCCGAACCCAGACTAAAATGGCGCAGCCGATCTGATTGCGGACGATGCGCGCCTGGCGGCACTGACAGCCTTCCAAACCGGTGAGTTGCTTGGTTTCACGATGAAACTGCTCAATCTTCCAGCGCCAGCCGCACACCGGTTGTGTGGCCGCCGTGTCCGCTTGAGTCCAGTCGTTGGTGACGACGTAGTCCGTGCGCTGGGTAGACAGCACAACCCGGAACAGTTTCACTGTATAGGTCTTGGGAAAGTCCTTGATTTTGACGGTCTTGCCGTGCGCCGGTTCATCCGCCATCCACTCCAGGCGGTCCACCCGCCGGTAGGGGCGCGTGCCAGCCGAGTCATCCACTTGGCGGTTATCTTTGAGGGGGCAATAGAACACCTTGCCCACACGGTCAATGTACAGCATCAAATCTTTGGTGGCGTACCAGGTATCCATCAATACGCCGCGAAAGCGCAGGGCCTTGTGATACACGGCGTTCGCCAGCATGTCCTGCACATGTTCCAACTTGCTCTTACCGTCGCCCGCCGGGGCATAGATGCGGTAATCGATGATCCAGAACTGGCCGGTCGTCGGATTGACATAGACACAGGTCACGATGCCAATGCCTTTGATAATCCCATGTGCATTGCCACTGTATTGCCGCCGCACCAACTCGATCTGACGCGAGAAGTTCTTGTCCGCGACCGTGTCATCGAACACCAGATAGCCGTCGTCCACCTGAACGACCTGAGCCTGAACATTGTCCCAGACCAGCCGAGGCGAAATGCAGTCACCGGCCAAATAGCGATTGATGGCGTCGTGGCTAAACTGCGGGCTGTGATCGGCACAGTGGGTCACGGTGTAGTTGATCTGACTGCTCAACAAGTACTGACAGTAGTCCAAACGGGTGACTCGTGTAGGTGTGTTCATGACCCACACGATACCTGCCTCCGGCCCGTTCTGTCAACCTGTACCTGAAGCGTGCGTAAGTCCTATGTATAAATCAGGGCAACTCGATGATGCGCATAAACGGCTTATTCTGGCTCAACGCAACAGAATAACTCAAAAACACGATGATAGAATAGTTCGTCATGAAGATAGATCTTGGTCTTCTGATTGCGGTGATTATCACACCGATGATAGCAAGCACGCTGATGAAGGAATTGGGGTCAGCTTTCCAAGTTGACCCCAATCGATGCCTCCGTTTGGGTGGACCTTTGCTTTGCTACAGGGCCTAGTGGCTTGACTAAAAAGTTCTGCATAGTAATCTTGGGTGCATGCCCAAGAAGAACCAGGTTCACCTACGATCAGATCAACGCAACACGCTGCTCGGCATCATCAAGACCGGTCAGCGTTCCGCACGTGAGATTCTGTATGCCTACGTCTTGCTCAAGAGTGCACAGGGCTGGACCGATGCCCAGATCGCCGCGGCTTTCGACGTGAGCCGTGATACAGTCCGGCGCATCCGGCTGCGCTTCAGTCGGTCGGGCTTGAAAGCGGCGCTGCACGAGCGTCCTCGGCCGGGTGCGCCCCGCACAGTGACGCCCGAACAGGAAACGGCTTTGATTGCTCTTGCCTGCAGCAAGCCGCCCGAAGGCTATCAACGCTGGACGGTGCGTCGCCTCGCTGAAGAAGCGGTGAAACGTCATCTGGTGCCTGGCCTCGCGGCTGAAACCTTACGGCAACTCTTGAAAAAAACACCGTCAAGCCCTGGCAACTCGAAAGCTGGTGCGGGAGTGACATCACGCCCGAATTCATGGCCCGCTTGAAGGATGTGCTGCAGCTGTATGCGCAACCTTATGACCCGACCCGTCCCACGCTCTGTTTTGACGAAAAAAGCGTGCAATTATTGGCCGATAGCCGTCCGGGGCTGCCGCTCAAACCGGGCTACGCGCGACGGCAGGACTACGAATATGTCCGGCGCGGCACGCGCAATGTGTTCATCTTTGTGGAACCCAAAGCCGGAGGTCGGCATGTGCTCGTCACCCGACACCGCACCAAGGAGAGCACTGAAAAAGTCCTGTCGATTGGTGCATGGGAACGGATCTTTCGGCAGCGTGCGGTGTTTATCTCGGTAGCACGACCACACACCACGTCTGTCAGGGAGAACCACCCATGCTGGGACGCCGCGATCCACAACGCAGTCTGTTTGAAGCGCCAGCCTGGCCGCAT
>DATDPU010000091.1:0-67537 GCA_035292585.1 Anaerolineae bacterium | reverse complement strand
CCCCGGTGCCCAGTGGAATGTGGAAGGCGCCGTCCACACGGCCAAAGCCCGTGCGGCGTGGCTCAGCGGCGACTGGGACATCCTGTGCGCTCGACGGGCGGCCCGGCCGTTGGCCGTCTGACAACCTTTGCGTGCACACTGGAACTCACAGCCGTTGTTGAAGTGCGACCGGCATGTTATAATTCGATCAATGCGCGCCTCGGCATTCCTCTTCATGGTGTTGGCCTTGATCCTCGCCGGTTGTGCCCGTCGCGCCAGCGCACAGCCGGACGCCACCCGTGGGAATACGATTGAGAATATCGGCTCGGATACCATGGTCAATTTAGCGTTGGCCTGGGCCGAGGCTTACCAGCAGCAACACCCGGCTGTGCGTATCTCGGTCACGGGCGGCGGGTCGGGCACGGGCATCGCGGCGTTGATCAACGGCGCCGCCGACATCGCCAACGCCAGCCGCGCGCTGAAGCCCGAAGAGCGGCAGCAGGCCGAGGCCAACGGTATCCAACCATTCGAGATCGAAGTGGCCCGCGACGCCATCGCCGTGATCGTCCATCCCTCCAACCCCGTCGCTTCGCTCACGCTGCAGCAAATCTCCGACATTTACAGCGGCAACGTCAACAACTGGCGCGAGGTGGGCGGAGAAGATCGCCCGATTGTGCGGCTCTCGCGCGAGACCAACTCGGGCACGCACGTCTATTTCCTGGAAGAAGTGCTGCGGCTGGGCGATGCGGACAACCCGACGCTCTTTTCACCCGACACGCTGCTGCTGCCTTCGAGCGAAGGCATCACCGCCGAGGCCCGCGACAACCCCAATGCGATTGGCTACGATGGGTTGGGGTATGTGACCGCCGACGTAAAAACGATCGCGGTTGCGACGGAGCCGGGCGCAGCTTATTTCCAGCCGAGCATTGAGACGGTGAATGCCGGCCTGTACCCCATCGCGCGCCCGTTATTCATATACACCAGCGGCGAGCCGACCGGCGCGATCAAAGCGTATCTCGATTGGATTCTGAGCCTGGCCGGGCAGGCGATCGTGGCGGAGCTGGGATTTGTGCCGTTGAAGTAGCCAGTAGACAGGGAGGCAGGTAGTCACGTAGCTCGCGGCCGACCCGATTACCTGTTTACCCGCTACCTGCCTACCTGTTTCCTGATTACCTGCTACATCTCTATCCGATTGACCAGCCGTGTCCCTCAACGCAAAGCGATTTTCCTTCACCGAGTTTTTAGCCGAGCGTTTGATCCGCGCCAGCGGCTGGCTGGCGATCGGGTTTGTCGTGTTGATCTTCGCGTTCCTGTTGCGCGAGGGTGTGCCGGCTTTCGTCGAGGCGCCGCCCGGCGATCTGTTGGGGACGCGCTGGTATCCGATTGAAGATTACTTCGGATTGCTGCCGCTGATTCTTGGCTCGTTGCTGGTCACGCTCGGCGCGGCGGTGATCGCGGTGCCAACCGGGGTGTTGACGGCAGTCTTTGTGGCCGAGGTCGCGCCGCGCTGGCTGCGCGAAATCCTCAAACCCGCGATCGAAGTGCTGGCCGGTATTCCTTCGGTCGTGCTGGGTTTCATCGGCATGATCGCCCTGGCGTCGGCTGTCCGAGGCATCTTCAATGCGCCGACCGGCCTGACCGCCTTCACCGGCTCGCTGCTCCTGGCGTACATGGCGCTGCCGACGATCATCAGCGTGGCCGAAGATGCGCTCGACGCCGTGCCGAAAAGCTATCGCGACGCCGCGCTGGCCCTGGGGGCCACGCGCTGGCAGACGATCTGGATGGTGACGGTCAAAGCGGCGCGCTCCGGCATCGTGACGGCCGTGATGCTGGGCATCGGCCGGGCGATCGGCGAAACGATGGCGGTGATGATGGTGACCGGCAATGCAGCCCGCATGCCGCTCTCGCTCGATTCGTTCTTCCTGCCGGTGCGCACGATGACGGCGACGATTGCCGCCGAGATGGGGGAGGTGGCGCAGGGCAGCGTTCACTTTCACGTGCTGTTCGCGCTCGGTATCATCTTGTTCGTGATCACGTTTCTGGTCAACCTCATCGCGTCGATAGCGATCTTCCAGCAGACGCGCCGCTCGGCCAGGTTACTATCGTGATGGAACCACAGATGGCACGGCTGACACGGATATTTTTTGTGCTATCTGTGCTGTCTGTGTAATCCGTGGTTCACTCAGAGATGAGGCTATGCCGATGGCCGAAAACAAGCTGCTGTATGCAGAGTTGACGCATAGAATCATCGGCGCGGCGATGGAGGTACATAACATTCTCGGCCCAGGTTTCCTTGAAGCGGTCTACGAAGGAGCGCTGGCGCATGAATTTTCCCTGCGCAGCATCGCTTATGAACGGCAAAAAGCTCTTCAAGTGGCCTATAAAGCCGTCGTGGCCGATCTGTATCGAGCGGATTTCATTGTTGAGGACAAAGTCAGCGTTGATACTAAAGCGGTCAAACAGTTGACCGAAATGGATGAAGCGCAGATCATCAATTACTTGAAAGTCACTAAACTCCGTGTGGGACTGGTCATTAACTTTGCCGCACTCAGATTGGAGTACAAGCGGTGGATTCTATAATTTAGAAGTATCCGTGTTCATCTGAGTCATCCGTGGTTATTGCACTATGCCGCGTTTCTGGGTTCAACGCATCGGATTTGCCCTGCTGACGCTCGTGACGATCCTGGTCGTGCTGCCGATCGTACTGGTCGTCGGCGCGATCATCGTGCAGGGGCTGCCGGCGATCACTGCGGAGTTTCTTACCAGCCCGCCGCGCGCGGGCATGCGTGAGGGCGGCATCTGGCCGGCCATTGTCGGCACGTTCTGGTTGACGATCGGCACGGCCATTTTCTCGGTCCCGCTCGGCGTGGCGATCGCCGTTTACCTGAGCGAGTATGCGCGCGATAATCGGTTCACGCGCAGCGTGCGGCTGGCGATCGTCAACCTGGCCGGCATCCCTTCGGTCGTGTACGGGTTGTTCGGATTAGGATTATTCGTGCTGGCGTTGCAGTTCGGCTCATCGATCCTGGCCGGGTCGTTGACCTTATCGATTATGACGTTGCCGGTCATCATCAGCACGTCCGAAGAAGCGCTGCACACGGTGCCGCAAAGTTTTCGGACGGTCAGCGTGAGCCTGGGCGGCACCCAATGGCAAACGATTCGCAACGTCGTGTTGCCCCAGGCGTTGCCCGGCATTCTCACCGGGATCATTTTGGGTCTGGAGCGAGCCGCTGGTGAGACTGCGCCGATCCTGTTCACGGCCGCCGCTTTCTTTCTGCCGCAACTACCGGCGAGCATTTTCGACAAGACGATGGCTTTGCCTTATCATCTATTTGTGATCAGCACCCAGGTGCCCGGCATGCCGATCCGGATCCAGTTCGGCACGGCGCTGGTGTTGTTGGTCTTCGTCCTGACGCTGAACCTGATCGCGGCCACGCTGCGCAGCTACTATCGCCGCCGCCGACAGTGGTGAAGTGGTTGACCTGCGATGGCGCGCACACCGAAGCTCATCATCGAGAACCTGAATTACAGTTACGCCGACGGCACCGAGAGTTTGATCGACGTCAGCCTGACGATCCCTGCGCATGAGATTACGGCCTTGTTCGGGCCAGCCGGCGGCGGCAAGTCGACCTTGCTGCGCGTGCTCAACCGGCTCAACGATCTGGTGGAAGGCAGCCGCATGACCGGCCGCGTGCGGCTCGAGGCGCAAGATATTTACGGGCCAGAGGTCAACGTGATCGAGTTGCGCCGGCGCGTGGGGATCGTCTTCGCCCAACCGATGCCGCTGCCCATGTCGATCCGCGCCAACCTGGAGTACGGGCCGCGCCTGGCCGGTATGCGCGATGCGGCCCGCTTGTCGGCGATCGTCGAGCACAGCCTGCGCGCGGCGGCTTTGTGGGAGGAGGTCGAGCAGCGGTTGGACGAGTCGGGTTTTGCGCTCTCCGGCGGCCAGCAGCAGCGCCTGTGCATCGCGCGGGTGCTGGCGTTGGAACCGGAAGTGATCTTGCTCGACGAGCCGATGTCGGGCCTCGATCCGATCTCGACCGCCAAAATCGAAGACACCCTCCAACAGTTGAAGCAGAAGTACACGCTTGTGATCGTGCCGCACAATGTGCAGCAGGCCGCGCGCGTGGCCGATCACGCCGCGTTCTTTCTGCAAGGCCGCTTGATCGAAGCAGGCCCCGGTAAGCAGGTGTTTACCACGCCGCGTGATAAGCGGACGGAGGATTACGTGACCGGCCGGTTCGGCTAGCAGCCCGCGTGCGCGGGTTTGTGCAGCGGCTAAAGGCGAGTATAGTTATTCCATGCCCCAGGTAAGTGAAGGAGTCGCATGATCGATTCGCGCGTTATCAAGCTGGCGCAGGTGATCACCGGGTACTCGGTTTCGATCCGGAAAGGCGACCGCGTGTACCTCACGGCTTCGCCGGTGGCCCAGCCGCTCACCCTCGCCGTGATCGAAGAAGTGATCAAGCGGGGCGGCTTGCCGCACATTTCCGGCGGCTCCAGCTACCATCACCTCGATCTGGTGCCGGGCGCGATGGAAGCGTTGCTGAAGTACGGCTCGGACGAGCAAATTCATTATTTGAATCCGTTCGAACGCATGGCGATCAGCGAGTTTGAGGTGCGCATCGCCATCAAGGCTGAGACGAACACGAAGTCGTTGATGAACGTCGATCCTCAAAAAATGGCGTTGATGCTGGCGGGCCGCCGCGAGTTGAATGACACGTTCATGCGCCGCCAGGCGAGCGATGAACTCGATTGGGTGGTGACGTTGTTTCCCACCGAGGCCTATGCTCAGGATGCCGCTATGAGCCTGCACGAGTACGAGGACTTTGTCTATGGCGCCTGCCTGCTCGATCAGCCCGATCCGGTCGCGGCCTGGGAAGCCATCGCCACCCGGCAGCGCCGGCTGGTCGAATGGCTGAAGGGCAAACGCCGCGTCCAGGTAAAAGGCCCCAACTGCGATCTGGTCGTCGGCATCGACGGCCGCGTATTCGTCAGCTCGGAGGGCAAGAAAAACATGCCCGACGGCGAAATCTTCACCGGCCCCGAAGAGACGCTGACCGAGGGGTGGGTCAAGTTCACCTATCCGGCGATCTATCAAGGGCACGTGGTCGAGGGCGCGGAGTTGGAGTTCAAAGCCGGGCGCGTCGTCAAGGCCGGCGCGCGTAAAGGACAGGATTTTTTTATCAGCGTGCTGGACACCGATGCCGGCGCGCGCACGTTGGGCGAGTTTGCCATCGGCACCAATACCGGTATCCAAAAGTTCACCGGCAACATCCTATTCGACGAGAAGATCGGGGGCACCATTCACCTGGCCGTCGGCGCGGGCTATCCCAACACCGGCTCAAAAAACGTCAGCGCGGTGCACTGGGATTTGATCTGCGATACGCGCGATGGAACGGAGATCACGGTTGACGGCGCGCCGTTTTACCGAAGCGGGGAATTTCTAGTCAAGTGAGGGCGTACTCGAGCTTACCCACAAGTGCTCCAGGCCCGCGTCCTCGCGGGCCGCGCAAAGCGGTCGAGGACGCGGACGGGGAGCAATCGAGATGCGTGTAATCACCAGATAGTAGACGCGCCGGGTTTGCCAAGCGCCTGGCGGGTCTCGTAAGCGGGGGAGCGAGAATGGAGCAGGATGAAGCGTTAGTGATCAAGGGTATCCGCATCGATCCGAGCATCTTGCGGAAAGCCCCGATTCAGCGCTGTGTCATCGCCGAGTGCCAATCGGCCTGCTGCACCGGCGGCGTGTGGGTCGAGCCGAAACACGTAAACCGGATCCTCAACTCGGCCGCGCTGATCAAGCCGTTCCTGCCGCCGGAGCGGCGCGACGCAGCGAAATGGTTTTCGCAGGGCGAGCCGGATGAGAACTTTCCGTTAGCGGCCGAGGAAGGGACGACGACCGTCGATGACCCGCTGCGGCCCGGCCAGACCTGCTGCATCTTTCTGCAACCCGATCGAAAGTGCGCGTTGCAGGTTGCGTCGAACGCGCACGGGCTAGGCTGGCCCGGCCTCAAGCCGTTCTTTTGCTCGATCTACCCGATGTACTTTGAGAACAACCTGTTGTCGATGGACGACGAGACGCCGCTCGACTTTCCCGGCGGCGGCTGCCAACGCGCCGCGCCCGAGCTGCGCGCGATGTACGAGGTCTATCGCGAAGAGGCGATCCTGGTGTTGGGCGAGGATGGCTATGCAGAGTTGTGCGAGAAAGCGGGTACTTAATTACCAATCACCAATCTCCTATCGCTAATCTCTGACAAGCGCGCAGTAAATGGAGATTAGTGACTCAGGCTAACTTGCGAACTCTCGGCCAGCGCAACGCTGCGAAGACGCCATACGCTAGCGCGAGTGCGGCGCCCAACCCCACCGCAAAAGGCGGGCCGGCCAGCGCGGCTAGAAACCCCGTTCCCATACTGCCGATGCGCCACATCCCCTGGAACAAGATGGAGTAGACGCTCATCACGCGCCCGCGCACGTGGTCCGGCGCGGTCAGTTGCAGCAGCGTATTGGTGAGCGAAGTTTGCAGCACCCAGCCGATACCCACCAGGAACAGCAGCCCGAACGATAGCCAGAGCGATCGCGAGAGCGCGAAGCAGAGCAGGATCAACGGGAACGCGATGTTCCCGGTCGTCAGCATTTTTCCCCGACCCCGCTCGGCGGACTGCGACGCCACCAGCAAAGCCCCCGTCAGCGCGCCAATTCCAAAACAAGCGTTGAGCAGCCCCAGCGTCAGCGCCTCGGGTGTGACGCACGCCATTCGCGCACACACGAAGGCCGTCAGCGGTTGCGCGCTGTCGGCCAGCGTATAGGTTGCGAATAGCGGCAGCATCTGCGTGAAGGGCATCGCCAGAAAAGCAACCGTGGCGATCATGCTCATCAGGATCAGGATGGTGCGCTCGTTGCGCAGGTAGTTGAAACCAGCCTTCAAGTGTTGCCCCAGCTTGGGCGGCTTCTCGATGTGTCGCGGCGGCAGGCGCATGAGCAACAGGCCGATCAAAACTGCAATGAAGGATAGCGCGTTGACCAGGAAGGCATCGGCCTCGCCGACCACCGCGACGATCACCCCGGCGATCGCCGGCCCGACCGCGCGCCCCAAATTGAAGATCGACGAGTTCAGCGCGATCGCGCCGCCCAGATCGTCCCGGTTGCCCTCCACCATTTCGCTGACGAGCGTCTGCCGCGCCGGCACGTCGATCGCATTCGCGATACTGGACAGGACGGACAACAGCAGGATGTGCCAGACGGTGACGACACCCGAGGCGGTGAGCGCGAACAGTAACAGCGCCTGCACCATCATCGTCGATTGCGTGAGGAGCACCAGGCGGCGGCGTGGAAACCGATCGACGAGCGAGCCGCCGATCAGCGCGACGGGCAGCAGCGGGATCAATGGAATGAAACTGACCGCGCCCAGCCAGGCCGCGGCCTGTGCGGGATTGGCGACCAGTCGCACGACGAGCAACTTGAGCGCCGTATCCTGCATCCAGGTGCCGATGACGGAGATGAGTTGTCCGAAGAAGAACAGCCGGTAGTTGCGATGGCTGAGCGCGCGAAACGCGCCTTTGCGAACCGGTGGGGCAGGCTCAGCGTGTAGCGGCTCAATCTCGCCTGGCAGATCGGTAGGGGCGGGAGATCGGAGATCGGATATTTCGGGTTGAGGATTCTGCACGGTGATCCATCGATTTGCTGATCGGAGTGGTCGTCGCCGGGAGGTCGTCGTCGTCGGGAGACGACTCCTACATTCGTTTATTGAATCGTTGCCTGTTGGTTGCCAGCTTTGACGTACTGATCAAAGAACGCGGTGACGCGCTGCATGAACGTGCTCCAGGTTGTGTCTCTGAACGAGTGGCCCGCGCCCTCATACTCGAAATACTCAACCGATTTACCGGATTGTTCCAGCCGCTGCGCCAGATCGCGCGACCACTCGATCGGCACCTGATCGTCGAGCGTGCCGTGATGGAGGCCGATGGGCGCGGCGATATCGGCGAGGTAGGTCAGCGGCGAGAGTCGCGCATAGCGAGCCGGCTCCTCTTCGGGTGTGCCGTAGATCGCCGTGACCTCGTCGTAGATGCCGCGCTGCCACAGGCGGTCGATATGGTGCAAATTGGCGACCTCGTCGCCGCTCATCGCGCCGTAGAGCACGCCGGCCTTCACCCGCCTGCCGCCATCGACGGTGAGCACTTTGAGCGTGATGCCGCCGCCCATCGAGTGACCCCACATGCCCACGCGGCTGAGATCGGCCTGCGGCAGCGTCGGGAGCGCATCCAGCAGGTTGAGCACGTCGACGGCGTAATCGACGCGAAAAGTATTTTCGCCGCGCACGTTCGGCCCGGCCGATTCGGGATCGCCTTCCGAATCGGCGTGACCGCGATAATCGGGGCTGAGGGTGAGATAGCCGCTGCGCGCCAGATAATCGGCCTCGGCGCGGATGTAACTACCGGTGGGGAATTGCTGCGGATCGACGAAGCCGTGGTTCAGGATGATCACCGGGAACTTTTCGTCGGGCGCGCCGCTGCCTTTCGGCACGTTCAGCATCGCCGTCACCCGCAGCCCGTCGCTGGGATAGGCGACGGCGTAACGCGTAAACCCGGCGTTGTCGGACAGCGTTTCGATGATCTCGATCGGGCCGGTGTCGTACGAGCGCGCCCGCAGCCCCTCGATGGTGTAGCGCGCGAACGGATCGAAGGCGGCCAGGTCGGGCTGCGTATCCGTGAGGTATAGCGCCGCCACCCAGCCGGTTTGCCTGTCGTCGGTTTCGACGCTTTGCCAGACATGGCCGTCCGCATCCGGCTCCGTCGGGTCGCCGAATAGCGTCAGGTGCGCGCCGAAGGGCAGCGTCTGGAGCAAGAGACCGGTGAGACCCGGTTCAGCGCGGAGGTTGAGTCCGTCCTCGGCGTTGACGTACATCTCGCCGGGGAGGGGTGTTCGGGTCGGGGTCGGTGTGGCCGAGGGTGTAAGCGTCGGAGCGAGGGTCGGTATGAGCGTCGGTGGCACTGCCGACGGGAGGCTGGGTTGATCGGTGGGTTGAAGCGTCGCGGGCGGCGCGCTGCAGGCAGCGATCACGGAGGCCAACGCGACGAGGATCAGGAGTCGTTTCATGCGCCCAAGTATAATCGAAACGGATCGACCCCTGGTATCCAACCGGGGGACTAAAAGGGGGAAGCTGGCGCTTCCCCTTCGACGAGCTCCTGAGCTGGGACTCGAACCCAGAACCCATCGGTTAACAGCCGATTGCTCTGCCGATTGAGCTACTCAGGATCGCAGACGCGCGGGATTATACCAGTGGGGCGGGGGGGCGTCAAGGCTGAAGCGTCTTGCCTCAGCAGTTCAGCGCATCGCGATAGCTCGGCCCCAGCTGCTGAATCAAGGCCCAGAGCGAGGCCAATACCTGTTCGCACCCGGCGGTCACACGTTCGCTGCGCAGGATGACCTCGGCGGCATCCGCTTCCACCCCCGGATTCGCATCTGACCACAGCCCGCGCTCACGTTGGAAGAAAGACACGCCATCGGCCACTCGGATTTTAAGCGCCAACAAGCTGTTGTAGGTCAATACGAGCTGATCTTCCACAAGCGGTTGCGCCGTAGACCAGTAAAGGGCCCGAGCCGTGCTTAGGAGCCTGGCTTCGCATCGGCCTAGAGTTGAGCGGATGTGCCTCACGGCCAGCTGATAGAACCGCTGTTTGACCGGAAGTGGGGTCTTCGCCAGCACCGCGCGCCGCCGATCGAACAGCGCGCGGCTGTCCAGGCGCGTGGATTGAGCGTGACGGCGTGTGCGCCGGGCCTGGTTGCGGAGGCGCTGGCTCTGAGCGACTAACCGTACGGAACTCATAGATACCGGAGCAACTTGAGGGAGCATGCGACCTATGCTCTTCCTAAACTAACCGAGGGTGTTCGTTTAGGGCAATGTGCCTTGTAGTTTAGCCCTCGCGTGCGCCCCGTGTGGGGTCGTGAGCGTTGGGATGGAAGCGCACAAGGCGCTAAACTACGCGCAGGCAGAAATGCGAAGCGCCCATCAAGCCGGTCACGCGGCTCGACGGCGCAGGTTAGATTCGCCATAATTATACCCCGCTTCGATTTGGTTCGAGTGGGGCTGGCATAAAAAAATCCGCATAACGTCGCTCACCAGCGGTTATGCGGAATTGTGCCCACTAATCTATGCCAGCTTGATGGGCTACGTCAGGTAGTCGCGCAGTTTCCGGCTGCGATACGGATGCCGGAGCTTGCGCAGCGCTTTCGCCTCGATCTGGCGGATGCGCTCGCGGGTGACGCCGAAGAACTGACCCACTTCTTCGAGCGTGTGCGCCTGGCCGTCGCGCAAGCCGAAGCGCATCTCCAGCACTTCGCGCTCGCGCTCCGACAGCGCATCCAGGCTCGACTGCACTTGCTCTTTGAGGAGTTGATTGGAAGCGGCGTCCACCGGGCCGACGACGGTCTCGTCCTCGATGAAGTCGCTGAGCATGCTCGACTCTTCCTGGCCGACCGGCATTTCCAGCGACATCGGCTCCTGGCTGACGCGGATGATGCGGCGCACCTTGGCCGCCGCGCGGCGCAGCTTGCGCTCCATGGCCGGGTCGAGCGATTGATTGGTCGCCCAGGCTGCCTGGACCGCGCTCGTCTCATCCCTTTCCAACAAGCCCAATTCCACCGCGATTTCCTCGGCGGTCGGCTCGCGCCCCAGCTCCTGCATCAACTCGCGCTGCACCCGCAGCAAACGATTGATCGTTTCGACCATGTGCACCGGGATGCGGATGGTGCGCGCCTGGTCGGCGATGGCGCGGCTGATCGCCTGGCGAATCCACCACGTGGCGTAGGTGCTGAACTTGTAACCGCGCGTGTGGTCGAACTTCTCGACGGCGCGCAGCAAGCCGATATTGCCTTCCTGGATCAAGTCGAGGAACGAGATGCCGCGCCCGATATAGCGCTTGGCGACGCTGACCACCAGCCGCAGGTTGGCGCGGATCAAGTTCTGCTTGGCGCGCACGGCCTGCTCGGCCAGCACCGTAAACGATTCGTGGATGTGCGACTCGTCGGGCAGGGCTTTGAGGAAGGCGCGTATGTCGGGCAGCGCGCGCTTCTTCTTGATTTGCGCGATCAGCCAATCGAGCGTTTCCAGCGGCATCAGGTACAGCAAGGCGTACACATCGAACAACAGGCCGGTCAGCTCGCTCCAGCCCGCCGCGCGCTCAAAACGACCGTTGCCGATGTACGGCCGGAGCGTCGATTGTGTGTCCAGGGCGGGGCCGGCGCGCAACGCGCGCGTTTCCAGCGCCAGGGCCGGCAGGTTCGGTTTTTTGATGCGGGTCTTGCGGCAGGCTTTCTCCACCCCCTTCCAGCTCCGCTGGAGGTTGGTGTAGATCTCGCGCATCACGTCGCCCGGCGTGGGCGCGCGCCCCAGGCTTTCGTGCAGGCGCGCTTCGAGCTGCTGCTTGTGCTCGACCGCGCTCATCTGCGTGGCCAGCCAGACTTCCTGATCGGTGTCGAGCAAGCGCACCTGGCCGATCTCCTTGAGGTACATGCGCACTGGATCGTCGGCCAGTTCCGCGCTCCACTCCAGCGGCTCGCGCTCGTCGTCCTCGTCTTCCTCGAACTCGATCTCTTCGAGCTCGGCCTCGCCCGGCTCGTCGTCGGTGAGCGGCTCTTCCTCTTCAATCTCGATCGCGCTCTCTTCGGCGATCAGCGGTTCCGCTTCAGCCGTCTCGACCTCTTCGAGCGGGAAGTCGTCGTCGGTATTCAATTCATCGGGGTGGGCGGCGCTTTTTGTTCGTTTGGTCATGGATAGATGATTTGACCGGCGGTCGTCGCCGGGTTCGCCGGGCGCTCAACTTACCGGTACGGCGGCATATTCTACGCGCGTCGCGCAATTGTGGCAAGTGGGGTGGGCGCGCGTCAAGACTCAATAACCGCTGCTGTGCGACTGGCGGATCCATTCCGGCGCGTAACGGATACGCGATAGGCGTCGGAGCTGATCCGACAAAGCCAGCTTGGCCTGGCCGAGTTCGCGCAGGTTCGCGGCGGCATTCTCTTCGGAGGCGCCGCGCATGAGCTCTTCCAGCTGCGCGCCGCGCGTTTTCAAATTGCGTTCGCGCAGGAGCAGGGCCGCATCGACAATGCCGCGCGTCTCATCCAGCGACGAATCGATCGGCGGGCGGGCGGGCGCTGCGGCGAGCCAAGCTTGCAGGTCGGCGCGCAATGCCGGGTCGAGCCGCGCCAGCACGTCGTCGCGCGTCGCGTCGATCGATTCGGCCACGGCCGTCTGCAGCGCCAGGAACACTTCGCGATGCGCGATGCTTTCAAAGTCGTCGCGATCAAACGGCAACAGGTCGGCGCGGGCCAGTGTGTCATCGATTGCCTGCAGCGCATCGGGCGCGCGCAACAACTCGATCAGGCAGTAACGTTCGCGATCGATCGCAACGCGAGCCGGGGCGCCCGGCTCGGCGGCAACGCGCGGGCGCGGGCGTTTGGTCGAAGATGGCGCGCTTCCCAGCTGCTCGGCAATAGCGCGCTCATCCACTTTGAGCAGGCGCGCCAGGCGCTGGGCATACGCTGCGCGCTCGACCGGGTCGGCGATGTCGCGGATGAACGCGACGATCTCGCGCGAGAACGCCGCTTTCTCCTTCGGATCGTTCAGGTCGCGCCCCGCCGAGAGCGTGTCGATCACGTACTGCACGACCGGGCGGGCCTGCTCGATCAGCTCGATCCACCGCTGCGGCTCGCCCCGGATGACATCGTCGGGGTCGGCGCCTTCCGGCAGCGTGAGCACGCGGATATCGACTTGCAACTTGCCCTCGAAACCGATCAGCCCGCGCGGGTTGAACAGCGGTTGCATCTCGCGGTCGAGGCTTTCCCGCGCCACATCCAAACCACGCAGCATCGCGTTGACGCCCGCCGTGTCGGCATCGAGCGCCAGGATGAAGCGCCGGGCGAGTTTTTGCAGCTGCTTGAACTGCATCTCGGTCAGCGCCGTGCCCAGCGAGGCGACGACGTTGGCGAAACCGGCCTGATGCGCGGCGATCGCATCCATGTACCCTTCGACGATCACCGCCTGGCCCGACTCGCGGATCGCGTTCTTGGCGAAGTGCAGCCCGTACAGCGTCTTGCTCTTGTCGAATAGCTCCGTCTGCGGCGAATTGAGATACTTCGGCTCGCCGGCCCTTTGCGCAGCCAAAGGGTCGCTGCCAGACAGCGCCCGCGCGCCGAAACCGATCGGGCGGCCCTTCCAATCGTGGATCGGGATCATCAGCCGGTTGCGGAACCGATCGAACACGCTGCCATCGTCGCGGCGGACAATCAATCCGGCGTCAACCAGCTCATCGACGGTGAAGGTGCGCTCCAGCAGGTAGTTGCGCAGCCCGTTCCAATCGTCTAACGCGTAACCGAGCTGGAACTTCTCGATCGTCGCCTCGGAGATGCCGCGTTGGCTGAGATGCTCGCGCGCGGTCTGCGCCTTCGAGTTGTGCTTGAGCAGGTGATTGAACCAGTGGGCCGCCGCCGCGACCGCCTCGCGCAATCGATCGCTTTTCTCGGCGGCTGCTGGCGGCGCGTCAGGCCGGGGCAGCTCGACGCCCGTGCGCGCGGCCAGCAGTTCCAACGCTTCGCGAAACTCCAGCCCGTCGCGCTTCATCACGTAGGTGAACGCATCGCCGCCGGTGTTGCATGCGCCGAAGCACTTCCACGTCCCGCTCTCCGGCCACACGACGAACGACGGCGTGCGGGTGTTGGAGTGAAACGGGCAGAAGCCGGTGAAGGTGCGGCCGCTCTTCTTGAGCTTGACCGTCTCGCCGACGAGGTCAACGAGGTCGATGCGGTCTTTGATGTCGTCGATGACGCTCATGGAAAGTGATTAGCGATAGGTGCTGCGTGACGGGTGGTGAATGACGGTCGGCGAAGGACGAATGCAGAATGGCTCACACCAGAAGTATACCCTGAATCGGCAACGGATGCTATCAACGGACTCTTCAACGGACAAACGGACGACAACGGATAAACGGATGGCAACGGATGAAAAACGGATAAACGGATGCAGGCTACATCCGTTTATCCGCTGTACGTTGGTTTGTTCGTATGAAGCGCGAATGGATTCGTTTATCCGATGCTTATCCGTTGCCTTACTTATCGCGCACGACCGCGCCGAGCGCAGCCTGCGCCGCCGCCAGTCGCGCGATCGGCACGCGGAACGGCGAGCAGCTCACGTAGTTCAGCCCGGCCATGTGGCAGAACTCGATCGACGACGGATCGCCGCCGTGCTCGCCGCAGATGCCCACTTCGAGATCGGGCCGGGTGGCGCGACCTTGCTCGACGGCCATCTTGATCAGCTGGCCCACGCCGTCGCGATCCAGTTCCTGGAACGGGTTGCTGGGCAGCACCTTGTCTTCGACGTAGCGCAGCAGGAACTTGCCTTCCGCATCGTCGCGCGAGTAACCGTAGGTGGTCTGCGTCAGGTCGTTGGTGCCGAACGAGAAGAACTGCGCCATCTTGGCGATGTCGCCGGCGGTCAACGCCGCGCGCGGCACTTCGATCATCGTGCCGAACTTGTACTCGACCTCGACGCCCTTATCCTGCATCACCTGCTTGGCGACCTCTTCCAGCGCGCCCTGCGACACGATCAGCTCGTTGACGTGGCCGGTGAGCGGGATCATCACTTCGGGCTTGACCTTGATGCCCTTGGCCTGCATATTGCACGCCGCTTCGAAAATGGCGCGCACCTGCATCTTCAGGATGTCCGGGTAGGTGATGCCGAGCCGGATGCCGCGCAGACCCAGCATCGGGTTCATCTCGCGCATCGACGCGACGGCGGCCAGCATCCGCTCCGCTTCTTGCAGCTTCTTGCCCTTCTTGCCCTGGCAGCGCAGCTCGGTCACCTGCACCAGCAGCTCCTCGTAGGAGGGCAGGAACTCGTGCAGCGGCGGGTCGATCAGGCGGATGATGACGGGCAAGCCGTCCATCGCCTTGAAGATGCCCTCGAAGTCCTTGCGTTGGAACGGCAGCAGCTTGGTCAGCGCGCCCTTGTAGGCTTTGACCGCCACAGACGAAGCCACCGCCTTCTTCGCGGCCGCGGCGGCCGCCTTGACATCTTTGTTATCGGGCCGGCGGGTCAGCTCGGCTTCGGCGCGGGTCAGCGCATCGAGCGTAGACTGCGCTTCGCTGGCGTTGAGGATCATCTGTTGCACGAACGGCAGCCGTTCCTGTTCGAAGAACATGTGCTCGGTGCGGCACAACCCGATGCCTTCCGCGCCGAAGTTGCGCGCGTTCTGCGCATCCTTCGGGTAATCGGCGTTGGCCCACACGCCCAGGCGGCGGACTTCATCGGCCCAGCCCAACAGCTCGACCAGTTCGGTTTCTTTGCTGAAGTCGGGCGCGATCGTCGCGATTTGCCCAGCGTACACTTCGCCGGTCGTGCCGTCGATCGAAATGAAATCGCCCTGCTTGACGGTGCGGCCGTTGACGCTGAACGCCTTCTTCTCGGTATCGACGCGAAGCGATTCGGTGCCGGCGACGCACGGCTTGCCGAGGCCGCGCGCCACGACCGCCGCGTGCGAGGTCGCGCCGCCGCGCTGCGTCAAGATGCCCCTGGCGACGAGCATGCCGTGTACGTCGTCGGGGTTGGTTTCGGGCCGGACCAGGATCACAGCCTTGCCGGACTTGCCCCATTCTTCGGCGGTATCGGCGTCGAAGGCGGCCACACCCGTCGCCGCGCCGGGCGAGGCGTTGAGGCCCTTCGCCAGGAACACGCCGGCTTTCTTCGCCTTATCGTCGAAGCGCGGCAGCAGCAGCTGGTTGATGGTGGATGGCTCGATGCGTTGGAGCGCCTCTTCTTTGGTGATGATGCCTTCGTGCACCAGGTCGACGGCGATCTTCACGGCGGCCTTGGCCGTGCGCTTGCCGGTGCGCGTTTGAAGCATGTACAGCTTGCCGCGCTCGACCGTGAACTCCAGGTCCTGCACCTCGCGATAGTGCTTCTCCAGCATCGTCGCGACGTCCTGGAATTGCTGGTAGACGCCGGACATGTCGCCCTTGAGCTCGACGATCTGCTTGGGGGTGCGGATGCCGGCGACGACGTCTTCGCCTTGCGCGTTGACCAGGTATTCGCCGTAGAGCATCTTCTCGCCGGTGGCGGGGTCGCGGGTGAAGGCGACGCCGGTGGCGGAATCGTCGCCCATGTTGCCGAAGACCATCGTCTGCACGTTGACGCCGGTGCCCAGGTCGTGCGAGATCTTGTTGTAGTTGCGGTAATCAACCGCGCGCTTGCCGAACCACGAATCGAACACGGCCTCGATGCCCTGCTTGAGCTGTTCCAACACGTCGTCGGGGAAATCGACGCCGAGTTCTTTCTTGTAGAGCGCCTTGTAGTCCTTGACCACATCTTGCAGCAGCTCGGTGGTCAGGTCGGTGTCCAGCTTGCCCTTGGTCTTGGCCTTGTACTTGTCCAGGACGTGCTCGAACTTTTCGCCGGGAATGCCCTTGACGGTTTTGCCGAACATCTGGATCAGCCGGCGGTAAGCGTCCCAGCCAAAGCGCTGGTTGCCGGTCAGTTGGGCAATGCCGACGAGCGTAGCGGGGTTCAGGCCGACGTTGAGCACGGTGTCCATCATGCCGGGCATGGAGAACTTGGCGCCGGAGCGGACGGAGACCAGCAGCGGGTTGTTCGGGTCGCCGAACTTCTTGCCGGTCTTGGCCTCGACCGTCTTCAGCGCTTCGAGCGTCTGTTCCCACATACCTGCGGGGAACTGCTTGCCGACGCGGAAGTACTCGTTGCAGGCTTCGGTGGTGATGGTGAAACCCGGCGGAACGGGCAGGCCGGCGTTCGTCATCTCGGCGACACCCGCGCCTTTGCCGCCGAGCAGGTCGCGCATGTCTTTGTTGCCTTCTTCAAACAAATACACCCACTTTTTCATCTTTCAAAACTCCTTTGAATGAGAGTCCGGATCAGAGCTTGAGTTGACATGATAGGGCCCGCACTGGGCGGGCCAGGTTTCAGTGTAACAACCCCAAGCGAAAAGGGTAGTGACGTTTTGCGCGGGGTGAGACGAGGATTGTCACCACGGCGTTGGGGCACTATTATACCGCGAGAAGGCCGGGGGGCAAGCCAACGGATAAAGCCGTCAACGGATTGCCTTCGGCGAAACGGACAAGCGGATACCAACGGATGTGCTCAGTCCGTTCTCATCCGTTTGTCCGCTTCCAGTCCGTTGACAGCCTATCCACTATCTCAGTACGTACCCTTCCTTCAGCGGATCGTCCGGCGCGATCCAGAACTCGTGGCGACCGGTGATCCAGGCGCTGCCTTCGACTTCGGGAACGACGGCGGCGAAGTTGCCAAAGGTCGTCGCTCGCAGCACCCGACCCGTAAACCGCGTCCCGATCAGACTCTCGACGACGAACGGCTCGCCGATCGACAAGCGGCCACGCGCGTGTTCCAGCGCCACGCGCCCGCTGACGCCGGTGCCCGTTGGCGAGCGATCGACCTCGCCCTCGGCAAAGATGCACACGTTGCGGCTATGCGCGTCCGCGCTGTGCGGTGAGCCGGTGATGATCGTGCCGTAGAGAAAGCCGAGGTCAGGCTCGAACGGATGTCGAATCGGCAACGACGCCATCACCGCGCGCTTGACCGCCATCCCGACCTCGATCAGCTGCCGATAGTCCTCCGGCACAAGGCGCACGCCCAGGTCTTCTGCCTGGCAGTAGGCGTAGAATGCGCCGCCGAACCCTACATCATAAGCAATGCGTCCAATCCCCGGCACATCCACGGTCTGATCGAGCGCGTAGGCGAATGCGGGCACGTTTTCAAACGCGACGCTGCGCACGCGCTGCCCATCGAAGTTGGCGCGGGCGGTCACGCGCCCGGCAGGCGTATCGAGCCGGATGACAGCGCGCGGGGACAGTATCCCGGTTTCGAGCGCGACCGTCACCAGCCCGATGATGCCGTGGCCGCACATCGTGCTGTAACCTTCGTTGTGCAGGAACAGCACACCCAGGTCGCCATCCGGCGTGACCGGCTCGGTGAGGAGGCAGCCGTACATATCGGCGTGGCCGCGCGGCTCGAAGATCAACGCGCGGCGCAGATGGTCGAGAGGCTCGCGGCAGTAACGCCGCTTGGCGAGGATCGTATCGCCAGGGATATCCGGCCAGCCGCTGGTGATCACGCGCAGCGGCTCGCCGGCAGCGTGGCAATCGATGGTGGTGAGGCGCATCCAATCGGGTGGCGGGATCCAGTTCAAAGTTCAGTTACACCTGGCGCACCGGTTTCGGGGTTGGGTTGCCGGCAGCGTCCATCTCGAAGGCGTAGGCTTCTTTGAGATCGGCCTGGCCGCTGTTGGTGTACACCAGCAGCCGCTTGCCGTCGGTGCGGATTTTGACGATGCCGAACGCGGCGCGGCTGAAGGCGAAGAATTGCCGTTTCGCTTTCTCGTTGAGCACGGCCACGCCGTCCTGGATGACGCAGATGTCGTTCAGCAGTTTGTGAAACTCCGGCCGCACGAAGCCCTGCATTTCGAAGAACGCCACCAGCTCCGTCACGAAGATCAGCGGCTCGGCGAGGCGCGAGTACTTGCCGAGCGCGCCCATCAACGTGGCGCGCGGATGGATGAACTCTTTGCGCGCGCTCTCGTCGCCCGACGAGACGATCGAAACGATCGGCGACACGGCCGCGATGAATGCCGTCGAGAAATCGGCGGAGCCGTGATGCGGCACTTTGAAGACCTCCGCTTCCAACACCGAATCGCCCCGGCTTTCCGCGCGGGCGTGGGCGCGCAGCAGCGCGCGCGCTGCCTGCTCGTTCAAATCGCCGGTGAACAGGCAGCGGAAACCGCCGTACGTCAGCCGGAAGATGATCGAATGGCCGTTGATCGTGTGCGACGCCGACAGGCCGGTGAAATCCTGATCCGATTCGCGGCCGGTGCGCACGCCTTTCTTCGGCGTGCCCAGAAACTCCAGCCCGCGCACCGCACCGGCTTTCGTCACGATCGGCCCCAGCACCTCGACGCGAAGGTTCTCGTCGGCCAGAAAGTCGAACGCCGCATCCTCGCCCTTTTCGAGCCGCCGGATTTCGATCGGGCCGCGCTGTTGAAATGTTTGCAGCGCTTTCTTCCAGTTTCGAAACGGCAGGTTCATCTCGGCTTCGTCCACTCCCAGCAGGTCGTCGACGAGGCCGGTGATGATCGTCTTGCCGTTGACCGTCTGCGTCTGGCCCAGCATCTCCACGTCTTTACGCTTCCGGCCCGCGATCGTGTCCGGGCGCTTGACCAGCCCGTTGTGATACACCCGCTGCGGGTGGATGAACAACCGCTTCCAGTCGGGTATCTTGCGATCGGTCTCGGATGCGTGAATCTCCGCCAGCCCGAGGAAATGATCCGCGTCGCCGTGCGTGACGACGATACAATCGATCTCTTTGGGCCGGTCGGCGCGCGTCCAGGCGAAACGCTGGGCCAGGTAGCGCGCGAAGAGCTGGTTGTCGCCGCCGTCGATCAAGACGATCTTGCCGCCGGGCGTCTCGATCACCGCGCCGTCGCCCTGTTGCACGTCCACGAAGTCGATCTGGAGGACGCGGTTGTCTTGCTTCTCGATCACGATGTCCGCCGGCTTAACGCCGCTCCCCGGCGACGGCTTGATGAACCCGGACACGCGCTGCGACCGGAAGCTGCCGTCGGGCTGCTTGACGTAGGTCTTGACCACAACCTCGACGTGGTTGGGGGTGATGTTCCGCACCTCGACCGCCGACCCCCATGACAGCGTTCGGATGAAACCTTTCTTATCCGGCGTCTTATATACTTGAGCCAGATCGACGTTGATGCTGTGCTGCGCGGCCATGGCTATGACCTCCTCGTGAGCTGGATATTTGCACGCGATAAGTCTACGCCCAATGTCCACTGAAAAGCAAGACGCCCGACTTCCGCCGAGCGTCCAATCTCTAATCTCCAACCCCGCTCCGACCTGCCCCCTGCAAGGGGGTACGCTTCGGGGGCTATAGTCTCTAATCTCCAATCTCCAACCTCCAATCTCCAACCTCAACTCAGAACCCCTCCACCTTCGACAAATCGACGATCCCTTCGCTCAGTCGCGCGACGTGTTGCACCAGCCCTAAGCGCGCACGGCGCGCGGTCTCATCTTCCGCCATCACCAAGACGCTCTTGAAGAAGTCGAAAATGACATCTTTCAAGCCGCGCAGCTCGCTGATCAGTGTATTCACGTCGGGTTGTGCTTTCACTTTTGCAGCAGCGCGTTCGTAGGCTTTCCGCAGCCGGGCAGTGGCGGGTTCCGGATCGGCGGAGGTATCGAGCGGCAACGGTTCTTTCAAGTCGCGGGTGATGCGCACACAGCGCGCGTAGTTCGCCAGGATGTCATTCCAGTCCGGCTCTTGCGCCCATTGCGCCAGCGCGGCCACTTCGCTCGCCGCGCGCTGCGGATCGTCGGCCCGAACCGCCAGCACCGCATCGACCGCGTCGTAACGGTAACCCCGGTCCAGCAGCAGCGCGCGCAGACGACCGACGATGAAGTCGAATACCTCAGCGAGTGTTTTGTCGGCCACCTTGACCGGCTGGATTTCGGCGGCGAGTTTCAACCCTTTCCTTAGCGAGAACGGTGTGTGTTGATCGATGAGCACCTGGACGAGTCCCAGCGCGGCGCGGCGCAGCGCCCAGGGATCGGCGGAGCCGGTCGGGGCCAGGCCGATTGCAAACAACCCGACCAAGCTATCCAGCCGATCGGCCAGCCCGACTACCACGCCGGCCTTCGACTGCGGCAGCGTATCGCCCGCGTAGCGCGGCAGGTAGTGCTCGAAGATCGCGTCGGCGACGGCTGCGCTCTCGCCGGACAGCCGGGCGTACTCGCGGCCCATGCTGCCCTGCAACGACGTGAACTCGATCACCATCTGCGTCACCAGGTCGGCCTTGCACAGGTGCGCCGCGCGCTGGGCGACTTTCAATTCGTCGGCGCTCAAGTTGAGCATGCCCGCGATTTTGGGCGTGAGCGCCTCGATGCGCCGGACGCGATCGAGCATCGAGCCGAGTTTTTCCTGGAAGGTGAGCGTGTCGAGCCGGGGCAAGTACGCTTCAAGTTGCCTTTGCGTATCGCGCCGGTAAAAGTAATCGGCGTCGGCGTAGCGCGCGCGCAACACGCCTTCGTTGCCGCGCGTCACGCTGTCGAGGCGCTGTTCGTCGCCGTTGCGGACTGCGATGAAGTGGTGGGTTAGTTGGTTAGTTGGTTGCTGGACGACCGGGAAGTAGCGTTGGTGCTTCTTCATCACGGTGATCAACACGTCTTTCGGCAGCGACAAATACTTCGGCTCGAACGCGCCGCGCAGCGCGGTGGGTTGCTCGACGAGGTGGGTGACTTCTTCGAGCAAGATCGGATCGTCAAGCGCCGCGCCGTCGATCGCGTTCGCCAGCGTGGTGATCTGATCCAGGATGGTTGCGCGGCGCGTTTCAGGCGCGGCGACGATGCGCCAGGCGCGCAGCGTGTCGAGGTAATCATCCGCCGAGCGAATCGTGACCTCGGGTGAGCCGGCTGGTCGCGGGCCGCGCGTGACCCGATCGCTCATCACGCCGGCATATTCAAACGGCACGACCTGCTCACCCAGCAGCGCGACGATCCAGCGAATGGGCCGGCTGAAGGCGACGTTGCTGGCGTTCCAGCGCATGGTCTTGTTGAATCGTAAAGAAGAGATTAGAGAAGGGAGATTCTCAGCTAATACTTCAATGGCTGATCGCCCAATGCTGCGTTTTTTGACGCCGACGTAGCGCTCGTCCTGGCTGTATGGCGCGAGGTCTTGCACTGCTACGCCCTGGCCTTTGGCGAATCCCTCGGCGGCTTTGGTCGGCCTGCCCGCTGCGTCGAAGGCGGCTTTCAGCGGCGGGCCTTTCACCTCCAGCTCTTCATCAGGCTGGCGTGAAGCGACGGCGGCGATCAGCCCCAAGCGGCGCGGCGTGCCGAGCGGATCGCGGATTTCGCCCGCAGCCAACTTGTGCGTTTTGAGGAAGGCGGGGAATGCAGCCTTGAGCTGGTTGAGCACGTCAGTGAGATCGCCGGCGGGGAGCTCTTCAGTGCCGATTTCCAAAACGAAGGTAGTCGTTAGTTGGTTCTCAAGTCGTCGTCTGGAGACGACTCCTACAGAGGCGACTCCTACAGAGGCGACTCCTACAGAGACGACTCCTACAGGGACGACTCCTACCTCTCGCTGACTCGTTGATTCGCTCTTCAACCACGGATACTCCATCGCCTGCCGTTGTTCGACGTAGGCGGCGGCGACCCGGCGCGCCAGATCGCGCATGCGGGCGAAGTACCCCGCCCGCTCGGTGACGCCGATCGCGCCGCGCGCGTCGAGCAGGTTGAAGGTGTGCGAGCACTTGAGGACATAGTCGTGCGCCGGGATCACCAGCGGCGGCTCGTGCGCCAGCGCCGCTTGCGCCTCGGCCTCGTACAGGCGAAAGAGCTGCGTCAGCCGCTCGACGTCGGCCAGCTCGTAGTTGTAGATATTGTGCTCGATCTCGGAACGCAGGTACACATCGCCGTACGTGCGTTGGCCGTCGTAGTCGATGTCCCACACGCTGCGCACGTCTTGCAGGAACATGACGATGCGTTCGAGGCCGTAGGTGATTTCGACCGAGACGGGATCGAGCGTGACGCCGCCCGACTGCTGGAAGTAGGTGAACTGCGTGATCTCCAGCCCGTCGAGCCAGACTTCCCAGCCCAAGCCCCACGCGCCGAGCGCCGGCGATTCCCAGTTGTCCTCGACGAAACGAATGTCGTGCTTATCGCGCTCGATGCCGATGGCCGCTAAGCTGTCGAGGTACAACTCCTGCGGATTGCCTGGATCGGGTTTGAGGACGACCTGGTATTGAAGGAATTGCTGCATGCGATTGGGATTATCGCCGTAGCGGCCGTCGTCGGGCCGGATCGATGGTTCCACATACGCGACGTTCCACGGTTCGGGGCCGAGCACGCGCAGGAAGGTGGCCGGGTTCATCGTCCCCGCGCCCACCTGCACGTTGTACGGCTGCCAGATCAGGCAACCGCGACTGGCCCAAAACTCTTCGAGCTTCAGAATGACTTGTTGGAAGGAGAGGGGTTGGGACATGGTGAGTGGTTTAGTGAACAGTGAACACTGGGCAGTGGGCGGTGAACGGTGAACACTGTTTACTGCTCACTGTTTACTGCTCACTGCTTACTGGTTACTGACTACTGCCGACTGATTCGCGGCGCAACAGGTTGATGAACTCGATCGATTTCACCTTGCGCTCCAGCACGTAGGTCAGGTAGCGTTGCAGCGCGCGCTCGATCTCGGCGGCGACCGATTCGCGGACCTGGAGCGCGCTGAAGGCGTGATAGTCGTTGCGCATGGCGTGGCGCAGCACCTTGAGCGCGCCGAGCGAGAGACGGCCGATGTCGGTGCGGCCCAAGGCGTGGCGCGGGCAGAGCGCGCCGCCTTCGCCCGGACTCCAGCCGTACATTTCATCGCTTTGGACTTCGTCGAGCGGCTCGCCGCCGGCGACGCAGTGGAAGACCTGCGGCTGAAAGCCGGTCAGCGTCAGCAACCTCAATTCAAAGTAGCGCGCGGTCAGCGCCAGATTAGGCGAGTGCGCGAGCCAGCCCAGCGCATCGGCGAGCAGGTCGAACAGTTCGGGTTGGGGTGTGCCTTCCTCGGCGAAGCGATCGAGCAGTTCGGCGGCGTAGTGCGCGTAAGTCGAACGCAGCAAATCTTCGCGCAGCGCGCGGAATGGCTCGATCGTCTCGGCCTGCGAGATGATGTCGAACTCGCCGCGGCCGCGCGCGACCAGGAAGTTGACGCGGTTGAACAGCTCGACGTGGCCGCTTTTGCGGCTGGCGATCTTGCGCGCGCCCTTGGCGATCACGCGCAACTTGCCGCGCTCCGGCGTGAGCAGCGTCAGCAGGCGGTCGGCCTCGCCGAGATCAGAACGGCGCAAGACAATCGCTTCGGTTCGATACAGACGTTGACGATCGGGCATGGTTGCCTTTTATTGGATAGAGCATGGTCTCCTGACCATGCTCTGGGGACACCTTTGGCCTGCATCCGGCGGGGTCAGGAGACCCACGCCGAACTGAGCGCGGTGGACTTTTGAGACCTGGCAGGTCTGACCGGTTTGATTATACCAAGTTTCAGGCTGAAGAAACCGGGTTTCTGGATCAGGAACTCCCGTTGTTTTCGCCGGATGACCCGCTGGGCGACGGCAGAGGTGTTTCACGGCGGGCGCGGATCTTGCCGATGCGCCGATTCTGAACGTTGACGACCTGCAAGTGCAGACCCTCGACTTCGACCGCTTCACCCGGCGCCGGCACCCGGCCCAGCTGATGGTAGATGAAGCCGCCCAGCGTGTCGCTTTCCTCGTCCGAGAGCTGTACATCGAGCAGCTCGTTCACGTCGTCGATCAGCATACGCGAATCGAGCTCGTACTCGTTCTCGCCCAGCGCCTTGGCCAGCGGCTCCTCCGACTCGTCGTACTCGTCTCGAATCTCGCCGACGATCTCTTCGAGGATGTCTTCGATCGTCACCAGCCCGGCGGTGCCCCCATACTCGTCGATGACGACGGCCATATGGACGCGGCGCTGTTGCAGTTCGTTCAACAGCTCGTCCACCTTTTTCGTCTCGGGCACGAAGTAGGCGGGCCGGGCCAGATCGCGCAAGGGCACGCTATCGCTGCCCGCCCGGCCCTGCTGGCGCAGCACGCGCAGCAGGTCTTTGGCGTGCAGGATGCCGACGATGTGATCGACGGTTTCTTCGTAGACGGGAATGCGCGAGTGCCCGGAGTTGATCGCCGCATCGGCGGCTTCCAGCAGCGGCGCGCCGGCGTCGAGCGCGACCATGTCAATGCGCGGCACCATCACTTCGCGCGCCAGGGTGTCGCCGATCTCGAAAACGGAGTAGATCATCGCCTTCTCGTCTTCTTCGAGCACACCGCCCTCCTGCCCGGCGTCGACCATCGTCTTGATTTCTTCTTCGGTGATCACCGGCATGCCCCGGCGCGGCTTGCCGCCGAAAGGCCGGGCGATCAGGTTGGTGGCCCACACCAGGAAGCGCACCAGCGGGCTGCCCAAACGCGCCAGAAAGTCGATCGGGCGCGCGACGAACAGCGCGATGCGCTCGCTGTGCGCCAACGCGACCGACTTGGGCACGAGTTCGCCCAAGACCAGCGTGATGATCGTCAACAGGAGCGTGATGAGAATGATGGCGATCGTCGGCGCTGACGTCGCGATCCCCTCGAACGGCAAGGCGGCGATCGACCGGGCCAGCTCACCCGATAAGCTGACGGCGGCGGTGGCCGAGGCGAAGAAGCCCATCAGCGTGATGCCGACCTGGATGGTCGCGAGGAAGCGACTGGAATCGTCGGCCAGGCGGAACAGGACTTCGGCCGTCTTATTGCCCTCTTCGATCAGTTGCTTCAGGCGCAACTTGGGCACGCTGATCACCGCAATCTCCGACGCGGCGAAGAAAGCGTTCAGCGCGATCAAGACGGCCAGGAGAATCAGTTCACTTGTGGGTTGAAGGTTCATGCTGGCTTGATGAATAGACTGTGCGCAGTCACAAGTTGCGTTTTTGCTGCTCCAAGCCCGCGTCCACGCGGGCGTCTAGTCTGCTCGACTGCGCGGACGCGGGCGGTGAGCAACCGCAGATTGTTCCCGCGCTGGGTACAGAATGTTATCGCTGTTTCGGCTGCGCCGGGAAATGGGGCACGGACAAACACGGATCGCACGGAAAAGATTGTAAATCAGTGTTCGTCCGCGTTCACACCGCGCCTGCGAAAACCGCAGGTGGGTGCAGGTGTCCGTATCCTATTCCCGTTCGATCTGATAGAGCCCTAAAAGGTTACCGCGGTTTCGGGCGCGCCGGGACGCCGTAAACCACTTCACCCTCCGGAACATCGTGGGTCACCACCGAACCCGCGCCGGTCTTAGCGCCCGCGCCGACCCGAATGGGCGCGATAAGCATGGTGTCACTGCCGATGAACGCGCCGGCGCCGATCTCGGTGGGGTGTTTGCTCACGCCGTCGTAGTTGCAGGTGATCGTCCCTGCGCCGATGTTCACTTTCGGCCCGAGCGTGGCATCGCCCAGGTAGGAGAAGTGATGCTGCTTGGCGCCCGCGCCGAGCCGGCTGTTCTTGACTTCGGCGAAGTTGCCCAGTTCGACGTCGCGCTCCAGGTACGCGCCTTTGCGCAGATGGGCGAATGGGCCGACGCGAACCTGCTCCTCCAGCACAGCGTGCTCGACGACCGAGGCTTCGACGATGCAGCCCGCGCCGATCACGCTCTCGCGCACAATCGTGTTTGGCCCGATGCGGCAGCCGCGCCCGATGCGCGTCTTGCCTTCGACGTGCGTGCCGGGGTACAGCGTGGTATCGGGTTCGATCTCGGCCTCGGCGCTGATATACGTCGTCGCCGGGTCGATCAGCGTGACGCCGGACAACATCAGCCGCGCGTGGATGCGCGCGCGCAGCAGCTGCTCGGCCCAGGCCAGCCGGGCGCGATCGTCGATGCCGGCCACTTCTTCGGGCGTCGCTTCGCGCGTGGCGATGACGCGGACTTCCGACGCGGCCAGGGCGACGAGATCGGTCAGGTAGTATTCGCCGTGGCCGTGCTTGGGCTGGAGCTGATCCAGGTGCGGCCATAACCACGCGGCGTTGAAGCACAAGATGCCGGAGTTGACCTCGCGGATGGAGCGCTGCTCCGGCGTGGCTTCTTTGTACTCGACAATGTTGACCACGCGCCCGGAACCGCTGCGGATGATGCGGCCGTAGCGCAACGGATCGGGTGGGCGGAAGGTGAGCAGCGTGATCGTCGCGTCGGCGCGGGCGTGATCGTCGAGCATGGCGCGCAGCGTGTCGACCGTGACGAACGGCGTGTCGCCGTACAGCACGAGCACCACATCGCTCCGGCCTTCGAGCGCGCCGCGCGCCTGCACCACGGCGTGCCCGGTGCCGAGCTGGTCCACTTGCTCCACGTAGCCCACCCGGTCGCCGAGCGTGGTGCGAACCTGGTCGGCGCGATAACCGACGACGAGCGTCGGATGCGCGTCGCCGAGAGCGAGGGCGGTGTCGATGACGTAGGCGATCATCGGTCGCCCGGCGATCGGGTGCAGCACTTTGGGAAGCGCCGACTTCATCCGGGTGCCTTGCCCGGCGGCCAGGATAATGGTTGCCAGTTTCAAAGGTTCCTCCCGATTAAACAAAACTTGCCACTCTACCCGGCAATGGGTCAGCGGCAGCTGCCTGCAGAGCGAGACGACGGTTGGGCCTTTATCGAGGGTGGGTACGAGTCGGAATCGGCTTCTGTCATGCGGCGCGGTACGACTCGATCAATGGCCTTGCGCCAGTCGGTCGATCAGGCGCGCCGGGAAGCCCTGCTCGCGCATCCGGCGCTGCGTCTCGTGAACCGGGTAGCGGATACGCCGATACTCCCAGGTGTTGTGCTCGAGATCGAGCAGGGCATAGGATGCGTCGGGGTTGCCATCGCGCGGCTGGCCGACGCTGCCTGGGTTGACAATCCAGCGTCCGCTGTTCAAGTGGATCGGGCAGTTCCATTCGGGTTGGTGCGGCTCGACGCCCTGCGCGTCGTCGGGGTCCGGCAGCACGAACAGCGCCGGGATGTGCGTGTGTCCGACGAGGCAGACGGTGGTGGCGAAGGCGTTGAAGTTGTGCTCGGCGGTCAGCGGATCGAGGATGTATTCCCAGATGGGCTGGCGCGGGCTGCCGTGGGCTAACGTGTAACCCGACTCGACGCACGAGGGCGGAAGGGCTTGCAGGTAAGCGCGCGCCGCCGGGTCGAGATGCTTTTGCGTCCACTCGGCGGACAGGCGCGCATCGGTGTTGAAGCCGCGCAGATCGAGTTTGCCCAGCGCGGCCCAGTCGTGGTTGCCGGCCAGGCAGAGGTGGGGGAACTCGCGCAGGCAGGCGACAGACTCGTTGGGATCGGGGCCGTAACCGATCACGTCACCCAGGCACCAAATGAAGTCGAAGCGGCCCGCATCGGCGAGGACGGCTTCGAGCGCAGCGAGGTTGGCGTGAATGTCAGACAGTACAAGACAACGCATGTGGATATAATTCCAGGCACTCGGCGGTTAAAAGTGTATCATGGATTGGGTGATTTGCATAGTTGATTCAAACTGGGCGGTCGTTCTGGGGTGGTCGAGCCGATCGGCGTCGGGCGCGAGCCGATCCCACGGTAAACTTTGCGCCGCTCGGCTGCGGTTGTATAATCGCCTTAAACCGGTTGTACTTCCCTCGAACTCGATGACACCTATTCTCAGCCCCGATATCGTAGAATTCACCAGCGGGAGTCCGGCTCAAACGGCGCGTATCGGCGAGCGGCTGGGCGCGTTGCTTCAGCCCGGCGATATCGTTTGTCTGCAAGGCGCGTTGGGCGCGGGCAAAACGTGCCTGGCGCAGGGTGTGGGCAAGGGTTGGGGCGCAGTCGATGACGTGACCAGCCCGACCTTCACGCTGATCCACGAACTGCGGCGCGCCACCGATGGCGCGGTGCTGTATCATATCGACCTGTATCGGGTTGAGTCGGAGGACGAGGCGCGCTATCTGGGCTTGAGCGATTTGTTCGACGGCGATGCGGTCTGCCTGATCGAGTGGCCGGAACGCGCGCCGAACCTGGCGCCCGAGGAATGTTTGCGCATTCAATTCACGCTGCTCGGCGAGACGCGGCGTCGCTTGACGTTTAGCGCGAAAGATGAGCGGCGCCTGAAACTGTTGAACGATTTGAAGCGCGTAGCCTTTGGGGTGAGCGGGTAAACGGATGCGATCAACGGACTCTTGAGCGGATGAACGGACAGCAACGGATGGAGGCGGATAGGGTGATGAATGATCGGTGTAGGAGTCGTCTCCAGACGACGCCTTTGCTATCAGCAACACGCGATACGCGATATGCTTTTAGCCATTGACACCGCCACCCGATACGCCAGCCTGGCCCTGCACGATGGCGGGGCCGTGCGGGCCGAGATGACCTGGGAAATCAGCGATCGGCATACGGTCGAACTGATGCCGCGTCTGGCGTGGATGTTGGAACAGGTAGGCCTCCGCGCCGGCGCGCTGACCGGGCTGGCCGTATCGATTGGGCCGGGGTCGTTCACGGGGCTGCGCGTGGGCCTGGCGATCGCCAAGGGGCTGGCGCTGGCGAACAGTCTGCCAGTGGTGGGCATCCCGACGCTGGATGTGGTGGCGTATGCGCAGACCGTTCACAAGGGGCCGCTGGTCGCGGTTTTGCAGGCGGGTCGTAGCAAGCTGGCGGCGCGGCGCTATCGGCGTGCGCGCGGCGCGTGGCGGGCGCAAGGTGAAGTGATGGTGACGACGGTTGACCGCATCGGCGCAGAGTGGACGGCGCCGACGTGGCTGTGCGGCGAGTTGAGCGCGGCGGAGCGGGAAGCGATCGGCGCACGTCTTGGCGCGCGGGTCATCCTGGTCGAGCCGGCGCGCTCGCTGCGCCGCGCGGGTTTTCTGGCCGAGCTGGGTTGGCAACGTCTGCGGACAGGCGACGCGGACGACCTGGATGCGCTTAAACCGATTTATATTCCAACAGCCGGGGTAGCGGTTACGTGAGTTTCGAGATACCCTTCTCCTTTGAAGCGATGCACTGGAAAGACGTGCCGACCGTGATGACGATCGAGCAGCGCTCGTTTACGTTGCCCTGGTCGGCGAATACGTATCGGCACGAGATCATGGACAATGCAAACGCCTACTATTTCGTGCTGCGCTATTTGGGCGAACCGCCCGGACGGGTGAATAGTTGGCTGTCGCGGTTGACGCAGCGCGAACCGGCATCTCAAATTGTCGGGTACGGCGGGTTCTGGTTCATCGTGGACGAGGCGCATATCAGCACCATCGCCATCGACCTCGGCTGGCGCGGACGCGGCCTGGGTGAGTATCTGTTGGCGTCCCTGATCGGGCGCGCGCTGGAGTTGAAGGCGGCGAGTGTAACGCTCGAAGTGCGCGAGATGAACCTGGTCGCGCAGAATCTCTATCGCAAGTATGGCTTTGTGATCACCGGCAAGCGCCCGCACTACTATCAAGACAACAATGAAAATGCGTTCTTGATGACGGTCGACGGTGTGGATCAGGAAGCCTACCGGCAGACCTTTAAGCAACAGACTACGGCGCTGCGCGAGCGCCTGGCTAGAACTGTCGATCAGCTGTCCGTATCGGATAGCCGGCTGCGCCGTTAGTCTGCACCTTTACAGGTTGCTTCCAGGTACGAAATGCTTGTGCGACGTTACGGGTTGTGGTAAACTGCCGCTGTCGCACGGCTAGCAAACGGTAATGTTGCTCGATATGTTCAGCCTGACTGCGCCCTGGACTCAGGGCGTTGCTATTCATTCGATCTGTTTCCGGTCTGCCCAGGCAGACGGCTCGCTCAACGTGTGCTGGCTTGAGGATAGTCCACGATGAATGGTGATTCACTTGATACAGTTGCCTCGGAGGTGATGGGCTGCACCCGCTGCATTCTGCATAAGTCACGCGTGAAGGCGGTGCCCGGCGAAGGCCCCGCGCACGCCGAGCTCATGTTTATCGGCGAAGGGCCGGGCTTCCACGAGAACCAGCAAGGCCGACCCTTCGTCGGCGCGGCTGGGCAGTTTCTGGAAGAGCTGCTGGCCAGTATCGGGTTGAAGCGCGAGCAGGTGTATATCGGGAACGTGGTCAAGTGTCGCCCGCCCGGCAACCGCGATCCGTTGCCGGACGAGATCGAGGCGTGCAAAGAATATCTCGATCGGCAGATCGCGCTGATCAACCCCAAGGTGGTTGTGACGCTGGGCCGGTTCTCGATGGCGCGCGCTTTTCCGAACGAAAAGATCAGCCGGGTGCACGGCCAGCCCCGCAAAGTCGATGGCATCGTCTACGTGCCGATGTTCCACCCGGCTGCGGCGTTGCATCAACCCAGCCTGCGCCGCACCGTCGAAGAGGATTTCCAGAAGTTGCCGCAAATCTTGGCCGAGTTGGAGCAGATGCAGGATGAGGAGCCGCCGGAGCAGGCGCAGCAGTTGAGCTTGTTTTGATGCAGACTACGGTGGGTGAGAATCGAAACCGGGCACGATGCGCGCACTCACGTTTTGGAAAACGGTAACGATGGACCGCGCCGACTTGCTCGAACGGCTGATCGCGCTGTTGAAGGATCAGGGCATCCGCTATTGTGTGATCGGCGGACAAGGCGTCAACGCTTACGTGGAGCCGGTGGTGAGTTTGGATCTCGACCTGGTCGTAGCGGTGGACCAGTTGGAGAAACTCGAAGCCCTGCTGCCGCAAGATTTCCGCGTTGAGCGTTTCACGCATAGCCTGAACGTCTCGCTGTCTGGCTCAGACCTGCGCGTCCAGATTCAGACCGATCCGCGTTATGCTTCATTCGTGGAGCGAGCGGCGCCGCGCAATGTGCTGGGCCTGGGGATGCCGGTGGCGCGGGTAGAGGATGTACTGCGCGGCAAGGTATGGGCTGCGCAAGACCCGACGCGACGCGCCAGTAAGCGGCAGAAAGACTTGGCGGACATCGCGCGCGTGCTGGAGTCTTATCCGGAGTTGCGCGATCAAGTTCCGGAAGATATTCTCGCGCGTTTGGTTTGACGGAGCCAAGTGGAACACGAAGAGGATCAGTGTGGTTCGATCGCTCATCACCGGCGGAGCCGGGTTCATCGGCAGCCACCTGGCCGAAGCGCTGCTGGCGCAAGGCCAGCAGGTGGTCGCGGTCGATGATCTATCGACCGGCCGGCTGGAGAATATCGCCGGACTACTTGACCAATCTCACTTCCAGTTTGTCTGCGAAACCATCCTTAACGAGACCGTGATGGATCGGCTCGTCAGTGAATGCGATGTCATGTATCATCTGGCGGCCGCTGTCGGCGTGGAATTGATCGTGAAGGACCCGGTTCACACGATCGAGACCAACTTGAATGGAACTCAGGTTGTGCTGCGCCTGGCGCGCCGCTATCGTAAAAAAGTCCTACTCGCGTCGTCCTCCGAGGTGTACGGCAAAAGCGCAGACATCCCTTTCCGCGAAGACGGCGATCGGGTGATGGGTTCGACGCGCAAGAGCCGCTGGAGCTACGCCGAGTCCAAGGCGCTGGACGAGTTCCTGGCGCTGGCGTACCACAAACAGTTCGATGTACCGGTCGTGATCTGCCGATTATTCAATACGGTCGGCGCGCGCCAGACGGGCCGGTACGGGATGGTGATACCGCGCCTGGTGGGACAGGCGGTTGCAGGCCAGTCGCTGACAGTGTATGGCGATGGGCAGCAAAGTCGCTGCTTCTGCAATGTGCACGACGTGGTGCGGGCGCTGCTCGCGCTTGCGGCCGAGCCGCGCGCCGTTGGCGAGATTTTCAACATCGGCAGCAGCGACGAGATTACGATGCTTGCGTTGGCCCGGCGAATCTTAACTCGTTCGGGCAGCCGCTCCGAAGTGCAACTGATTCCATACGACCAGGCGTACGCAGCCGGTTTTGAAGATATGCGCCGCCGCGTCCCGGATATCTCCAAGATCAGGGCGTTGATTGGTTGGGCGCCGGCGGTCTCGCTCGATCAGACGCTGGACGAAGTGATCGCGCAATCCCGGGCGGGCTGAGTTTAACTCGTTGTTCGTCCAAAGAGACGGTTGGCAGCGTAGATGCGATTCTGCTTGAGCTAAAGTATCACTTTATTCAAAGCCTCCCTCTCCTGTTCAGGCGGGAGGCCTCGGCATGGAGCACAATGGAAGACGAAATCGATCTGCGTAGGTACTGGAATGTCCTGACGCGACAATGGCGCTGGGTGATTGGATTAGCCATTGTAGCCGCTGTTGCCGCATTCGGCGTTAGCTTCCTTGTCCCTCCTGCTTACGAGGCAGCCGCTTTGCTCGTAGTCACCCGCCCGCGCTATCAGCTGCAATTCGATCCGCGTATCCAGACTGTGCAACAACCGCAGCAGGCGTACCGAGCGTATCCTGAACTGGCGTTGAGCGACGACCTGCTCCTCAAGGTCATCGACGCCGTCAACGGCAGCCTGCCCGCCGAGGAACGCGATCTACTGGGGTTCCGAGGCAAGCTGGCGGCAGAAGCGGGCGCAGACCCCAGCCTGGTGCGGTTGAGCGCGGCGGACGGCGATCCTCAGCGCGCCCAGGCGATCGCCAACGCCTGGGCCGATTTGTACGTGGCTTACGCTAACGATCTATACCAGCCGCGTGAGAGTGACGCCGCCTTTTTTACGACGCAAGTCGCCGCAGCGGGCGAAAAACTGGAAGCCGCCGAGCGAGCGCTGGTCGATTTCCAGGGCCATAACCCAATCGCGATGCTCACGCTGGAGCTCACGTCGACGCAGACGGCGCTGACCGATTACCTGGCGGCCAACCGGACGATTTCACTGGTGATTCAGGACGCGCAGAGCCTGCACCAACAATTGGCGCAGCAGGATGCCGGCGCGCCCGTGGCCCTGTCCGACGAATTGTCTGCACTGTACCTGCAGGTCGATGCGCTGAGTTCACGGCCCAATGTGCCGATTCAACTGCAAATCGGCGGCGGTGGATCGCTCACCAATCGCACTGTGAGCGAGCAGGCCGTGTTGCTGGACACGCTGATCGCGGCGTTGCAAGGTAAGTCGCAGGAGATCGGGCAGCGCATCGAGGCGTTGCGACCGGACGTGTTGCGCCTGCAAGCCGCCGTGCAGATAGCGCAGGTAGAACTCGACCAACTCACGCGTGAGCGTGACACGGCGCGCGACACCTATCTGACGCTGACGCGCAAATTGGACGAAGCGCGCGTAGCCGCCGAAGATGGTGAAGGCGAAGTGCGACTCGCCAGCCGGGCGGCTGTGCCGATGCAACCGGCGTCGCCGCGCAAGGGGTTGAATGCGGCCGTTGGCGGCGTGCTGGGGTTGATGCTGGGTGTCATCGGCGCGTTTGTTATCGATGCGCGGCGATCGGTGACCCAACCTTCGCGCGAGCCTGCCGTGCCTGCTACGGTCAAGGGATAAGTGCTTCGCGCCGCAAGCCGTAAGTGTGCGGCTGTGTGTGTGCTATCTTGCCTCTATAACCTGCACTTCTATCCATGTCCCTTGCCAGTTTGATCACAGCCATTCGTTCGCGCCGCCGGTTGGGTTGGCTGGCGGCGATGTTGATTCTGATCGTTGTCGCATTCGGGCCGCTGCTGGTTAGCCGCCTGCTCAGCAATGTCGGGCTGGTGTTGTTGAACCGCTCACTGGCTCAACATGGCGTGACATTGGATGGTAGCCTTGCCGATTCCAACTTGATGCAGGCGGAGCAATGGTTGCGCACAGCGACAGAGGTTGATCCAGGCAACCGGGGCGCGTGGCGAGGGCTGGGCTATCTGTACTGGGCGACCAGTCATGTCTCTGATGCGTTGGCCGCATGGCGTAAGGTCGGTACGATGTCTGATGAATTCGTCGCGCGTGGCGAGGTGCTGCGAACGGTTCAACCTGAGGAAGCGGAGGCGTGGTTGCACCGCGCACTGGAACTCGATCCACAATCATGTGCAGCGCACATGCAGCTAGGCCTCCTGTATCGCGAACGCGACCAGCCAGTGGATGCTGCACGCGAGTATGCGGCGTGTGTGATGGTTGTTCCCGAGTCACTCGAAGCGCAGACCGGTCTCTGCAATGCCTGGGTGAGTGCGGGCGAACCGGATCGGGCGTTGGCGGCATATCAGGCCGCGCCGTCACTGCTGCAAGAACAAGCGCCGATGCTGGCGTGCGCGGGCGTCGCCTATTGGAGCAAGCAGAACTACGTTGATGCTGCAACTTACATGGAACGCGCGTCAAGTCTTGTGCCAGATGACGGGCGCTATCATCAATGGCTGAGCCTGATCTACACCCGGCTGGGCTTTTATGAGAAAGCGCTGGCGCAGTCGCTCATCGCTATAGAGCTAGATCCAAGACGGACTGACTTCTGGCGGCAGTTTGGCGCAGTATATCTGGCGCTGGGCCATCGCGACGAAGCGATTTCCGCCTATCGAATGGCGCTCGCAATCGATCCGGATGACGAAGCGGCACGCCGTGCGCTCGAAACGTTGGGCGTCACATCGCCATGAATAATACAGAGGTGGGCGAGGACCGAGGTGGCAGGGTTGGCCGAGGAGTTGTCAAGAGCCAGGTTGCCAAACTGGTCGATGTGGTGCTGGCCTCGCTGGTCACCATTCTGGTGAGCAGGTGGCTAGGGCCGGACGACTTCGGTCGATTCTCGCTGATTTTAGGCTGGGTGAGTTTTGCTGGCTTAGCCATCTCGCTGGGCTTCTCGGAGGTTCTTACCCGGTTTGTGCCCGTACTTGCTGACGACGGCAGAAGCATACGTCGCTTTCTACTCAATTTGTTGGCGATTCGTACGGCGTTAGCGCTGGCGCTTGGCATGCTAATCTGGGTCACAGCGCCTGTCGTCTTCGTCTGGTTGAAACGACCTGAGCTGGTGTCCTCGGTTGATTGGATTGTTCTGTTATTCTGGCTGTCTCAAGCAGCTGACCTGTTCTGGTCGTTCTTTATGGCTCGTCTGCGCGTCGAAGTCGTCTTCGCATCGCACACGCTCCGGCAGAGTGTGATCATTGGTGTGGTGCTGATTCTGTCGCCGGCGGGCGTGCCGTCGTTACAGCCGGTGCTGATCGCAATGTGTGCAGCTTATGGGTTGAGCCTGGCGGTATACGGACTGGCCTTCGCACACGGACGCGAGCCGTCCGGTTCAGATGGGCTACGTATTAATCTGCGTCCGGCGCTGCGCTTTGGCCTGTCTGTGTGGCTGGTGGCTGCACTGACCTTCCTGCTTTCCGAGCAGAGCGATGTGCTATTGTTGGGCACGCTGGTTCAAGACTCCAGCGCAGTGGGCTATTACAAAGTCGGCACAGCATTGGTCTGGAAGTTGATCGGGGTGATCACTGCTGGCAGCCCGGTGGTACTGACGTCGCTGTCGATACTCAACACGCAATCGGGTATGGCGGGATTGATGCGCGGTTGGCAGACCTTTATCAAGCTGTCGACGATGACTGTGGTGCCATTGTATGCGCTGGCAGGATGGTTCGCACCACAGATTGTGAGCACTCTGTACGGGTCGGAGTACTTGCCGAGTGTGGATGTGCTGCGCCTGTTCGTCGTGTTGACTGTCGTGCCGTTCGGCTTGCTGGGCGGCGGCGTACATCTTATGGCGCTGTATACCCTGGGGCGCGAACGGGCCGGTTTGATGTTGCGAGTCGTGTCGGGGATGGTTAATCTGGCCCTTGGCATTTTGCTGATCCGGGCCTTCGGTGCTATAGGCGCGGTGGCCGCCACCGGTCTTTCCGCGATACTTGGCATCGGACTGGAATACGTGATGCTGCAACGTTACCGTCCGATGCCCTATCCGTGGGCGTTTTGCCTGAAGACGACCGGCGCGGTGCTAGTCGGCTTGGCCGCGGTGCTCGTGTTGCCATCTAGCACATGGCTGGAGTGGCTGATCGCCGGACTGGCGTATGTGGGCGTCATCGCCGCATTGCTGCGTTGGTGGAAGCCGCTCACTGAGGAAGACTGCGAGATGATTAGCCGAATCAGCCCGCGACTGCGGCCGATGGCCGCCTTGTTTCGACCGGCAGCACAGGCGTGAAGCATGTTTCAGCAGTTTGTGTATCGTGTGCTAGGCCGCCGAGCCTACATTCACTTGATGGCATGGCGGCAGCGGCGTCAGTTCACTCGATACCACTATCATGATACCGAGTCGAGACTGCTCGTCCATTTCATCAAGCCAGGCGATGTTTGCCTGGATGTCGGTGCGAATATGGGTACCTATACATTTTACCTGTCGCGTTTGGTCGGTGCGGCTGGCGTCGTCTACTCATTCGAGCCGGTATCCGGCACGTTTGATGGTCTGATGATCAATCTATCACGCTCCAAGTTGTGCAACGTTTCAGCGCGCAAAATTGGCATGAGCAATGTCACGGGAGTGGCCAGGATCACTATCCCGCAAATTGCGGGAGTACCGGGTCACGGTCGAGCCAGTTTATCGCCCCCTGTGTCGAACGAGGTTGCCGAACAGGAGAGCATTGAATTGACAACGATCGATGAGTTCTGTCGCTTCGAAGGACTCGGCCGCGTGGACTTCATTAAGATGGACATCGAAGGTGCAGAACTGCCAGCGGTTCAGGGCGCGCAAAGTATTCTCTGTAACTTTCGGCCTGTTCTCCTTTTGGAGATCGATGCAACGCACACAGAACGGTTCGGCTACAAGCCCGCCGATCTGTTTCGACTTCTATCGTCTTATGGGTATGGTCAAGCTTTATACTGGAACGGAGCGCGTCTAATTGCTGTATCCCTTGCTTCAATTGAAGACAGCGGTTTGCCAGTGAAGGGTGTATACAACTACTTTGTTGTTTCACCGGGGCTACATAATGGGCTCGACAGGAGCAGCGTCCCGATCACGAACTGAGGCTCAGCGTATGAAGCGACCGTTTTGGATACGATTGGTTCCTACACCGGTCAAAGAAAAGGTATATCGGCGGTTGTATCGAGCGCGGGCCAACCGATGGCCCGAACTATTTCAAGCGGCATCCTTGCACTTCATGCCCAACGTTAAGATGATGCTACAGCCCGACGACATCAGCCATGGTTATATTGCGTTTGCCGGATATCATGAGCTTGCTTTGACACGACGCATGGTTGAGCATGCCCGGTGTGGAGGGCTGCTGGCCGATGTGGGTGCAAATTTCGGCTACTACAGCTTGCTGTGGGCAGGTTGTCGACCCGATAATCACGTAATCGCATTTGAAGCGTCACCTCGAAACTGTCAGGGGTTACACCAGAACATCCGGGTGAATGGTCTAAGTTCACAGATCACCGTGCGGGAGGTCGCCGTTGGCAAGACCGTTGGCCGAGTGCAGTTCATGGTCGATCCTAATGGGCAAGGAAGTTGGAGTGGTATTTCAGCTGAACAAGCGCCGAATACTATTGATGTGCCGATCATCACGCTGGATTCGTTCTTTGATCATGGCGAAGTGATTGCCGTCCTAAAAGTCGACGTCGAGGGCGCGGATGCCTGGGTTTTGCAAGGAGCAAGTGAGTTATTGCAGCAACGACGGATCCGACGTGTATACTTTGAGCAAAACAAGGTCCGCATGCGAAGCCTTGGTATTCATGAATCAGAAGCCACTTCGTTCCTGTCGGGTCTTAGCTATGCTGTGCAACCGATTAGCGACCCCCGTTCTCGCATCGTAGAGTATACGGCGTTTCCTACTTAGACTGCCTGCTCACGATGTGCGCTGCCTGCTGCAATCAGGGCGCTGATTGTGAACTTTTCTCGCTCCCGAATGAGCTGTACTGATGAGACTGCATGATGGGCATAGCGCGTCGCGTAATTTACTTCAACCCACAGGCAGCCTAGGCGCGTTGAGACTGCTGGCGGGCGCGGCGGCGGCGCTTCTAGGCGGCATGGTGGCCATTTCCTTGGCAGATGCCTCCGACTTCCGCGCCGCGCCGTTCATCGTCGGTGTGGGTGGCTTCGTTCTGCTGGCGGTCTCGCTACGTCTTCCGATGACCCTGGTCTTCGCTGTCATTCTGTACGAGTCGCTGTTGAGCTGGCAGGAAGCTAGCCAGATTGCGGTGTTGGGCTACAACCGACTGTTGTACTACGCAGTGATGGTGGGCGGCTTCAGTATGGCGGTGGTCGGCAGTGCGATCCTGCGCCGCCGTCGTGTTGCCCTGACCTGGGTTGATGTGACACTGGTGTTGTATCTTGCAGCAGCAGGCCTTTCCACGCGGGCCTCGGTTGATCCAGCCACGGCGCGGCCAGGGCTGACGTACCTGGCGGCCGGAGCGCTATGCATCTACACTGTGCGACTCACCATTCGAACACAGGCGCACAAGCGGCAGGTGCTGGCATTTCTGCTCGGGTTCATGGTTTTCGAAGGTCTGCTTGGCGCGTTTCAATTCGTGACGAGGCAAGGTCTTCTGTACACATTCTTCGAATCCGGCGCGGACCTGGTGCCACGCGCGCCGGGCACACTGGGCAACGGACTGGGCTGGTATTTGTCCGTAGGGTATATCCTGGCCTTCAACCTGTGGCTGTACAGCCGGACACGCACGCAGGCATGGCTGTTCGCCATTGTGACGGCGAGCATCGCCATCGGGCTGATCGCCTCGAATACACGTGGCTCATGGGTGGATTGTGCCATCGCCACAGTGTTATCGCTGTTGCCCGCGCTGCGCGCTCGACCCAGGCGTGCTCTGTCGATCGTAGCTATGGCGGGCGCGGTAGTGCTGATTGCGCTGACAAGTTCGCTGCTGCGCGGCCGCGTGGAATCCATCGTGGGTCAGGTGAACGATCCCATCGGCAATACCTTCGGCTTTAGACTGTATATGTGGCGGGCGGCCGTGGACATGTTCGGCGCCAATCCGCTGGTGGGCGTCGGGCCGGACAACTTTAAACCGCTCATGCCTAATTATGCTGACGACGAGGGCCGCGTTGCACTGCACCTCGATCGAGGCGCAACTTACAACGTGCATCATGCCGGACTACAGGTATTGGCGGAGACTGGTATCGTCGGCGGAGCGGCATACGCGCTGTTCGTCGCCGCGTTCGTAGGGCAGGCATGGCGTGTATGTCGCGCGCTCAAGGATACTGATCGCGGTTGGGGCATGGCGCTGCTCGTGTTTGCCCTCACCTCGACGCTGTCGATGATCTACGGCGGTTATGCCTACGGCGGGTACACGCAGATTGGTCGCCTGTATTTCGTTCTGGTCGGGCTGACGTTAGCGCAGGCAAATATGCTGCAACGCACACGCAGGTCGGTATGAAGATTCTCCAGATCGTCGGGCGATTCGATCCCAAACACACCGCACATTGCGGCATCAATGATTACACGGAGCAGTTGGCTTCAGCGCTGACGCGTGCCGGACAGACCGTGAATCTGTTAGGGACTGCCCACGATCGACTTGGCTGGGGAGTACGGCGGTTGGCGCGATTGTTGCGGCTCGTGCGTGAATGGCAACCCGATATCATACACCTGCAGTATCAGCCCCACCTATACGGTCATAGTCTGTGGCTGCCTCTATATCCTGCGCTGACGAAACAAGCTAGTCGCTCGATGGCTTTTGTGACGACGTTTCACTCTTTCCAGCGTGAGGAGCGGCTGTCGATATCACGTGGGCAGGCACGCGGGTTGCTCTCCGGCTCCGATGCCGTGGTGGTGACCAATCTGGAGCATCGCGATCAGGCGCAGCGAGCGCTGTCGCATCTAGACGACAGGCTGGCAGTGATACCAGTCAGTGCCAACATCCTGATGGTGTCGATTTCGCCAGCACAACGCGAGCGAATTCGGTGCGAATGGGGTGTGGAACCAGAGGGATTGGCACTGGTCAATTTTGGCTTCCCGCGAGCGGATAAGGGTTTGTACGATGTGATTCGTGCACTTGCCTATGCGCGTGCGCATAGCGTGCCGGCGATATTCGTTCAGCTCGGCGAAGTGCGACCTGTCGACGAGGCGTATGTATTGAGCGTGCGTCGGCTGGCCGACGAACTCGATCAGTCGTCTTACATACGATGGCTCGGCTCGCTCCCGGAGGATATAGTCTCGGCGTGCTTGCAGGCGGCCGATGTGTATGTCGCGCCCTACACCGATGGCTTCAGCACGCGGCGCACGAGCGCGCTGGTTGCCCTGGCGCACGGCTTGCCACTCGTCGCCACACGCAACGAGCACAGCAAACAGCCCGAGCTCGAGCACGCTGTGGCGTTTGTTCCGACGCACGATCCAGATGCGCTGGGCAATGTGTTAGTCGACCTAGCGCACGATCCCGCCGAACGTCAACGCCTGGCCGAAGCGGGGCGGCGCCTGTCGACTCACTTTGATGAGTCCGCGCTCGCTGGCCGGCATGTTGAGATGTACGAGAAGGCTATCGCCCGCGCAAGAGGCGCACCGCGACGATGACTGAGCAATCTATATTGATCGTTTCCGCGGAGTTTCCGCCCACCATCGGCGGTGTCGGCGCGTATGCCTACGAAGTGGCGCGCGCGTTTCACGAACGTGGTCGGGCAGTACAGGTGTTAGCTGCACGCGCTATGCCTGGAACGCGCATGTTCGATGTGCAGCAACCGTTCCCGATTCAGCGTATGCCTGAACCGGGCTGGATGCTACTTCGGCAGGCGGCGCGGCTGTTCGAGGTGCGTAAGGCGATTGCTCAAGCCGATGTCACCGCCGTCCTCGCCACCGAGTGGCGGGTTGGGCTGTGGGCTAGCCTGTTCGCCCGGCGGTGCGTCAAGCCGTTTCTGGTGACGGCGCATGGGAGCGAGATTCTACTGGCATTGAATCAGTGGTGGCGCGCACCGCTTGCCCGCTGGGTGTATGGCCGCGCGAAGCGCGTAATGGCCGACAGCCGCTATGCACGCGACCTGGTGTTGGCGCTCGGCGTACCGGCTGAACGCGTGCAGGTGGTTCTGCTTGGCGCGCGCATGCTGAATCATTCCCTTGACCAGGCGCACAGGCACGCCTTTCGTGAGCGATGGGGTCTGGCCGGCCGGCGGGTGCTGCTCACGGTTGCGCGGCTTGTGCCGCGCAAGGGGCACGATGTCGTGTTGCGCGCACTGCCGGAAATTATCAAAGTATGCCCGGAGGCGGTATATGTCATCGTCGGCGATGGCGACCAGCGCAGTAAACTGGAGTCGCTGACGCGCGAACTCGGCATAGCCGACCACGTGCGCTTCGCAGGCCATCTGTCGGACGACGTGCGTGACGCTTTTATCGATGTGTGTGATGTGTATCTTCAGCCCAGTCGTCAAGATCGGAACACAGTCGAGGGCTTCGGGCTGAGTCTTGTGGAGGCAATGGCGCGCGGTAAACCGGTGGTGGCAACTGTGCACGGCGGCATTCTCGACATTCTCCGCGACGGCGACAACGGATTGCTGATTGGCGTGGACGATGTCGCCGGTCTGGCGCACGCCGTTGTCGACGTGCTGGTTTCGCCGGACCGTGCAGCAACGCTCGCAGTGCACGCGCGGGATACTGTCGAGCGCACGCTCAACTGGTCGCGTGTCATCGATGACATTGAATCGATTCTGGCGCTGGACGCGTGTGTGCCGTGATCATGCCGGTGACATTGATGTTCCTCATTACGAAAATGGAGGGAGCGGGCGCGCAGAAAGTGATGCTGGAAACCGCCCGACATTTCCAGCAGTCGCCCGCGCATCGAGTGATCGCCGTCTGCCTGTACGATCAGGACTACATTGGCGAGGCGTATCAGTTGTACGGTGTGCATGTCCTCGATCTGGGCATGAAAGATGCGCGCGCCCGCCGCCCGTTGTGGACGAACGCTTTGCGCGGGCTGAGAGGCTGTATGCGGCTATATCGCCTGCTGCGCGCGGAAAGGGTCGATCTGCTCCAGACGTACGATTTCTACGCCAACGCCATCGGCGTCGTGATCGGGCGGCTGGTCCGCGTGCCGGTCGTGGTGATGTCTCAACGTGTCGTGTACGTGAAGCGCTGGCGGTTCTGGGTGGATCGTCTTGTGTCACACTGGGCACACGCCGTGACGGCGGTCAGTGAATCGGTGCGCGACTTCTGTGTGCGCGCCGAAGGCATGCGGCCGGATCGTATTACAGTGATTCGCAATGGCGTCGATTTGTCTGTGGCAGATGGCGAATTTGATCACGTAGGCGTGCGCCGCGCGCATCGTTTGCCTATCGATGCGCCGCTGATTGGGGCGATCGGTCGACTGAGCGAACAGAAAGGTCAGGCCGTGCTGATTCGGGCCGTCGAGGTCGTGCGTCGACAGATTCCCAACGTGCACGTGGTCATTGTGGGGCAAGGGCCGGATCGCGAGCGATTGCTGACGCTCGTCGCGGAACTTGGTTTGAGTGAGTCGATACATTTCACCGGTCACGTCAGCCATGTTCAGCCGTTACTAGCGGCGATGGACATCTTCGCCCATCCATCGCTGTGGGAGGGAATGCCCAACGCCGTGCTCGAAGCGATGGCTTTGGCCAAGCCTATCATTGCCACGCGTGTCGACGGGTCAGCGGAACTGATCGTCGACGGCGAGTCGGGGCTGCTCATCCCGCCGAACGATGTAGAGGCTCTGGCTCAAGCTATGCTTCTCTTACTCACGGATGCCCAGCTTGCACGTCGCCTGGCGTGGGAGGCCTATATACGGGCGACCGACGAGTTCAGCCGATCAAACATGTTGGCGACTACAGAGCATCTGTACGGATCGCTACTGGCGCGGGCGGGTCGTTCGCTGCATGCGATAAAACTATGATGCGAATCAAACCACCCTCTGACGACAACAGAAGCGCCGAGCGAATCCGCATCCATTACGAAATTGAGCGGAATTTGGCCGATCGCTTGCGACATGCTAATAACGCAGATCGTCAGCGCCTGTATCCTATGGTCTATGACGAGCTGTTCCGACGAGTACCGGATATGCCAATGTTGACCCGTGGAGTGGATACCTCGCGTCAGCATCGTGCCGTAGCGCGTCAGTTTGCTTTGCTGAGTCGATTTGTGAGGCCAGGCTGCGTCTTTCTGGAAATTGGGGCGGGCGATTGTGCATTGTCACTGGAGATGGCTAGAACGGCACGCCACGTTTACGCCGTTGACGTGTCTTCTGAAATTGCTGGCGCTCTCCAAGCGCCGGAAAATTTCCACTTGGCGATCACGGACGGAACCAGTATCCCCGTTCCACCAGACTGTGTCGATGTGGCGTACAGTCTCAGCCTGATTGAGCATTTGCACCCGGACGATGCCCTGATACAGTTGAAGAACATCCTTCGCGCGTTGAAACCCGGTGGGGTGTATGTTTGTCTCACGCCGAACCGTCTGAACGGGCCGCATGATATATCCAAGTACTTCGATGACGAAGCTAAGGGATTGCACCTCAAAGAGTATACTAACATTGATTTGTCCGCTCTTTATCGGCAGGCCGGTTTTCGAGCGATGAAGCCGCTGGCTGGGCCGCGCGAGCGGACTTTCTTCGTGCCACTTGCCCTGGTGACCACGCTTGAGGCTGGTCTGTTGCGGCTGCCTCGCAGTGCCTGCTGGCGTATCGCGTCGTGGCCACCGATGCGAGTATTGCTGGGAATCAAACTGGTTGGTTGGAAGTGAAAGGCATATCCACAAAGGATTAGTCGATGGTCTGCCCGCTGTGCGATGGAAACGAGCGGCATGTGGTATACGCTGGCCGCGACATGACGGCAGTCCAGTGCTGCGCCTGTGGACTGGTGTATCAGTTACAGGATGCCACCTCGCATGGTGCACTCGATGCATATTATCGCAACCGTCCCACTCAAGATCGTTTGAAATGGGACGGATCGACGCGTCGTCTGCGCGACGTGATCGATGACATCCGCCGTTCGTATCCAGGAGGACGTCTGTTGGACGCAGGTTGTGGCAGTGGCGAGTTTGTCCAGGTCATGGCCGAGGCGGGGCTGGAGTGTGTGGGTGTGGAGCCGAACACCGTGCAGGCTGAGTACGCACAAGAGCGTGGTCTCCACGTGATTAACGATGTGTTCCGCGACGGTCTGTTTCCGCCAGGCAGTTTCGACGTGGTGACACTCATTCAAGTGATGGAGCATTTACTCGATCCGGTCGGCGCGCTGCGCGCGGCGCGTGCGCTGCTGCGTCCGGGTGGCATGGTCGTCATCGACGTTCCGGGTTACAACAACCCGCGCTTTTTGCTATATCGCGCCACACATATCAAGCGCTTCGCTGCGCGGGATTTCATCCGACCCCATGTGTTGTATCTGACGCCGCGCACGCTGGCTGCTATTGTCGAGAAAAGTGGACTGCGCGTGGCGCGCTGGACGTGCGGTCGATACGTCGTCAAGTTCGGCGCGAATCCCTTCTTTCGGCTGGCTGATCGATTGGCGCGACGCTTTCGGATTGGCGGCATAGTGATGTACGCTGTCCGTTCCGATTGACCGAGACTGTGTGCATGTACAAAACTCCACTTGTTCATAAATCGTGTGAGGTGTGCGGAAGCGATGAATCTGTTCCGATATTCACCGACGACGCCATCGGTGGGACGCTAGTGCGCTGCCGCATCTGTGGAATGATGTTCGTCAACGACATTACCATCGACGTGACAATCCGCAAGATTGCTCCACCTGCAACTGAGGACACACCTGGCTGGGTTGAGTATCGCCGCGAGGCTGAGGCGAAACGGGCGAACTTCGAGAAGCGTTATGAGCTGTTAAAACCATATCTTGGACAGCGCATTCTGGAGATTGGCTGCTCGGCGGGCTTCTTCCTGGAAATTGCGCGCGATTGTGGGCATGATGTACAGGGCATCGAGCCTGACCCGCGCTATGCGCGTTATGCGCGTGAGCAATTGGGCCTGCGGGTCATGACGGGCCTGCTGGATGATGTCCATATTTCGCCGGGGTCGTTCGATACAGTATGCCTGTTCCATGTGCTGGAGCACGTGCCGTCGCCAGCGCGGCTGCTTGAGCGCATTAGTGGTGTGCTGCGGCCGGGCGGACATCTGGTGATTGAAGTGCCGAACATCGACAATGTCTGGTATCGACTGTTGGGCAGGCGCTGGCGACAGTTCTTTCTGGGCCACTATTACTTCTTCGCTCCCAACACGCTTGGGCAGTTGCTTGAGCGAAATGCATATCAAGTACGTTTGATGCGAACAGTGGGCCGGACGATCTCGCTGCGTTATTTCGCCGGGCGCCTTCAACGCTACAACGGGATGCTGGGACGTGCAGCTGAGTCAATGGTATTGCGTCTCGGCCTTGCCGAGCGAACAGTGACCATGAATCCGGGTGATATCATGCTGTGCGTGGCGGCGGCCCCAGACCTCGTCTAACCGGTCAACGCATGTGCTATGTGCTCGAACTCACTTAAGAAACCTGCGGCAACCCCCCTGGACGGTGTGGATGTGCTGGGTGTACGCGTGGCGGCCCTGACGCTGGCGGAGTTACATGCGCGGATCGCGGATCACATCCGGCACAAGCGTCACGCGCTCGTCCTGCATGTCAACGCGCACGGCTTGAACCTGGCGTATAAGCAGAGGTGGCTGAGGGATTTCCTGCACACGGCCGCTACCGTTTTCTGTGATGGGGTCGGTGTTGTGCTTGGCGCGCGCCTTCTTGGTTACCGCATTCCCCACCGTATCACGTACGCCGATTGGATGTGGCAACTGGCGGAATTTGCCCAGTCGCGTGATTTTTCCTTCTTCTTCCTCGGTGCGCGACCCGGCATCGCCGAGAAGGCCGCCGAGCGGTTGAGGGAGTGCTTCCCAAGCCTGCATATCGTCGGCATGCATCACGGGTACTTCGATAAGACTGCTGGAAATGCTGAAAACGGAGCCGTCTTGCAAGTCATTAACGCAGCGAGTCCGAGTATCCTCATTGTGGCGTTTGGCATGCCTGAGCAAGAACGCTGGCTAATGGAGAATTGGGATTGCGTCAACGCCGACGTGGCGCTGACAGGCGGGGCTGTCTTTGATTACATTTCTGGCGAATTGCGGCGCGGCCCACGTTGGATGACTGATAACGGTTTTGAATGGTTAGCGCGGATGCTCATTGAGCCAAAACGATTGTGGCGGCGTTACCTGTTTGGCAACCCGCTATTTCTCTGGCGCGTGCTCAAACAGCGGCTAGGATGGCTGCGTTTCGACTGACAAGTCGCGTGGTGGATCATACCAGGACAGTCGAGTCATCTTGACAGAACCACTTCCTGAGCGCCTGGCGCGGCGAGAAATGCTCTGAGCATCGAGCGCTTCAGCAACGACGTGACTCTGCGCGCGTTTCTCAATCTAATCCGGGTCACGCCCATCACTCGAGAGTGTGCCGCGCTTCCCTGTGCTACAATAAGCGCCGCACCAGGCTCTCAGTTGCAATGGATTCCCAGTGGGTTGCGTGAAACATGGCGACGCCAGCAATTCTTACTCAGCGGATAGATGAACTCCGCGCGCTCCTCGAAGGTCGCGCAGAGATCATATTCGCCATTCTATACGGTTCAGCCTCGGAGGGGAGGCCGTTCCGCGATTTAGACGTCGGCCTGTATATCGATCGCGCGCAGGTTGCCGCGTCCGACGAACTCGACTATGGGTTCCGGCTGGCAGATGAGCTGCAAGCCGCCGTCTCCTTTCCGGTGGATGTACGCGTCGTCAACGACGCGCCGCCGGGCTTTCGCTACAACGTCAGCCGGGGCATCCCGCTCGTCGTCAACGACGCGGAAGCGTACGCCCGTTTCCTGGAGCGGACGTGGGACGAGTTCCTCGACTTCCAGCCGGTAGCGCTCCGCTATCTGAAGGAAATGGCATGAGCGACGTCGATCCGATCCGCATCCGCGACCTGCTGGGCAACCTGGCCGATGCGCTGCGCCGCCTGCGCGAGTTGGGGCAACTCTCCGAAGATGCGTTTCTGAGCGACTTTCGCAATACGGAAAGCGCCAAGTATTTGCTCATCGTCGCCGCCGAAGCCGCGATCGACGTGTGCAATCACATCGTCGCCCGTCGGGGCGGGCAGGCTCCGCGAGACTACGCCGACTGTTTCGGTATTCTTGCCGAATTGAAAGTCATCGTGCCCGACCTGGCCGAGCGCCTCAAGCGCATGGCCCGGTTTCGCAACCTGATTGTGCATCTTTATTGGGAAGTGGACAATCGCCGCGTCCATCAGATCATTCAGCAAGACCTGGACGATCTGGATGTGTTCCGCCGGCAAATAGCTGCGGCGTTGAACGTATAGCCGGTCAGACGCGGCATTTTTCCGCTGCTCGACCGCTGCCCACCACTCACAATCGAACCCTGCCCGGCAGTCCGGTGATGCATACGCTCAAGGGGGAATCGTATGCTCAAACGCTTCAACGTCAACTTCGCCGTTGTATCGTTGTTGATCGACGTCGCCTGCACGTTCGCCGCACTGCACGCAGCGGTCTGGTTGCGAGGGGTCTTACCTTACGGGCCGGACCCGGATAGCTTCACGCTCATCGTCCCGCACGTCTACGTGGCCGCCGCCGTCATGTGGGTGATCGTGTCCCTGGCGCTGTCGGTATACGACCCGTATCGGCGATTGCGCGCGATCGACGAGCTTCAACAGGTGATCGCGGCGCAGACCATCGCCGCGCTGTGCCTGGCCGGCTATATCTTCTTCGCCTTCAAAGACATGTCGCGCTTTCTGTTCGTCTACTTCTTCGTCAGCGAAGTCGCGTTGCTGCTCGGCTGGCGGGTGGTCTTTCGCCTGGCCCGGCAATTGGGCAACGGGCGGTTAAGCGCGCCGCGCCGGGTATTGATCGTCGGCGCGGGCGACATCGGTCGCCGGGCGGCAGAGACGATCGCCGAAAATGCCTGGATGGGTTTTCATTTGATCGGCTTCATCGACGACGACCCGGCCAAGCGCGGCCGGCGCGTGGCCGGGCTGCCGGTGCTAGGGACGATCAATGCCGTCGAGAACGTCGTCCGCAAGCAGCAAGTGGACGAAGTCATCGTGGCGCTGCCGCTGTCGGCGTACGAAAAAGTGGTGCAGCTCAGCCTGGCGCTGCAGCGCCGCCCGGTTCACCTGCGGGTGGTGCCGGACTACTTCAACGTGGCGCTGTTCCAGGCGACGATCGAAGACTTTGGCGGCATGCCGTTGATCAACTTGCGCGCACCGGCGCTCAACGATTATCAACGCTTGATCAAACGCGCGTTCGATCTGATCATCGGCGCGTTGTTGCAGGTCCTGGTGCTGCCCATCATGCTCATCATCACGATCTTGGTCAAGTTGGATTCACCCGGCCCGATCATCTATCGCCAACAGCGGGTTGGTGAGAATGGAAAGTTGTTCTGGATGTACAAGTTCCGCACGATGGTCGCAGACGCCGATCAGCGGTTGGAAGAGGTAATTCTTCAGACCGAAGACGGCCGAATCGACTTCAAGCGTCCAGATGATCCACGTATCACGCGCTTTGGGCGTTTCCTGCGCCGCACCAGCCTGGACGAACTCCCGCAGTTATTCAACGTCCTCAAGAGCGATATGAGCCTGGTTGGCCCACGGCCGGAATTGCCGTGGCTGGTCGATCGCTATGAACCCTGGCAGCACAAGCGCTTCGCGGTGCCGCAGGGCATCACGGGCTGGTGGCAGGTGAATGGACGCAGCAACAAACACATGCACGCCAGCACGGAAGACGACCTATACTACATCCAGCACTACTCGTTGCTGCTTGACCTGTTGATCTTGTGGAAGACGATCGGCGCGGTGCTCAAGCGCGAAGGTGCCTTTTGATCCGCGCTGCGTTTCGCAATCGCCTCCCGTGGATACAAACGGCCGGATTGGTGTTTCTGTCGCCACTGCTCCTGTTCATCCGGGTAGATCGGTGGGGTTGGTTGTTGGGCGTCCCCGCTCTATGGGGGATATCCGGTTTGGTGCGCGGGCAGGCGTTTAAGCGCACCCCGCTGAATCGTCCGATTATAGTGATAGGTGCGTTGACGCTCTTATCGTTGGCGATCACGCCCGACATGCTGCTGAGCCTGCCCAAGGTCGCGAGCCTTTTACTGGGGCTGGCTTTTTTCTTCATGGTGGTCGACCTGTGCGAAACACGGCGGGGTATCGAGGTGAGCCTGGGTGGGCTGGTGGCCGCCGGCGCGGTGATCGGCGTGGTGGGACTGTTGGGCACCCGCTGGCTGGAGAAGTCTGGGTTACTGTCGGCGATTACGGCCCGGTTGCCGCAGTTGATCAATGGATTGCCCGGAGCGGTAGAGGGTTTCCATCCGAATCAGGTAGCCGGAACAATGTTGTGGGTGATCCCGGTGGCGCTGACGTTAGGGGCGGGACTGTGGCAGCGCCCGGACCGGCGTCGCTGGAGCGTGGTGGCGGCCCTGGCTGGCGCGTGGATGGCTGGCGTGCTGGTGCTCACACAGTCGCGTAGCGGATGGTTTGGGATGGCGCTGGCGCTGCTGGGCATGCTCGCTGCCGTCAATCGACGCGCGCGCTGGGGATTAGCTACGGTAGGGGTAGCGCTGATCGCCGTGGTGGTCCTGACCGGGCTTGACCCGGTAAGGCCTGGCGGCGGCGATGCTGCGCTGGTCGGCGACACCGTTGGCGCGTTGAACTGGGACTTCCGCCTGGAGATCTGGCGAGTCGCATTATTGGGGATCGCGGACTTCCCGTTCACCGGCATGGGGATTGGCGTTTTTCGAGAAGTATCCTGGTTGCTGTATGCGCCGCAAATTAACCCCGGTTTCGATATCGCGCACGCGCACAACGAGTTCCTGCAGATCGCGCTCGATCTGGGTCTATTGGGCTTGATCGCCTTTGTTGCACTCTACGTCGCTGCCTTTCGCATGCTGCGCCGGATGTGGCGGATGGCTTCCGACCCGCTGCACAAGACGAGCGGCTTCCCCGTGTCTACTTCGACCTTGCGACTCCTGGTGCTGGGGTTAAGCGGCGGTCTATTTGCGCACCTGATGTACAGTTTGACCGATGCCGTTGCCCTGGGCGCCAAACCGGGTGTCTTGTTCTGGGTTTTGCTCGGGCTGGTCGCCGGATTGTTTGAGCGGCTGCAAGCTGCGCGATCGGGCGCAACCCGATGATCGTTCGCACGAAACGTTCTATTGTGTTTACCACCGGCATGGGCCTGTTGGTCAGCGCCGCCGGTATAGGGTTGGTCGTGCAGGATATCGATCCGGCCCGGTTGGGCCTGGCGTTGCGCGACGCCGATCCTGCCTGGATGCTCGTCGGCCTGCTAGTGATCGGCCTATCATTTGTTGCGCGTATGCGGCGTTGGGCAGTTCTGCTTCAACCGCACCGTTATCGCGGCACAACGGTGATGGCTGCATTGTTAGTCGGGCAAGTGCTCAACTTCCTGCTTCCATTGCGGGCGGGTGATGTCATTCGCTCGGCCGCACTGGGGCGTGCACCCGGCAGTAGTTTCGAGCGGGTATTGGGCAGCGTCGCCGTCGAGAAAGTGTGGGACTGGCTGACGTTAACGCTGCTCGTTCTGAGCATTGCCTTAATCGTTCCGCTGCCGGACTGGTTTGTCGGCCCGGCTTGGGCGTTCGGCGTCATCGCCGTGATGTTAGTCTTAGGATTGGGGTTGGTGTTGCTACAGCGCCGGCGCGGCCTGGCTGTCGTCGAGCGGCTGACCGGTTGGCTGCCCTCCAAGTGGCAAGTGTCCTTACTGGAGCGAACGATCCGATTGCTCGATGGTATGGAATCGTTGCGGCGGCGCGATGCGATGTGGCGCGCAGCTAGCTGGTCGATGTTGATCTGGCTACTGGGCATCGCCCTCAACATGGTCATTATGCGCGCCTTCGGCATCGATTCGTGGCCGGCGGCGATGGCGCTGATGGCGGTGTTGATGGTCGGCGTGGCGCTGCCGCCGTCGATCGCCGCGCTGGGCATCTTCGAGGCCTTAACGGTGCTGACTCTGGGTGTATTCGGCGTGCCGAGCGAAACGGCATTGGCGATCGGTGTGACTTTGCACGTGATCATCTTCGTGCCGCCGATCATCACCGGTTCGCTGTTAACAGTGTGGGAGAGTCGAGCGGGCCGCTGGCCGGTGTTATCCGTAGTCCACTCCACCCGTTCGGATTCAGCATAACGACGCTTGAAGCTGGAATCCCGTGCTCAACAAAACGCAATGATTCAATACTCGATCGTTGTGCCGGCCTACAATGCCGTTAACGTGTTGCCGCGTTGCCTCGCCGCATTGACGCAGCAATCGGTCGATCGTTCGCATTACGAGATCATTGTCGTCGACGACGGCTCGACGGATGAGACCGTGACCGTGGCCGAGCAGGCGGGCGTGAACGTGATTCGCGCCGCGCATGGCGGGCCGGCCGCTGCGCGCAATGCAGGCGCCCACGCGGCGCGCGGACAGCTACTCCTGTTCACCGATGCGGATTGCGAGCCGGCTCGTGACTGGGTTGAGCGCATGGCGCGCGCCTTCGTTGATCCAGGCGTCGCGGGAGCAAAGGGGGTTTATCGTACGCGGCAGGCCTCACTCGTCGCGCGTTTTGTGCAGCAGGAGTATCAGGACAAATACGATCGCATGCTCGGTCGCGTGACGATCGATTTCATCGACACCTACTCGGCGGCGTATCGGCGTGACATCTTTCTGCGTAGCGGAGGTTTCGATACCGCATATCCTACGGCTTCGGTGGAGGATCAGGAGTTTTCTTTCCGGCTGACCGCGCTAGGGTATCGGTTGGTGTTTGCGCCCGATGCTATTGTTAACCATCAACATGATGCCACGTTGAGCGAATATCTGCGCCGCAAATATGGCATCGGTTATTGGAAAGCCTTGTTGCTGCGCCGACATCCCGATAAGGCTGTACGCGATTCGCATACGCCGCAGGTGATCAAGGTACAGCTGGGATTGCTGGCAGCAACGATTGTCATGACGTTTTTGACCATGTTCGTTCGTGGGTTGGCTGGTTGGCTGGCTGGATCGTGGCTGCTGTTGCTGGCGACGATGCTGCCGCTACTGCTCAAAGTCGCGCGCCGCGATCCAGCGGTGTTGCCGATCGCGCCGATTCTGATCATGCTGCGCGCGCTCGGGCTGGGCCTGGGTCTGCTGATAGGCGTATTTCGATTTGGATTGCGCCCAACACCCGCGCATGCCAGATGAGATTCCTTTGGCTCTGACCCGCGCTGAATTCAGGGAACTCGGCGCCTCAACCTGGTCAACTAAGGTGAAGGCCGCACAGACTTGGCTCATCCCAGCCCTGGTTGGCGCCGCTGCCCTGGCGGTGTATGGCCTGACGCTGGCGCCCGGCCTGACCTGGGCACATGCGGGCACCGATGGCGGTGACCTGGTTACAGCCGCGGCAGTAGGGGGGGTGCCGCACCCCCCTGGTTACCCCACTTACATCCTGCTCGGTCATCTATTTGCCCGGCTGCCGTTAGGCAGTACGGCGTTTGGGTTTAACCTGCTGTCGGCGCTGGCTGCCGCATTGGCGGCTGCCTTGATCACAGCTTCGGTGCTGCGCTGCATACCACCTTCGCGTGCGGTCTATTTCTCAGCCTGGATCGCCGGTTCGACCGTGGCGTTCGGCCCTATGCTGTGGGGGCAGGCGACGATTGCGGAAGTTCACGCGCTCAATGCGTGTTTTGTGGCCGCCCTCTGCTTTATTGCACTGCCATACAAACCCGCGCCCGATGGCTTGTGGCCTGCGGCGCGGATCGGCTTAGGGTTGCTCTGGGGTCTGGGCCTGGGCAACGCACTGACGTTGGCCGCGCTGGCGCCCATCGTGCTGCCCGCACTGTGGGCGGGTGCGCGCGGCCGCTGGATCGGGTTTGCGGCTTTGGCGCTCGGACTAGGCATTTATGCCCTTATCCCGATCCGCGCGAATGCTCAACCGGCAATTAACTGGGGCGATGCGCGAAGTCTACCGAATTTTATCTGGCTGGTCAGCGGCGGGTTGTATCAAGGCTACGTTGGGTCGGCTCCACTTGAATTGGTTGGCGAGCGTCTTTTGAGCTTACCGCGCCTGTGGTTGGAACAGCTGGGTTGGATCGGCGCGGTCTGGATTGGCTGGGGGTTCTCCAGCCGGTTTCAGATCAGGCGTGCTGCTCCAGTTATCCTGTCTGTACTTCTCTATATTGCCTTTGCGATCGGCTATAACACGGCCGACTCTGACCTGTACCTGATCCCGGTGTGGCTGTTGTCGGCAGGCTACCTGGGCCTGGGCCTGGGTCACATACTAGGCGCGCAGCCGGGTCGCCTCCGGCCCGTCGCCGTTGGCGCTATGGCGACACTAAGCGTCGTTGCCATGTTGGCAACCGGCTGGCACAGCCACGATCTCAGGCAGGATCGCACGGTGGATGCTTTTGCAGAACAGGCACTGCTCCCCCTTCCACTGGATGCCATCCTGGTGACCCACGCGGATGCGCATACCTTCAGTTTGTGGTATTATCGGCTGGCGGCCGGCTGGCGGCCGGACGTATCGATCGTGGATGCGCGGCTGGCAGGCTATGCCTGGTATGAACCCATGCTGATAGCGCAGGGGTCTACTCCATTACTGCCAGCGGATCGGACCGAAGCCGGCCTGGTCAATCGGCTGATGACCCTTAATCCTACCCGACCTGTGTGCGATCTAGTTGCGCAACTTCGTGAGGACGGCGTGCCTACCCCGCAGTGTCAGTGATGGAGCAAGTTGGAGCGTTTCAATTCCCCCCGACGGCGAATTGTAGCTGGTTGCGGCTTGGTGCTGGTGGTGTTGGGATGCTGGTGCGGGTTGGTTGCTCGCAACGCGTTGGTGGTAAAGGCCGACCTCGACCAGCTGCAAGCCGATCTGGCCTCGGGAGGACCGACTGACCTGAAATCCGTCCATGAACGCACTTCTATCTTGCACGCCGATCTCATCGCACTGCGGGCGAGCGGCGCGCCAGTGCTGGCACTGGCGCCACACTTGGGCTGGCTACCTGTTGTCGGGCGTGACGTGGAAGTCGCGCCGAACTTGATTGACGCCGCTATCGATTTGCTGGATGCCGGCGAGATCGTGTTGAACGCCGTAAGCCCGCTATGGCCGCCGCAGCCAGTCCAGGGCCAGTCCGCGCTGGCCGCGCTGGCGCACAGCCTGAGCCAATTGCCGCCGCAGTTAGGCGAGGCGCGCGCCGCTGTGGATCGCGCCGCTGGCCGGCTGGAACAGATCGATATTGGAAGCCTGTCACCGAGTATTGGCCGGCAGGTTGAGCGCCTCGCTTCGATACTGCCTCTGCTCCGTTCCAGCTTCGACTTGTTGGATCTCTCGCCCAGCCTGCTCGGGTTCGATCGCCCCAAGACCTACCTCGTCTTAATGCAGAACGATGACGAGCTGCGCCCCACTGGGGGCTTTATCAGCGCGGTCGCGCGCCTCACATTGGATCGCGGCGAGATTAGAGACTTGGATGTGCGCGATAGTTATCAGGTGGACGACTTTCAGCATAAACCGTACGGCTGGGCGCCAGAGCCGCTGCTGGAGTTTATGGGGTCGCAAATGTGGCTGTTCCGCGACGCGAACTGGTCGCCGGATTTTCCGACGTCGGCGCGCAAAGCGGCCGAGTTGTACACCTACGGCCTGGATACGCCCGTGGATGGCGTGCTCGGGCTGAACCAAAAGGCGGTCCGCGATCTGGTCAATGCGCTTGGCCCCATCGAGCTCGAACCGGGCCAGCCCCCGGTGGACGGCTCCAACCTGATCGAGTACATGCGCGCGGCGTGGTCGCCCGCGCCAGAGGTGGCGGACATACAGACTTGGATTGCCGGCCGTAAAGATTTCATCGCGAAGCTGATGCAGGCAATTCTGGCTCGCCTGCAAACTGCGCCCCAACACATTGATTGGCCTCAGGTGGGCCTCGCTGCATTCCAGACGCTCCAAAGTCGCGATGTGCTGATTTGGTTAAGCGATCCGGCTGTGATGGACATTCTATCCGAGCAGGAATGGGATGGCTCAGTCCAACCGAGCAGCGGCGATTATTGGATGCTGGTGGACTCGAATATAGGCTTTAACAAGGTCAATGCTATTATCGAATCGTCCATTGCCTATACGGTGACCATGCAGACGGATGGTTCCGCCGACGCCGAGATGCTAATCCATTATCAGCACCCAGGCCCGGCGGCTCCCGGCTGTGAACACTTGCAGGGATATACCTTGGCGCTCTCGTATGACCAGCTGATTCAATCATGTTACTACGATTACGTCCGGCTCTTAGTTCCGCAGGATGCGCAACTCAAAGCAGCTGCACCGCATCCCGTGCCGGGCGCGTACCTGATCACCGGTCAGCCATTCGATGGCGCGACGCGCGTGGAGAGTGAAGCCGGCAAGACGATCTTCGCAACCCTGTTTGTGCTGGAACGCGGCCAGGCCATCGACCTCTCCTTCGCTTATCATCTCCCAGCGGTTGCGCGCTGGACGGCGCAGGATGGACAGTACATACTGCTGATACAGAAACAGCCAGGAGCCGCCCATCGACCCGTGTCGGTCACGCTGATTTGGCCGGAAGGATATTCGGTGTCGCAGACCAGCTTGCCCCCGACTTGGTCAGATGACCGATCGGCCCGTTTCGCGCTTGGGCTCTCGGCCGATCAGCTATTGTCTGTGGCCTGGACGCACCCATGAACCCTACGAAGGAGAATCATGTGGCTTAAACGATTCATCTGGTCAGTAGCGATCGCTTTACTCATGCTGTCTATCTTCAGCTCGGTCGATTGGGCGCCGGTGGCTGCTTCGCGCCTGGGCCAGACCGTGCCGACTTTCACGCCAACACCGGAATCCGCAACGCCAGCGCCAACTGCAGAATCGGCGACAGCCACTCCGCAGGTTACACCGCTGGCTACAGCGCAAGAGACGCCCGCCCTGCTGCCTGTGGCGGGCGCGGAACAGGGAGGCGGGTTGATGTTTGTGGCAATCGCGGGTCTTACCTTGTTGGCGCTGGCTTGGGGCGTTCGGCAGCGCACGCCGGGAGACGCGCGGTAATCCTCACGCGCTCAGAGGCGCGGCTGTCTTTAACACGCAGATTCAAGAGAAGACCTTTACTGACGTATAGCGCGGATACGGGTAATTAGAGATAAGGAGGCTGAGGATCATGACGTTCAAATTTTTCGGAAGTCGTTTGCAGCGATGGTTGATCGTGTTGTGCATTCCACTCGCAGTCTTAATCGCGCTGTTCTCCGGCCTGTTCGCGAGTCAGGAGGCGAGAGCGGGGCAGAGTGAGGCCAGCGCAGCCCTCACCCCGCGCAGCAGCTACCTGTATCGGTTTAATCCTGTTGCGCAGACTTTCTTCACCGTTCCTCTCCAACTGGGCAGCACCCCCTACGGCGTGGCCGTGACCGGCGCCAATCCCACCCACGTCTGGGTAGCCGAGTACGGCTTGAATCGAATCGGCCACCTGATCTACACCAGCACTGTCTCATCCAGCTACATCTCGTATCCGGTGACATCGACGGCGAACAGCGGCCCGTTCCGGCTCGCACTTCACGGCAACTTTGTCTGGTTTACCGAGCGCGGGGCCAATAGGATTGGCCGTCTCAACGTGACGACCGGACAAATCAACGAGTTCTCAACCGGCCTGTCGCCTAACTCTGGCCTGGCCGACATCCGGGTCGCGCCGAATGGCTGGGTGTGGGCTTCGGGCCAGGCGTCGAATCGGCTGATCCGGCTCGTGGTTACCTCGACGCTGAACTATAACATTCGCGAATACTCTCACGCCACGATGGCGGGCATCTTTGGCCTGTCGGTTGAGACGAGCGAGTACATTTGGTTCGCCTCACCCATCTCCGGGACGATTGGGCGGCTGGACGTGGTCAACAATGTCGTCAACAATCTGTCCTTCTTTTTCCCGGCGGGCAGCTCCCCGTTCGAGATCGTCAATACCGGCTCCTATGCCTGGTTTACCGATCCAAAGCGGAACGGCATTGGTCAATTCAACGCTCAGACGTTGGGCAATCTTAAGTATTACACCCCGACGTTGAAACCGACAGGGCTGGCGAGCGCATCGGCGAATGTGTTGTGGTTCACACAACAAAGCGATCAGGGCGCATTGGGGCGGATGATTTACAGCGAGCCGGTATCGGCGACCTTCGGTTCTTATCCCATTCCGACCACCGGGCTTTTTCCAACCGGCATTGCTATCGCGCCGGACGGTGGGGTGTGGTTCGCCGCCTTTGCGCCGGTGCGAACGTATTTGCCGATCATCTCGAGGAATTTCGCCAACTGAGTGTGTCTCAACGCTCGAGCGTAAAAAGCAACCCGGAAGGGTAGGGCGAGTTGATAACTCGTCCTACCCTTCCACTGACATTTCAAGGCGCTGCGACGAGCGCCGTTCATCATCACTCCCGAAGGGGTATCATTTGTTCTTCGAACATCCATGGACACTGACGATCGGCCAGCCCCGAAACGGACTGCGCCGATCACCGCCTGCGCTGAAACGGATGGGCACGGCGTTTGCAGGCAGCCTGAGCGCGCTGACCCTGCTCGTGGTGACAACGCACCTGACCGCGGCCTCAGTTGCAAGCATGCCTTCCTCCCAATCGAGCGCGCCGGAGATGCAGCTGGTCGGCAGGCGCGATGCCGCGAGCAGCGCTATCTCAGCTGGCCTTGAACATCCGAGGGTCAACGCTTCGGATAATGTTGCGGGTCCTGATCTCGCTGTGACTGGACTGCGTGTCTTGTCAGGTTCATCGCACCAAGCCAGCATCGTCGTCACCGTGACGAATCGGGGTCTGTCTGATACACTCGGCGCAGATTTAACAGGTTGGTTCGGAACCGATCTTTACATCAAACCAGCCGGCGCGCCGCCGCCCGCTGGCCCCGGCGATCGCTATCTGGGGGCTTGCCCCGTCATCGCCAACTACTGCCCGGCCAGCATCCGTTGGGACCTGTATAAGATCACCAAAGTCTTTTCGGGCACCGGTCTTACGGCGGGAGAGACCTGGGTATTAACTTATACCTACAATATCACGGCCGATGGCGAGTACTGGCTCTACGCGCAGGCCGACCTGTTTTGGGGCGAAAAAGGGGATCCGAGCTCGACTTTCGGCTCCTCGCAACATGGCCGGATTATCGAGAGTGACGAGGCCAACAACATCTTTGGCCCGGTGGTTGCTGAGATCGAGCCGAGTCGAGTGTTCCTGCCCATCATGGCGAGGAACTATGACACCACCCTGCCGCCGTTCACGATACAGATGTACAGCGGCATCAACAGTCCGGCGGATTTCGATCGGGTGAAACAGGCGGGCGCCAGATGGGTGCGTATGCCTGTCTGGTGGGCGCAGATCGAGCCGGTCAATACCACACCTAATCAATACAATTGGGGAACGCTCGACAGCTATATTCAGGCTGCGACAGCCTTAGACATCCACCTGCTATTGACTATCGAGGATAATCCCAGCTGGGCCGCTTCAAAGCCGGGCGGGCCGGTGTATAACCTGGCCGATTTCCGGCAATTCGTGGAGGCGGTGGTTGCACGCTATCCGCAAGTCGAATACTGGGAGATGTATAACGAGCCTGATGGTTACGATCGTTTCGGCGGCAAGGGCGCCAGTTACGCTGCCATGCTGAAGTCGACCTATCCCGTGATCAAGGCCGCCAACCCGCAGGCGAAGGTCGTGCTGGGCGGTTTGGCGCTCGATTGGTTCCAGTCGGGGTTCTTCGACGAGGCGTTCTTAGAGCAAGTCTTATCGAACTGCGGCAGTGCAACCTGCTTCGACATCGCCAACTTCCACTACTATCCTGTTTTCCGCCATGTTTGGGAGTCTTACGGGCGCGACATCATCGGCAAGGCCGCTTATCTGCGTCAGTTCTTAGCTGCCCGGGGGTACTCCCGCCCGGTAATCTGCACCGAAGCGAGTTGGGTCGCCGGTTCTCAATGGGGCAGTCCCGAACTGCAAGCGCGTTACGTCGCCAAGCTGTACGCGCGCAGCTATGCCGCCGGTCTCTCCATCGCTTCATGGTTCTCGCTGACGGATGCAGACATCAGCGAACCCGGTTTGCTAGGACCGGGAAACACGCCGCGGCCGGCCTATACCGCTTACCAAACACTCACTTCGTTATTGCAGCGGGCGCGCTATGTGCGCACGATCCCAGCCTCGGAGACCGGCTCCAGTCGGATCGAAGGTTATCAGTTCTCGGTGCTGACTGACAGCACATCGAAGCGGGTGGACGTTTATTGGTACGATTGCCCGAAGATGGTCAACCCTGGATTACTACCTGAGGACTGCGAAGACAAAGCGCCGCTCAAAGTCAGTGCAACGCGGGTGGCTAAGACTGACAAGCTGGGGGTCAGGGTGATTCTGCATGATGCCGACGATGGAGTGGTGGATGGTCGGGTTACGATCCCCGGCGGCGTTGGCTCCAGCCCGATTTACATTGACTACAACCCATGACAGCCTTTGAAATCGATACACGTTTGCGAGACAGCCGGCGCTTCCGGCCAGTTGGCATAGCTCTGCTGGCTGCGCTCGCCGGCCTCCTGTTGCTTGTGGCAACGGTTCGGTCCGCAACCCTGCCCGATCAGGAGCGGCTTGATGTCGATCTGCTGAATAGGGCTGCGCTTACGGCAGATGCTCGTATTCTGAGCGCTAATTATCCCAATTGTCGCTTTGGAGTCGGTGAGCCGGTCAGCGGCTATACCGTGACGCCGCTGAATATCGGCTGGCACATGGACTGGTCGACCCAGCTCACGCCAAGCCGCCCGAACGGCGCGGAGTACGTGCAGGTAATACGGTTAGCGCCTGATCTGGACAGCGGTTATCGCTTTACGCCCGTCACCCAGACGCTTTACACCATCATCGATCAGAACCGGGGGGCGACGTGGTTGATTGGCAACGAACCCGATAGCCCGTGGCAGGACAACCTGGCGCCTGAGACCTACGCGCAGGCTTACCATCACGTCTACACGCTCATCAAGCAACGCGATCCGTCTGCGCGCATCGGCGCGGGTGGGATCGTTCAGCCGACCCCGCTCCGTTTCCAATACCTGGATCGGGTTCTCAATACTTACCGGCAGTTGTACGACGAACCGCTGCCTGCTGATTTATGGAACACGCACAGCTATATCTTGCGCGAAATCGATGCTTCCGACCCACAAGCGCAACCGAAGGGGCCTTACGAAGTCTGGGGGGCATTCATTCCACCGGGCATGACAGCCACGCGCGGCGTGTTGTACGAGAAATCTCAGATGTTCAGCCTGGGCATCTTTCGACAACGGCTGATTGATTTCCGAACCTGGCTGCGCGATCGCGGCTACCGTGACACGCCAGTGTATGTCACCGAGTATGGCGAACTGTTCCCTTATCCGCCTGATACCCCTGGTGGAGGATTTCACTATGACGAAATGGGCATGCCGATCACGGAAGCGCGTGTAGCCGCGTTTATGACCGGCACGTTCAACGTTCTGCTCAACCTGACCGATCCGAATATTGGCTATGCGGCAGACAACAACCGCCTGGTGCAGCGCTGGTTATGGTACAGCGTCAGCGATACCGAACTCGGCGGCGCGCTGTTCGATCCCGGCACACATCAGCGCCGCCAGCTGGGCAATGTCTTTGCCGCCTATACTTCTGCCCTCTCGCCCACGGTCGATTTGCTCGCGGTGCGTGTCCTGGCCGAACCGGCGGCGATCAATTACACGGGTAAGTTGGTGGCGACGACGCTTAAAGCCACTGTCTCCAATATCGGCAACGTGTCGACCACTGGATGGATCACCATTGCCTTCTATGCCGGATATCCGCCAACGGGCACGCTGATCGGCTCGCCGCGCGTGATCAAGTCAGGACTGGGTGGCTGCGCCGGAACGGTCGAAGTTACTCGAACGTGGTCAAACCTGGGCGCTGGCGCGCATCCAATGTATGTTGTCGTTGACCCCGGCCATACCATCGATGAAGCGAACGATGACAACAATAGCGCTACCGGTTTTGCGCTCGTTGCCACGCGACGCGTGTTCCTGCCTATCGCGACCCGCGATGACTAGAGGTGCTTTTCAGAAGTTTTGGGGTAATCGCTTGCTCTCGCCGGGTCTGTGACCCGGCGGCCCTGTCCACTTAGGACGCGGGTCGCAGACCCGCTTCGAGCAGAATGAGTTAGCCAGACTTTACCCCAAGAACTTATGAAATCGTCCCCTAGGACTCGACCCCATTGATTTTGATGGCCGGGGTATAGGGCCTCGTGCCCGTCTCTGGCCGAAAATACGCCCACGACGGTCTAAGCTCCAATCGGGCACGCCGCTCGGTGGGCTGCACCAACGTCAACGGGGCTACATGACCCCTGCCATCCAGTTTCAGCGCCTCTCGAAAAAATTCAAACTGAACCCCACCCGCGCTCGCTCGTTCCAAGAGCGGCTGGTGCGCTGGCGCGCGGGTTCAGCCACCCAAGAGTTCTGGGTGCTCCAGGATATCAATTTTGAGATTCAACCCGGCGAAACGGTCGGCCTGATCGGCCCGAATGGGTCCGGCAAGAGTACGCTTCTGAAGTTGATCAGTCGCATTATCGATCCGTCCAGCGGTAAGGTCACGACACACGGGCGGATTGCCAGCTTGCTGGAGCTCGGCGCCGGTTTTCATCCTGATCTCTCCGGGCGGGAGAACATTTTCTTGAATGCGTCTATCTTGGGTATCCCCCGCCCGGTCATCCGGCGCTGCCTGGACGACATTCTCGACTTTGCGCAAGTCGGGCCTTTTATCGACGTGCCGGTCCGCAACTACTCCTCAGGTATGGCGATGCGGTTAGGGTTCGCCATCACGACCACACTCGATCCCGATATTTTGTTGATCGATGAAATCCTCGCTGTCGGCGATCACAATTTCCAGCGCAAATGTTTCGACCGGCTGGAAACGCTGCGTGCGCGCGGTGTAACGACCGTGTTGGTCTCGCATACCTTGGAGCAGGTACAACAGCTATGCCGGCGTGCGATCTGGCTGGACAAAGGTCGGGTGCGCGCCGATGGCGACGCCGAGGCCGTCATCAGTATGTATTTGGACGCAGAGCGCGCCTCGGGATATCGGCGCTACTTGCCCAAGATCAAGCGGGGCATGGAAGGAATCACTCGTGGAGGAACGTATCAAGCCGAAATCGTAGCCGTGGAACTCCTTGATGCGCAGGGCCAGCCCCGTGAGATATTCGAGACCGGCGAGTTCTTTTGCCTGCGTATCCACTACTGCACGCAGGCGCCAGTGACCGACCCGGCTTTCGGCATGGCGTTCTATCGGAGTGACGGGCTGCATTTGAACGGCCCGAATACGGCGGCGGCCGGATTGCGCATCCCCGTTATCGATGGGCAAGGATACATTGATTACATCGTTGAGCAGTTACCTCTGACTACGGGCCGCTATGAGATAGCGATCTCCATTCATAGCAGCGATCTCGCTACGGGTTACGATTACCATCACCGTCTCTACTCGTTTGACGTGCGCGATCGGCGTGCTCACCCTGAGCTAGGCGTTGTTCATATCTCGGCGCGCTGGCGGCACGCGCCCGAAGCTCCGGCTCCACAATAACTCTGGCCGGCATTCGCCGGTTCAGTCAATTGAAAGGAAGGCAAAATGCCTAAAGTGTTGTTGGTCGGAGGGGCGGGCTATGTTGGGTCGGTGCTTGCCCAGGAGTTGCTCGATCGGGGTTACGCGGTCAAGCTGCTCGATCGGCTGTATTTCGGCGATGAAGGCTTGCGCGATATCCGCGATCGAGTCGAGCTGCTCGTCGGCGACATGCGCTGCGTCGACGCGTCGATCTTGGCCGACGTAAGCTGTGTGATCAATATCGGCGGACTCTCCAATGATCCCACCGCCGAGTATAACCCCCGCGCGAACCGTGAGATGAACACGCTGGCAACCAAGCAGCTGGCCGATCTCTGTATCGCGAACGGCATTCGACGCTTCATCTTCGCCTCGTCGTGCTCGATCTACGATCGCGGGGTGGGCAATGAAGTGGCGGATGTGCTGCTCGATGAGACCTCGGAAGTGAATCCGCGTGCGGCCTACTCCAGCTCTAAGTACGAGGCAGAGCGCTTGCTGCTGGACCTGCCCGGCGATTCGTTCTGCCCGGTCATTCTGCGCAAAGGGACGGTGTATGGCTTTTCGCCGCGTATGCGCTACGACCTGGTCGTGAACACGTTTGTTAAAAGCGCCTTGTCAACCGGCAAGTTAGTGTTGCACTACGGTGGAGAAATGTGGCGGCCGCTGGTCGATGTGCGCGATGTGGCGCGCGCCTATATCGCCTGCGTGGAAGCGCCCGAAGAAAAGGTCCGGGGTGAAATCTTCAACGTCTCCTTTCACAACGTTCGCATTTCGGAGCTGGCGCTGCGGGTCTGCACAGCCTTGAAAGAGGCGGGAATTGACGTCGAGATTGTGCCCGACTACAGCTATCAGGGTGTGCGCAGCTACCGCGTGTCGGCAGCCAAGATCCAGCGCGCGCTGGATTTCCAGCCCAAGGTGACGATTGAAGAATCGGTCAAGGACATGGTGAAGCAAATTCAGAAGTATGGTTACACCGATTTCGATAACCCGCGCTATTACAACATCCGCTGGATGCGGCTTCTGGAAGAAGCGCACAAGGTGATCAGCATCACCGGCGCTGTCTTTGAAGCGAACGGTGAGCGATGAAAATCATGCTGATCGGCTCGAATGGACAGCTCGGCAGCGATCTGGTCAAGGCGCTGCAAGCGAGCCACGATCTGGTTCCGCTCACGCATCGCGACATCGAGGTGACCGACTACGCGAATGTGGAGTCTGCCCTATCTCGACATCGACCCCGTCTGGTATTGAACATGGCGGCCTTTCACAAGGTCGATGTGTGTGAGGAGCAAATCGAGCCTGCTTTTGCCGTCAACGCCTATGGAGTTCGCAACCTGGCGCTGGCTTGCCGCTCCGCTGATGCGGCGCTGCTCCACATGAGCACCGACTACGTCTTCGGCGGTGACACCTCTCGCCGCACACCGTATGTCGAAACCGATACGCCTGCGCCCATCAATGCGTATGGTATCTCCAAACTGGCTGGCGAGTATTTTGTGCGGTATCTGCTCGACCGTCACTTCATCGTGCGTGTAACCGGGCTGTACGGCGTGGCCGGCTCAAGCGGCAAGGGCGGCAACTTTGTCGAGCTGATGCTGCGCCTGGCCCATGAGGGCAAACTGATCCGCGTCGTCGACGATCAGCGACTGACGCCCACTTACACGGTCGACGTGGCGCGCCAGGTTGCGGCGCTGATCGAGACCGAACGCTACGGCCTGTATCACGCCACCAGCCAGGGTAGCTGCACCTGGTACGAGTTTGCCGCCGAAATCTTCCGCCAGAGTGGGTTAAGCCCCGATCTATCCCCAGCGAAGACAGGTGAGTTCGGAGAAAAAGCGACTCGCCCGGCTTACTCGGTTCTGGAAAACAAGGCGCTGCAAAATATTGGGCTTGATCGCATGCGACCCTGGCAGGCGGCGCTTGCGGCTTACCGGGGTGAACGCCAAACACCCTTTCACATTGAGGAACACTCGACTCGATGAAAACACATCTCACCCCAACACCGCTGGCCGGTCTGGTGATCGTCGACATCGACTATTTTCAAGATGGGCGCGGGTTTTTTATCGAGAGCTGGCACAAACGTGATTTTGCCGTTGCGGGGCTGGACCTGGAGTTCGTGCAAGAGGGTCATTCGCGCTCGTCGCACGGCGTCCTGCGCGGGTTGCATTATCAAGACTTGACCGCGCCGATGGGCAAGCTGCTGCGCTGCACCCTCGGTCGTATCTTCGATGTCGCGGTCGACTTGCGCACCGGCTCGCCGACCTTTGGCAGGTGGTTCGGGCTTGAGCTCTCCGCCGAGAACAAGCGCCAGTTGTACGTGCCGGTCGGGTTCGCGCATGGTTTTGCAACCGTGTCAGACTTCGCCGAGGTGCAGTACAAGCAAACGGGCTTCTATGCGCCCCCTTCCGAAGGCACATTGGCTTGGAACGATCCCGATGTCGGCGTGCAGTGGCCGATCGCGAACCCCATCCTCTCGAAACGCGATCAAAACGGGACGAGCCTGAAGGAATATTTGAAGCAGCCGGCCTTCAACTGATTTTGCATGAAATGGAATCAGGCGAGTACGGGAACAGGCGCGGCGGCCTGAGGAGTTTCAGGCAGAACCTTTTGGTTGGGTCAAAGGGTTGATTGCGCTCCTTGATCAGGTTATCCTATGATTCTGGTGAGCGCCGTGTCGAACCATCGGTCTTAACCCGTTCGGCGCGGCCTTACCGAGTCGAGAAACTGTTCGAGGTGAAGCGCATGAAAGCAGCTGTGGTTATCCGCACGTTGATCGCCATCATCCTGGTCGGTGCGAGTAGTTGGGTGAGTTGGCAACTGACGCCGGATCGTTTCGTCCAGGCCGATACCCAAGCCACGATCACGATCGAGCAGCCCGATGGCGTGAACGATATGGTTGGCGAAGGCGATGATTTTGCCACAACGGTGCTCGGCGATCCGTGGGACATGAGCCAGTCAACCGACGTGATTCCGGTCAACGATTATCCCAACGCTTCGTTTAGCGGGGGGGTGTTCAGCTACAACTTGCCGACCAGTATGTTCGGCGGCGTGCCACTGTTGCTCCCCGCCGGCTCGCAGGTCGACGCGGGCAAAATCGGAATCAAGTATCCGATCGCTGCCAGCCGCTACCGCTGGTTGTCCCTGCGCATGAAGCAGCCAGCAGGCACCACTTTCCAGGTTAACTGGGAGTTTGACCGAGTTTACAATCCAGATGGCCGCACGCAAAGAATCACAGCGCCCACTTCCGGTTGGCAAACTTACGTGATCGATCTGGCTACCTATCCTAAGGGCGCGGGAAACTGGACGGGGAACGTCGTCGGGCTGTACCTAGAGTCGTTTGCATCCTCTGGTAACCAGATATCCATTGACTGGGCGCGCCTCACGGCGACGAACCCGGCCGGGAACAAACTACAAATTGCCTGGTCGGGGCTGAGCGCGCCATCTTCCACCGTCGATTTTTACCTGGATTCCGACACGAGCGGATGCGATGGCACGCTCATCTATACGAAAACCAACGCCAGCGCGAGCGGCAGTTTCGATTGGGTGAGCGCAGGGACTCACCAGGCTGCGCCGGCCAACGTCGCCCCCGGCGCCTATTACGTCTGCGCGAAGGTGGGCGGCAGCCCCGCCGGGTACAGCTCGGGCCGGCTGAGGGTGAACCAGGCGCCGATCGTCCAGATCACTCAGCCCAGTTTCACCAGCGGCGCCGATTACGCCACGGACGCCGGTAATGCGTGGGATATGAACGATGCGGCAGACTTGCGCGCGATCGTCAATGGTGTTGCATCGGTTCAGGGTGGGACTCTGGCCGCAACCGCATACACGACGAATGGCGGCGACGTGCAAGTCTACCTGCAAACGCCTGGCGGCGCGCCGATTGACGTCAGCCGCTACTACTATCTAACCTATCGGTTGAAAGTGGACTACCCGTATTTATTCTATGTAGACAAAGGACAGTTCACGCGTATCTTCTGGGGAAGAAACCCAACGACTGAAACTCAGAGTCAGCTGGTTTATGCTTTCCCCGGCTGGCAGACTTACACCGTCGACTTGCGGACGCTGGGCATCAGCAACGGCGGCCCGGCGTGGGCAGCCGCCAACTGGACGTTGTTCCGATTCGATCCCATCGCCAATGCGACGGGCCAGAACGCGACATTTTACATGGACGATATCCGGCTGACCGGTGACGAGCGAGCCGATGGCTACGCCGACATCCAATGGCAACTGACCGACCCGGATACGACAGCGACTACCATGCAACTGTACTACGATACGAATCGGAGCGGCTTTAACGGGACCCTGATCACGACTCTGTCGCTCACCAACGGCCAGCACGCCATAGCCGCATCGGCTCCGGCGAGCGCTGGCTCTGGCGCACCCAACACGGCTACAGCGCTCACGCCGAGGATCTACCTGCCGCTTGTCGCGCGCAACGATCATCCGGCGTGTACCGGCGCGTGCTATACCTGGTACACCAGCTCGGTCCCAGCCGGTTCTTACTACCTCTATACGTGTGTGGACGATGGCGATAACCAGGTCTGCCGCTACAGCGATACGCCCTTGATCGTCAGTCATTCCTGATCCGTGGAGTGCTATGTGTCAACCGCCACGACATCGTGTGTGCATTTTGAGCCAATCTCTAGTCAGGCCAAGCGCCACGACATCGTGTGCGGTTACGTCGGAATTCGGGTAGTAGATCATGCACGGGTTCCTCAATCGGAAACTTGCGGGTGG
>DATDPU010000090.1:0-5060 GCA_035292585.1 Anaerolineae bacterium | reverse complement strand
CGTGAAGCGCCATTGTTTCGTGCGCAGGTACGACTGCCACTGGTCGTAGAGATCGAGCGCGAGCGAATGGCAGTTGCCCCGGCATTGCTCGAGCGCTTCCCGGCGCAGGATCGCAAAGCCCATGCCGGGCACGCTTTCGAGACACTTGCCGGACGCCGCGACCAAGCCGTCAAAGCGGATCTTGCGCGCGTCGATCTCGATCGCGCCGAACGAGCTCATCGCATCGATGAACAGCCCGCGCTTGTGTCTGGCTGCCACCGTCGCGATTTCGTCGAGCGGATTCAGGATCCCGGTACTGGTTTCGCAGTGCACGAGCGAGACGTGCGTGAGCGACGGATCGGCAGCGAGCGCCTCCTCGACCAGCTTCGCGGTGGTCGGCTGGTCCTCGGCGGTTTGCAGGATTTTGTGCCTGCGGCCAATGACGTCGCAGATCCGGGCGATGCGCTTGCCGTATTCGCCGTTGATGCAAACCAGCACGTGGCCGGTTTTGGGAATCAGCGTGCCGAGCGCGGCCTCGACCGTGAACGTGCCGCTGCCCTGCATCAGCACGCACGCGTGGCTGTCGCCACCGTGCACGATGTCGTTCAGTTGCGCGATCAGGCCGGCGGTCATGTCGATGAACGCGATGTCGCGCGACCCGTAGTCGCGCACCTGCGCTTGCTTCGTTTGCAGCGAGGTGGTGAGCGGTCCTGGCGTCAGCAAGATCGGGTCTTTCGTGGTCATCACGTTTCCCCTAGTTCTGTTCCGCCGGCCTGCGCCAGGCCTGGGTGCTGCGATCGACCAGCCGGCCGAGGATCAGATACAGGACGACCGCGGCTGCCGAGATCGCCGCAATCAGCACCGCCATCGCCGCCGCGGTTCCGATTTCGCCAGCCTCGTCGAAATTGAGGATCGCGATCGCCGCCAGTTTGGTATCGGGCGAATACAGAAACACGACCGCCGAGATCGTGGTCATCGCGTTGATGAAAAAGTAGCGGCTGATGTCGATCAGCGCCGGGGTGCAGATCGGGAGCGTCACGCGCCAGAAAGTCTTGAAGAATGGCACCTTGAGCGACGCCGACACCGCTTCGAACTCGTTATCGAGTGCTTTCAACGCCGTGACGGCGGTCAGGTGTCCGGGGGTATAGAAGTGCACGATGGTACAGAGCACGAGAATGGTCATGGTGTGGTACAGGCCGTTGAGCGGATTGGACGGCAGATTGAAAAAGAAAATGTAGCCCAGGCCCAGCACCAGGCCCGGCACCGCCATCGGCAGCATCGCCAGTAATCGCACCACCGGGCGCGCCCAGTCGAGGCCGCGGGTTTTTTCGAGCATGTAGGCGCCGACGAAAACCACCGCCGTACCGCCGATTGCCGTGCCGAAAGCAAGCTTGAGGCTGTTGCCGAAAGCGGCGCTGACTCCGGCGTCGAACAGGCCGTAGGTATAGTGTTTCAGGCTGGGCGCGAGGTTATAAGGCCAGAAGGAGGCGAAGGACGCGAATACCGCCATGCCAAGCATCGCGAGCATCAATGCAGTTACCGCGACGGAATAGGCGGTCATGGCGAGATCGAAACCGCGGCTCGGCCTGGGGACATACGGGACCGCGCGCGCGGTGAGCATCGCCGTCTGCTTGCGTTGAATGAAATGATCCACCGCGAACGTCAGCAGCGCCGGCGCCAGCAGAAACAGCGCGACGACCGCGCCTCTCTGGAAGTCCTGCTGACCGATGACCAGCTTGAAGACGTCGGTGGCGAGCATGTTGAAATTGCCGCCGATCACTTTGGGAATGCCGAAGTCGGTGATCACCAGGGTGAAAGTGACCAGGCTCGCGCTGATGAGGCCGTATTTCGCGCCCGGCAGCGTAATGGTGAAAAACTGGCGCGTCGCGCTCGTCCCCATCGCATCCGCGGCTTCATAGAGACGGGCGTCCGCCAGCGTCAGCGCGGTCACCAGGATCATCAAAGCGTGTGGAAACACGCTGAACACCTCGGACAGAATGATGCCCGGCGCGCCGTAGATCGAGGTGATGCCCAGTGCCGACAGCCAGCTCTTGAGCAGTCCCTGGTTGCCGAACCAGTAAATGAACGAAATCGCCGACAGCAGAGACGGCGCAAGCAGCGGGATCAGCGTGATCGCGCGAAACAGGCCCTTGGCCGGCATGCAACTGCGCGTGAGCGCATAGGCGCAGGCGAAGGCTGTGGGGATCACGGCCAGCGTCACGACCGCCGATACCCAGGAACTGTTCCACAGCGAGCTGGCGAGTGCCGGTGTGCGCAGGTAGGAAACGAAGTTCGCCAGACCGACGAACTGGCCGGACCTGTCCTCGACGCTCTGCGCGAGAATGGTCCAGAGCGGCGCCACCAGCGCCACCATGAACAACGCGGCGATGACCAGCAGCGCGGCGTGCGCGATGCGATCAGTCCAGTGGGTACGGTGCCGAACGGTGGCCGCGAATGATGCCGCCGCAACAGCGGCCGTCACGCCACTGCTCCCGGTTCAAGTGGTGCCTGCGCATGCGGGAGGGAAGAAGCGTGGTCGGAGAAAAAACGCAGCCTTTCGGTGAGCACCCGCAGCTTGAGGCGGCTGCCCTCGGCGAGGTTCTGTTCCGACAGGAGATTCAACGACAGGCAGACCGTCAGCAGTTGCGATTCCATGCCGTCGACGACGACGCGCACCAGGCAATATGAGCCGAGGAACTCGATTTTTTCGATGCGGCCGTCCAGCACGTTCGGATCGCCGGGCTCGAGTGGCCGCGCCAGCACATCCTCGGGCCGCAGATACGCCTTGACTGCACGCCCTGGCTCGCCAACGGCGTGAGCACAGGCAAAGATGCGCCCGCCAATACGCACGCGGCCTGGACCGTCAACCGTCGCCGTCAGGACGTTGACCCTGCCGACGAAATCCGCCACGAACGGTGACGCCGGTTCGCGGTAGACCTCGATCGCAGAGCCGATCTGCTCGATGACCCCTTGGTTCATCACGACGATGCGGTCGGCCATTGACAGCGCTTCTTCCTGATCGTGCGTCACCATGACGGTTGTGACGCCGAGCGTGCGTTGCAGCGCGCGGATCTCCCCGCGCAGGCGCACCCGCTCCAGCGCGTCGAGCGCGGACAGCGGCTCGTCGAGCAGCAGCAGGCTGGGCGATGTTGCCAGCGCGCGCGCAAGCGCGATGCGCTGTTGTTGCCCGCCGGAGAGCTGGGCCGGATACTTGCGCTCGCTGCCGGGCAGGCCGATCAACTTGAGCAATTCCGCGACGCGGGCGTCGATCCTGGCCTTCGGCGTCTTGCGGTTGACCAAGCCGTACGCGATATTGTCGGCGACGCTGAGATTTGGAAACAGCGCGTACGACTGGAACACAATGCCGTAGTCGCGCTGCGCCGGCGGCAGCCGTGAGATGTCACTGCCGGCCTGAAGGATGCTGCCGGCGGTCTGCACTTCGAGGCCGGCGATGATGCGCAGCAGGGTGGTCTTGCCGCACCCGGACGGTCCGAGAAAACAGACAAACTCGCCTTTCGCCACCCCAAACTCGACGTTTTTCAGCGCCTGAAAGCCGCCGAAGTTCTTGCTGATGTCTTTGAGCACCAGAAAGTCAGTACGGGTGGTCGTCATGCGCATGAAAACCAAAAACAAAACCCGAAGGCGCCAGGGCACCTTCGGGTTGAACGTTCCACAATTCCGTATTTACTTCTTGGGCTCAGTCTTGGCGTCGTAGCGCTTGGTCCACTCGGCGAGTATGCGCTCGCGGTTATTGGCGGCCCAGGTGAAGTCGTTTTTCACCAAACGCGCCTCATAGTCCGCCGGTACATTGGGCAGCGGCTTGGCAACGCCGGGCTGAGCCGTGATCGCAAAGTTTGCGCCGTAGAGGATCATGGCTTCCTTGCTCGAAGCCCAGTCGGCAAGCTTTCTGGCCGCATCCAGCTTCTTGGTGCCTTTGTGGATGGCAAACGCCTCGAGATCCCAACCCAGTCCTTCTTTCGGGAAGATGAGGTCGATCGGCGCGCCTTTGGCCTTATTGGAGTTGGCGCGGTACTCGAACGAAATGCCGACGACGAACTCGCCCGCGGCTGCCATGTTGCACGGCTTGGAGCCGGAATGCGTGTATTGGGCGACGTTCTGGTGCAGGCCATCCATGAATTTCCAGCCTTCGGCCTCGCCCCAGATCTGCAGCCAGGCGGTGACATCGAAATAGCCGGTGCCCGATGAGGCCGGGTTGGGCATCACGATCTGGCCTTTGTAGGCTGCCTTGGTCAGGTCCTTCCAGGTTCCGGGCTTGGGGATTTTGCGCTTGGCGGCTTCCACAGTGTTGAAGCAAACCGTCGCACCCCACACATCCATGCCAAACCATGCCGGCGGGTTCTTGCTGTCGCGGTACTTGGCGGAGATCGCGCCGAGATTTTTGGGCGCGTAGGGCACAAGCATGCCTTGGGAGTTGAGCAGCGCGAGACTGGATGCCGCGACGCCCATCACGACATCGGCTTGGGGATTGGCCTTTTCGGCCAGCAATTTAGCGGTGATAATTCCGGTGGAATCGCGCACCCATTTGATCTCGATGCCGGGATTGGCCTTGATGAAGCCTTGTTCGTAAGCCTTGAGTTGATCGGTTTCGAGCGCGGTGTACACCAGGAGCTGGGTTTTCTGTGCGCCGGCGGCACCGGCGATCGCAGCCAGCACCACGGCCGCCACGGCGGCAATTAGTTTACGGAAAATGTTATGCATAAAGGACTCCCTGTGAGGTGATGCGAAACTATTATGCGGTATAACCGAGCGCAATGAATACTATCTCAGATCGGTGAAGATTGGATGACAGCACTGGTGCGTCGGCACTGCGAGCATGAATAGTCTATTCCGGTTCGTGGACAATCTGCAAATGGCGCCCTAGAATGGATTGAACGCATGGAAAAGGCGGCCGCCCGCAGCGACCTCGGCGCTTACCACCCGCTCAACCTGCAGTTTCATGACACGCCCGCGGCCGCGGTCGTCCCGCTCCGCAATCGCAAGGCCATGCACCGGAAGTCTAAGAGCGCGTAACAAAATGAGCGAATGCGTCGGATTGCCGGCACTTTCCCCTCCTGCCGGAG